>JBDGSM010000009.1:0-9469 GCA_042217545.1 Candidatus Nanohalobium sp. | reverse complement strand
CCTTCCAATCTCTGATTGGTAGCGGGAGGAAGTCACCTCTTCCCTGGAAAACCTGTCTACATGACAGAAGAGCTTGACTGGATCAACCTAGATGAATGGGAGGAAGTTCTCTGGAAGGGCTCGCCCAGAATGAAAAGCATAATTCCAGCAGTCCTGATCGGGATACCTTTCTCAGTATTCGGGATAGGTCTGCTGATAATTATCGGAGCGTATCTCCAGGTTAAGAATACAAGCTTTGTAGTGACGGATCAAGGCCTATACAAGAAGCAGGGCGTTCTCTCCCGCAGCGTTCAGAAGATCGGTTTTGACAAGGTTCAGAACATCAGTTTCAGCCAGGGCATCTTCGGAAACCAGTTCGACTACGGAAACATCGAAATATCAACAGCGGGAGGTAGTGGCGTCGAAATGAGGTTTAACAGTATCAACAATCCGCAGGAAGTAGAGGAGATAATCAACAAGCATCTCAGAAAGGGGAAGAAAAGTCAGGGAAGCACAAAGGTGGAAGATACTGTCGTCAAAGAGCTTAAAGAGATCAAAGGCCTTCTTGAAGAGATTAAAAAGAAGATTTAGGCCTTGCTGCCGATGTAAAATATATTCCTGCTCTATTGAATATTGAAATATGAATTTCGAGTGTGCAGGGTCCAATGAAGATGATAGTTTCTCAGCTGGTAAAAACGCGCTAGAGCAGGTTTGCTCGGATTCGACTGACCTGGTTTATCTGTTTGCGTCAACCGAGCATGAACTGGAAGAGGTGCTGGAAGGTGCTGGCGAAGTAGCTGGAGATGTACCTGTAATCGGCTGTTCCAGTACCGTGGAGATATCAAACGGCGCTGAAACAGGTTCGGTCGTGGCAGGGTCCTGTAGCCGAAGCCCTGGAATCCAGGGCGATAGAAGACGATTACGAGGGCGACAAAGACATTCCCGAAGGCCTCGCGGAAAAACTTTAGGAAAAAATCAGCTACCGGTATATTCTCCTTCTTCTCTCCTGAAATCAGGTTCATCCATCTCCTCATGTACATGTGCGACGAGGCCCGGCGTCCTGGCTATTATGAAAAATCCTTTGCCAAGACGATGATCCCAGCCCAGATCGGACATGACCGCAGCGATCGCTCCGTCAATGTTGATAACCAGGGAAACCTTTTCATCTGCGAAGGCCTGCTGTACATCCTCCATCTTCTGAACGTTTTCACCTGAAAGGTCTAGCTCCTCGGCTTTCCGGAATATCTTTTCTGCACGTGGATCCCTGTCGTTGTAGACCTTGTGACCTATCCCGGGAATGTTTTTGCCTTCTTCAAGATGCTTTTCGACGATCTCCTCTGCCGAATCCTGGCTCTGAAGCATCTCCATGCATTCCTCGATCGCTCCACCATGCGCATCTCCCAGCGCCAGCACTCCTGCCGCAACAGAAGTATTCATATCGTTTCCCCCGCTCTGTACCGTCCTTGCAGAGACTGTAGAAGGATTACCGACTCCGTGGTCGATTGAGGAGGAGAGAACAGTGTTGAATATCTCCGACTCTTTCTCGTCAGGTTTCTCTCCTTTCAAGAGGAACCAGATCGCGTCCGCGAAATCCATCTCCATGACCTCTTCAAGGTCTTCACCGCGGATCACCGCGTCCTCTCCAGATGATGCTATCTCCGTCTTCCAGTCTGTCATACAGTTGTCTGAGGCCTTGAAGATTTTAACAGTTCCGTATTTCTCGCCGGACGACAGGCCTTATTTAAGTGTTTCGCGACAAATTAGAGTTTATGAACGGCCAGAAAGCTGCTCTAGGCCTTTTTCTGGTTCTAGCTATTGGATCCGGTTGTGCAGGAATGACCGGGCGGGCGGCGAAACCTTCTTCTTTCAAGGATCTCGACCTGAACCTTGCAGAAGTCGAGAACGCTACCGGCACACAGTACGTTATGATCAATGACAGCGAGAGGCCTGAATACCTTAACTTTTCCTCAACCTGGAAGGAGATAGGATCGCTTTTCGAGAGGGACAGCAACCTTTCCGAGGCACCTGAGACCATCCAGTCAATGGTCATGGCAATGAACGGATCAGAGAAAAAACCTGTTTCAGGTCTGAACACGTCAGATGTAGAGATCAAAGGCTTCAAAGCGCAGAAACTGGATAGAGGGAACAAAACTGTTCTTTACGGGCAGCAGGGAAATGTTTCGTTCATCGTAAGCACTAAAGGAAAAGGCGGCGGTATTTACAGCTCTGCAAAGAATCTTTACATTTCGATAGCGAAGGAAGCCAAGAAGTTTGACTGGTAAGATAACGTCTCAACTGTAAGTGACATCGACGTAATCCATCCACTTACCCCTTAATTCGTCTTCAACACCATGGACATCTTCGGCTTCCCTGATAAGGGATTCAAGGAATTTTCTCTGGTAGAGATCATTTCTAGGCCTTAGACCCGGATCCTCCAGCTCCTGTCTGTACGGCATCTTTCCCGGAAGATCGGATCTCCTGGACTCATCTTTCTCGAAAGGCCATACCTCGAACTCGGCGGCGTAACTCATGGCGACATCGGAAGGCATGCCGGAACGGTACTCATCATGGAACCGGGACAGCGAACCTCCTTTAGGGAAGTCAAGCTGCCGGGAAAGAAGCTGACGTTCGGTAAGACCTTCTTCACGTGCCTTCCCAGGTAGGATGTTATGCAGGTATCTGGTTGCTGCATGGTAGGCCTTCTGCTCTCTCCTTATTATCTCGCCCAGCCACTGGTCTACGGAGCCGTTGTTGCCGGAACCCCGCATGTAGGCCTCCAAGTTATCTATACTGTCGTCGAAATCTATCTTCAGCGAGGTCCTGCCGTCAGGGAAGTTCTCCACGTATATATCCATATTTCCGCGGTTTATCTGCAGGTCCTTTGAAGTTCCGTTTGGATGAGGTGTAACGTCGTAGCCGTGCCTGTTGGCATGCTCCCAGACTGTGTCGAAATCGAGAACGTTCCTTGTCCCTCCTGCTTCCACTCCAAGGAATTCCCGCTCGTAGGTGTTCTCCTCGTTGTCGAACTCTCCAGGTCCAAAGATCTCATCAAAGTTTGCAGTACTCATGAAGACGTTATGACGGGCAAAGCTTTACTCAGTTACGGTAGAACACATCTAATCCATTACATCATTCAGTAGCTCTCCGATCTCGTGATGCACATTGGCGACATACGCTCCAGCATCCTTCAAGGCCTTTTCCTTGTGCGAGGGCTTTCCTCTATCGCCACGGATTATCGCACCTGCATGACCGTACTTCTTCTCAGGCATCGATTCTGTAAACTTTCCAGTGATATACGCTATAAGTGGCTTCGTGAACTCTCCGTTCTCCAGAAGCTCCGCAGCCTTCTCCTCATAGGTACCGCCCAGCTCTCCGAAAAGAACAACAGCTTCCGTCTGATCATCCTCCTCAAAGGCCTTCAGTGCGTCTTCAAACGTCGTTCCTGCGATAACGTCGCCTCCTAATCCTGCGGCGGTAGAAACTCCAAAGCCGGCCTGGCGTACGACCCAGGATGTCTCTGTCGTCATACCTCCACTCTTGGAGATAACGCCGACCCTCCCTTCCTCGTAGACTTTCTCCGGTTCGTTCCCTCCGATAGGGCCTAACTTCGCTTTTCCAGGAGAGATTATTCCTACAGAGGTAGGGCCTATCATCCTGGCTCCGTTTTCCTGGACTTTCTCGTAAATCTGCCAGGCGTCCTTCGTCGGAATCCGCTCCGTGATCACGTTCAAAGTCTTGATACTATTTTCCAGCGCTTCAAAAACTGCGTCCTTTGCGGCGAAGGGGGGAACATAGATGAGTGAAGTATCTATATCCGGGTGCTCGTCTAAGGCCTCCTGGACGGTGTCGTAGACGGGAACACCTTCCACTTCCTGCCCTCCCTTGCCGGGGGTTACGCCCGCAGCGACGTCGGTGCCGTACTCGATCATCTCCGGCACCTTCTCACTGGCCTCTCTGCCCGTGATTCCCTGAACCAGCACCTTCGTATCCTCGTCTATGAAAATACTCATTTCGAATCGACCTCATTCAAAGCTTTTCTCACGCTCTCGTAACTAAGTTTATGGACTGTAGGCCCTTCAAAGCTGGAGTTGAAGACATGGTACCTGTCGTCCCAGACAAAATACATGCCCTCTTTCTCGGCAGCCTCATCCCTGTCCACATAATTACCGAAATAGACAAACTTTTGAGCTTCTTCACTTCTCTCCTCGACGAAGGCCTCGAATATCTCTTTATCCGGTTTTTTAACACCCACCTCCTCGGAAACCACGAAGCCCTTGTACTGGAGGCCTTTTTCTTCGAATAATCTTGTGTAAAACTTTTTCGCAGCTATCGAGTTGTCACTGATAAAGCCGATAGGCCCGAAATCTCTGTTTATCTTCTTCAGCTCGTCTATCACGTTTTCCCTGAGGAAATCTTTTTCCCATTCAACGTAGGCCTGTTTCAGCTTCTCCGCATCCGCCTCCAAGTCATGCTTGTCGAGCCAGGCCTCGACTTCTGAAGGCTTGTAGATGTTATACTCGTTTATCGGCAGCTCCGGAGCATCCTCCACGCCTTCCTTTTCCAGCTCTTCGTGAACTTTCTTGTTTATCTTTTCATGCGAAGGCAAGAGCGTGTCGCCGATGTCAAAGACCGGGATCTTTCCAGCAGTCACCTTGAGTCACCTTTGTACTCTTTAACCATCTCCATCAGATCCTTTGCCGACTCAGTCATCGGTTTATCGTTCCTGAAAAGTTTCATATCAAGGCCTAGTTCCTCTCTTTTCTGCCTCAGAAGCTCGAAAGCTTCATCCGCGTGAGGACCATCCCTGCGTACAACTATCGGATAATCCGGTTTTTCCTCCTCCAGCGCTTCTACGAACCCTTTCATCGTCCGGTAGATATCCGTGTTGTTAGCCGTGCCTCCGACGTGCCAGAGGCCGTTCAGGCCATCCTTCGACATTATAACTTTTGAGAGTCTGTATACTTTTTCTGTCGGCGGATTCCCTCCGTACTCCGTGTAGTTCGCAGGTTCGCCGCCGTACTCGATCAGTGCGTCCATATTTGTGAGACTTGCGCCTCCGCCAGCCAGCATCATCCCAATGTCGCCTTCAAGTTCAGTGTACTTCCCTGCCACACCCCTGTGATCGTCCTCGTCGATCTTTTCAGCTCTAAGCTCCCTTTCCGTCTTGTCACGGCCGAGATCCGATCTCTCAGGCAGATCACGTTCGTGCCTATAGCTTGCATCGTCGTCCAGATCCATCATCGCGTCCAGGACGACGTAGCCGTCATCAGTCTTCGCCAGCGGGTTGACCTCCAGAAGTCTTGCGCCTTCATCGAGAAAGGCCTTGAACAGCTTCTGCAGCGTAGTTCCAAGCTCCACGATCTCCTTTCCCTCGAATCCCTGCTCTTTCAGGAACTGCCTGAAACGAAACTGTGAATCATCTTTCAGCGGAAGTTTCGAGGCCTCTCCATCTTCAATTCCTGTTCCGCCCTCCTTCGAGAAGATCATCGCCGGTTTCCTAGTGTCTGTGTCGTAGATGAAGGATACGTAGTATTCTTCTTCGAAATCTATCTGCTCTTCTACCAGTATCTTCTCGACTTCCTGACTGTCGATGCGTCCACCCTTCATCTCCTGTTCAATGGCCTCTGCTTCCTTCCTGTCCTTGGCAAATTTTATCCCGCCTTTCTCCTTCCTGTTGTTGGCAAGTATCTGAGCCTTCAGAACGTACTCCTTTTCTTCCTCTTCAAGGCCCTGTTCCGGTATCTTGAGGCCGTTTTCCTCGAGTATTTCCTTGGCCTCGTGTTCGTGGAGTTTCACATCAGGAAACTTTTTCCCGAGGTTTAAATTTCGAAAGGCTCAAAACCCTGGAACCCTATTTTTTCTGCATGGTTTACACGGGACGTGGAGATAGAGGCAGGACGGATCTCTCCTCGGGCGAAAGGGTTTCCAAAAGCTCCGAGAGAATCGAGGCCTACGGAACGATCGATGAGCTGAACTCCCTGACAGGTCTCTGCCGCAGCTATACTGAAGACAAGAAAGAAGAGCTCGAGGAGATTCAGAACGAGTTGCATATTCTTCAGGCAGAGCTTGCAAACCGCGAACCAGATATCAGAATTTCAGAGGATAATACTGAACGGCTGGAGGATCTATGCGATCATTACCAGGAGGAATGTCCGCCACTGACCAGCTTCGTGCTTGCAGGCGGAACAAAATCCGCAGCCCATCTTCACCAGGCCCGGAGCGTGGCCCGCAGGGCTGAAAGAAAAGTAGTAAAGCTTGATGAAAAAGAAGAGATCCGTGAAGAGGTCCTGGCCTATATCAACCGGCTAAGCGATCTTTTCTTCCTCATGGCACGGCATGGAAACTTTCTGGAAGACGTAGAGGAGAAAAACCCGAAGTACTGAAACCACAAAATATTCTGTTACTCACGAGTGACAACTAAAGGTTTTGCTGCCGTCTAGATCGGCTCTAGCCACAGGTTTGGCCCGATCTGAAAAGCACTCAGCCCGCCTTGATGGCTAAAAGATTTAAGTTTTGGGCTTCAATAGTTCTTTGGCGGTAGTATGAGCGAAGAATAGAGAATCGGCGGCGGTATGCAGGGTAAGGAAAGTGAAACATCTGTTATATTCGGCCCCTGGAGGGATGCCGGCGCACCACGTGAACCGATGAAAATGGACTCAGAAGCAGGTCTTATGGAGTGGGACGACTCTATAAGGAATCTACAGCTTGGAGAAGGCTCAGAGGAGGTTGTCTGGGTCCATGACGGAAAACTATTACTTCCAGACCTGCTTGAGGACAGTCCTGTAGAGGAGCGAGTCCTGAATGAGTGCAGTAAGGTCGCTGAAGCAGACACTGTAGTTCCTGAAGGCCTTGAAGTCAAGTACGTAAATTCATCGATCGAAGTACCTGATACTGACGAGGTCTGGAGCTTCGGAGGATACAGAACAGGTATGACCGAGGAAATTTCCTAGGACAACAGCTACGAGCTTTTGAACTTCTTTGAAATGGATGTTCCTGACTCAGCAGTGCCTTACGACCTGGAGCACTGGGAGGAGGACGGACAGGTAGTTCATCCCGACAGACCGGTCTACCAGATCAACGTCGAGACAGGTGAATCAGTCCTGTACGAATCAGGTGAGAAAGTCTACGAAGGCGATATAGAGGGCGCGATCGGATACCTCGAAGAAAGATGGGGCGAAGAACTACCAGAGACTGCCTCAACCGTCAAAGTCCAAGCCGCCATCAATGACGGAGACTGGGAGACAGATGAACAGGTAGCCGAGTACCTGCTCTGAAAAACCATTTTCCTATAATTTTCTTTTCCATTCCTCTGTAGAAAACTTTTCCTCGGCTCTTCTCTCCGCCTCAGCAAGTTCCTCATCTTTAAGGCCTTTATCCTCGTATTCCCTGTCCCGGAAGAACTCTTCTATCATTTTTTCAACTACCTGCTCCCTGGAGACCTGTGTATGATCCTTTATCCTTGAAACCCTTTTCTCCGCGGACTTGACCGCTTTATCGGAGACCTTCTCCTTTCCTATCCTCAGAACTTTCAGCATCTTCTCCGTATCGAGGTCATAACTCATCGTAGTATGGTGAAGCACCGCATCCTGCTTCCTTAGTTGTGATGCCCCTCCAAGCTTTCCTTCAGAGTGCTCGATATCGTTAAGAGGAGCATAACTCGCACCCACACCAAGTTCCTGGAGAGCCTGCACCGCGAAACTGTCAAGACTGCCGTAACTCTCCCGTACATCCTCGGGAACCTTCTCCTTTGGAAGGTAAAGCGAGTACGTGATAACATTTCCTGGCTCGCAGAACATCGCTCCACCGCCAGTAATCCTGCGAACGACCTCTATACCATTTTCCTCAGCGTAATCATGCTCAACTTCGTCTTCATAGGCCTGGAACCTTCCCATCGGTACACTGGGGCCTTTCCGGTACCAGAAACGTATTGTAGGCCTGATCTCGTCGTTTTCCATCTTTTCAGTTAGCGTTTCATCTATAGCGTGGTGCATCGCCTCGCTATGTTTTCCTTCGTTGATCAAGCGCCAGTTACTCATTCTCCATCACCTGCAGCTTTTCGGAAGGCCTCTGCCACGTCTTCAGAGGAGAATCCTATCAGATCTGCATCTATGCCTGCCAGTTTCTCTGTTATCTCTTTTCTGGAGGCCTCTACGTCGATGCCTTCGATCCTGTTTTCGAGTTCCTGGAGTTTTTCCGGCGGTTCGATGAAGAAGTCGCCCCGGATCTGTACATCGTAGACTGTCCCGTCCTCGTTCCTGAACTTGATTTTCACCATTTTTCCTTCGGGAACCTTATGTGAGGCCTCCTGCTGTGTCATAAGTAACCGTTTAACTCTGGGAGTATAAAACTTCTTCCGTGACCCGTTTCATCCCGTTCACCAGGTACGACCCTTACTTCAAGACAGGGCTTAACAGGGCATTGATGGAATCAGTCAGGGAGTCGGGTGAGAAAGTTATTTTCCTAGCCGGCTGGAAAAAGGACTGCGTTAACATAGGCTACAGCCAGAAAATAAGTGAAGAAATCGATGAAGAAGTAGCAAATGAAAGAGGCCTTGACATAGTCAGGCGGCAGGGCGGAGGAGGAACCACCTACCTGACAAGAGACGGAGAAATCACCTGGGGTATAGTAGCGCAGGAGGAGAAGTTCCCCGATGACGTTAACAGGATCTACGAACTTGTGTGTGGTGAGATCGCCGAAGGTCTATCCAGGATCGGTATAGAGGCCGAGCACGAGCCCATAAATGATATAGTAACCGGTGGAGGAAAGATATCGGGTGCAACTCTGAAAAGGGAGGATGGCGTCGTCTACATCGGCGGAACGCTTATCTACGATACCAGTCCGGAAGAAATGTTCCAGGTTCTAACGCCAGGGAAGGAAAAGATTGCTGACAAGAAGATCGAAAAATTTGAGGACCGTGTAACTTCAGTCAAAAAAGAATCGGATGCTTCTTTTGATGAAGCTATCGAGGCCTTAAGAAAAGGCCTTCTCAAAGATGAAAACTATACTGAAAGCGAGTTAACGGATGAGGAGAGGAGTCGTGCACAAGGCCTTGCAGATAAATACTCGAGTAAAGAATGGGTGTACAGAGAATGAGTATTGGCGAAGTAACTCGGCTTGAAATCGACGAGACCAAGGAGAAACCTGCGCTTGATATCCCGGCTCTGGAATACGGGACACAGGAGATGGCAGAAAACGGTGAAAAAGCCGAGGTACTGTTGACTCACCCTGAGGAAACACTTACCAGAGGTTTTGCGGAGGAAGGAACGCCGAGAAGGTTTGCTCCCGGAGGCACTGTCTACCACGGCGACACTGAATGCCTACACCTGGCCTATCCCTCGGATCAGGATCTTCACGAGTTCGAAAGAGAAGCAAAGGGGGAGATATACCGGATCTTCTCCGATGTGACAGGAGAAGACCTTTACTGGTACGGCCGCGACCTGCTCGTGGACAGGAACGGCGATCCCGCCCAGGATCCACAGGTGGCAGGCCT
>JBDGSM010000082.1:0-3774 GCA_042217545.1 Candidatus Nanohalobium sp. | reverse complement strand
TCCCAAACGGCCAATGATAGTCCACTACACCATCCCGCCATCGTGTTACGCTACGATCGCGCAAGAAGGCATTAACTGGTAATGCCTTTCAAGGGCCTGTGTTGAAGTGGTTCGAAGTGAATTCTTTTAAACCATTTTAGTGGAGTGTTCCTTCTCTCTTATCGTAATCGTATGCGAATAATGCGTAACCAATCTCTGCGGCTTTGTACCCTTTTTCTTCTGCTATCTCTCTTATCGGATCTATCATTCCTATGTAGTCGAACGGATCAAAGCTTTCTTTTCTCCCTTCCAAGTAACCGAGTCTTTCCAGCGAGGCCCAGACACGTGTGTCGACCACCGCATGCTCCTCGGGATCCAGCGCTGCAAGAATACATGAAGCGGTCGGGGCCTTGAACCCTTTCAGTGAGGAGATCAAAGCGATCCTTGAGAAGTCATCGTCCAGATCCAGAACGTTCTCTGTAACCTTCCTGCACCTTTCTTCAGAATTTTTCCTGACGTGGTATGCGCTTCTTGTAGAGGATTCGTAGGCGATCCTGTAGAGCTGTTCCCTGGCGAGGTGGCCTTGTTCCCTGTATTTCTCTCCGTACTTTTCAAGGAACTCTGGCATAAGGCCTTGCGTCTCGGAGTAGTACTCTAGCATTTTTTCTATGTCGATATTCATATTCTGGTCCTTAGTACTGTGTCAGCAGCGTCCCTTACTTTGTCTTTCTTCTTTCCCGGCGTGTAGACGGCCATATCTACCAGTCTCCACTCCGCTTCTGTTAAGGCCTCCGGTATCGGCGAGTAGTGTTTCATGTTGCGGACGCTACCGTTTTTCTTGACTTTTATATCGAGTTCCTGGATTTCAGGTGTCCAGGGCTTGTCTACTATGACTTTCTCATGTTGGAGGCCTGCTTCTTCTGCTATTTCTTTTTCAAGGATTTCTGCCTCGGTTTCTTCTAGTTTCTTCATCTGTTTCTGGGATATATCGTCTATGTCCCATACAAGTGCTCTTTTGTAGAGTCTGCGGTCTTTGATCCTGCTGTAAAGTTTTTTGGCGGGGCCTTCTGCTTCGAGAAGCTGGTTGTGGGCCTGGTAGTCGTCCAGTTTCATCATCTGTTCCGCGTTGTTGCCCTGCTGGATGTAGCTTTCCAGGCTTCTCTGCAGCATTTTTTCGGCGATCTGTGAGGCGTGGTGGGTGTAGACCGATTTCATCATGTGGAAACGTGCGGTTAGAAGGCCTTCCAGGGCTTCTACTGCTTTATGGTTGAATACGAGTCTTCTTGAGTCGATTTCTGCTACTCTGATGATTGTCTCGGCGTCTATGTTGCCGTGGTCTACGCCTGTGAAGTATGCGTCTCTTTCGAGGTAGTCCATCCGGTCTGCGTCTATTTCTCCGGCTACTGCCTGTCCTATCTCCAGTTCTCCGTGTATGATTTTCTCTATTCTGTCTGTGTCTACTGGTATCGTATCTTCAAGTTTTCTGACTTTTCTGCAGGACATTTCTTCGTGTGAGAGGTCTTTCTGTTCTGCTACTACTTCTGAGGCATGTGAGAATGGTCCGTGTCCTGAGTCGTGTAGAAGGCCTGCGATGCGTAGTTCCTGTTTTCTCTGCTGGTCCAGGTCCAGGTTCTCCGCGAACTTTCCTGCGAGGTGCATTACTCCGAGGGAGTGGTCGAATCTTGTGTGGTTTGCGCCCGGGTATACCAGGTCTGTGAGGCCGTTCTGTTTGATTCTTCGGAGTCTCTGCATCTGTGGGCTGTCAAGTATCTTGACTTCTTCTTTTCTTAGTTCTATGTAGCCGTGCAGTGGGTCGCGGATGTGCTTCACACGGGTTAATTGTTTCCCGAGTGTTTTTAGAGTATCAATGCCAGGGTGGTTACTACTGCTGCTCCGAGGACTGTTGATGCCACGCAGTGGAACTTGATGTCGTCGATCTTGTGGTGAAGCGGATCTTCTTCCTCGCTCAGAAGCTTTCTCAGATGGCTTTCAGGCTCTGGCTCAGGTATGAAGTCGAGTGCCAGGTGCAGGAATATGCCGGCTGAGAATCCGAAGAAAAGGGCCTGGATATTTACAGGCATCTTCAGCGATAGGTTGAAGACCAGTAAAGCCATCGAGCCGAGTACTGTTGCAGGCAGGAGGATAAACTGCATAACTTTCGCCATAGATCCTTCAAGTTTGTCGGATATGATGTAGCCTGCTGGAAGTTTGTGTGAGACTATAGAAACTCCGAGAATTATGCTTACTCCGGGCAGATCGGAATAAATCCGTCCTATTATCAGGCCTGCTGCAGCAGCATGCGCTGTTATGGATAGAAGATCGCTGAGAGCTTCTCCTGCACCGTGCTCGATTTCATGGGTTACTGCGTGGAGTACAAGACCTGAGAGAAATCCTGTCAGTACGCCTGTTATTCCAAAGTTCTTTGACATCTGCAGGCTTTTCGGGAGGATGAAGAACATCACTGATGCAAGGGCTGCGCCTCCTGAGAGGCCGTAGGCCCAGATCACTGATTTCGTGGATTTGAGATGGTAAAAACTTAATGCAGTGCCAACTGTCATTGCGAAGAATGCAGTCCATGCGACGGCGACGACTTTGACGCCTACAGGATTCATTAAAAGGGTGTAAGCTGTCAGTGCTATGAGCACTGATGCTGTTATAAGGCCTGCGGTTTCAAATTTCTTCATAGTTCCTGTCTTTCCCTGAGTTTTTTATCTTGTCAGCGAGTTTTTCTGCGTTTTCACGTGTTGCTTCCTGTGCCCTGCTTTTGAAAGCTTCCTTACTCTCGTTCTGCTTTTCAAGTATCAGTTTCTGGACAGGTTTTCCTGCGTCCATTTCGACGTCGAGTACTTTGTCGACGGCTTCATGCATGTATGCCTGGTCAGTTGCGTCTACCAGGAGTATCGCGCCGCGTGAGTCCTCCAGGAGTTTTTCCAGGGTCCAGGGTACTTCGGTCACTTTGGAGACTTCTTCAGATACTATGTCGTCGAAGTAGTCCCTTAGCTGGCCTGTAGCGTGCCTGCCCAGCTCCAGGTTGCTGACCTCAAGCACAGCTACTTCAGAGATTGAATGTCACCCTGTCTCCGTCCTCAAGGCCCAATTCGGCTCTCAGTTTTTCAGGGGCGATGATTTCAGCTATACTGTCTCCGTGGTCTGCCCGGTCTATATCCAGTAATGCGGCTTCAAGGCCTTCTATCTTGACATCATAAAGTTTCAGCCCTCCGTAGTCCGTGTCCTCATACCTGAAACTTTTGATTCTCTTTGCTTCCCGGTTTTCCCGGAATTCACGGTGTTTTCCTCCGTCGACCTCCAGGTTCAATGTGCCGGGGAAAGGCCTGAATCCTGTTTTTTCCTCTATCCGATTCCTGTACGGTTTGAGGGAAAGGAATTTCTGGGCCTCCTTTTTTCCTGATGTGACTTTTCCTTCGAGTTTCATCAGACCACGGATTCTTCTTTGTTGACTGCCTGTAAATTGTTTCTGCCCCAGTCCGCCATTTCCTCTATCACCGATTCCAGGGCTTTTCCTTCCTCCGTGAGGGAGTACTTTACCCTGACAGGTTTCCCGCTTACTACTTCTCTTTCCACGAGGCCTTTCTCCTCCAGGTCGTCCAGGCTTTCCGAGAGAACTTTGCTTGAAATTCCGTCTACTTCCTTCTTCAGGTCATTGAATCCCATGTCGCCCACCTTTAACAGGCGGTGGATGATTACAGGATGCCATTTCTTTGCGATTACGGACGCGGTTGCGGAGACCGGGCACCAGTCCTCTCCAGCACACCAGACTCCTAGTTTGTCTGTCAT
>JBDGSM010000081.1:5682-7389 GCA_042217545.1 Candidatus Nanohalobium sp. | reverse complement strand
AACTGAACCTGAGCCTGAAAACGGAGGAATCTGGCCTTCTGAAGGTCCAAGCTGTGGATAGCTATGCCCATGATTCGATCTGGATCCAGAATAATGAATGTGGGGGGAATGAAATTTTAGCTTCTTTTAATGAAGGATTCACGACATTGAAGATCTCGTTGGGTATAATCCTACTTGCCTTAGCAGGCCTAGCACTTCATATAATTTGAGAATTTTTATTGAACGCAAATAGCGGTTTTCGTTCTCTGAGTTGAACAAGTTTTTAAGTTTGCGTGTTCTTAATTGAACAGTATGGACACGAAGGAAAAGTTGAAGGATCTGATCATTTACTGGAAAGAGTTTGAAATCCCGGATTACATGGAGAGAGACTTCAACTGGTCGTATCTTGAAAGCGATAAGATCTTAACGGTCACAGGTTCAAGAAGGGCTGGTAAAACCTTTCTATGCTTCCAGATGATGGATGAACTTGAAGTACCGGAGGACAATATCCTGTACCTGAACTTCGAGGACGAAAGACTACAGCCAGTTCAGGGAGACGAACTTACCAAGCTCCTGGAGACTTACCGTGAACTCTATACGCCGGAGGAAGATGAAAGACTGTATCTATTCCTCGATGAGATACATACTATCCCTGGCTGGGAGAAATGGGTCAGAAGGATAAGTGAGAGGGAGAAAGACATCAAACTTGTTATAACAGGTTCATCCTCAGAACTCCTGCCAGACGAAATATCCACAGAGCTACGAGGAAGGCCTCTGAACAAGACAGTTTACCCGTTCAGCTTCAAGGAGTTCCTTGAAATGAAAGAGGTAGGGTACGAACTGGATAAACTTCCCTACAGCGACCAGAAACCAGAGGTCAAGAAAGCGTTCAACGAGTACCTGAAGTACGGCGGATTCCCTGAAGTAGTAAAAGAGAAAGATAAACAGCTGAAACAGGAGATCCTCCAGGAATACTACTCCACCATCTTCAGGCGAGATATAGTGGAAAGATACAAGGTGGAGAACATTGAAGGCCTGAAAGATTTCTACAAGATGCGGATTGACAACTTCGCATCCAAGATGACCTACAGCCAGTCCAAGAACAACCTGAAATCGCTTGGACACGACATGAGCAAGAACACTGTCAAAAAGTATCTTTCATACGCCAAGAACTCCTTCCTGCTTTTCGAACTGGAGAGATATACCCCGAAAACCAAGAACAGGATGCGTTACCCGCGGAAAATCTACCCGATTGACACAGGATTGGTGAATGCGGTCAGATTCAACTTTTCCCAAAACCTTGGACAGGCCCTGGAAACCCTCGTGTTCCTACAGCTCAAAAGACAGGAAAACGGAGAGATCTTCTACTACGAAGAAGACAGAGAATGCGATTTCATAATCCAGGAAGGTAACAAAGTAGAAAAAGCAGTACAGGTAACAGAATCCCTAACTCAAAACAACAAGAACAGAGAAATCAACGGGTTGATAGAGGCCCTGAAAAACTTCGATCTCGAAAAAGGCCTGATACTGACAGAAGACACCCAGAAAACGCTTGAAGAAGAGGGAAAAACGATCGAAATCAAACCAGTCTGGTACTGGCAACTGGAACAAAACAGCCAACAGACAACAAACTAAAGGCCTTGTACTGATTTTTTGCTGGTTTTTCTGTGGCTGCGCGGCTTCAGGATTTTGAGTATTATGCTGGGAGGGGTCTTTGATGGTTTTAAT
>JBDGSM010000081.1:0-5582 GCA_042217545.1 Candidatus Nanohalobium sp. | reverse complement strand
ATCCAGGTATCGCTCCGGGGGAGTATGATGTCAGGAGGAGTATCAAGTCGGTTATCGGTGAGGGAGAGGTAGTTGGGACTAAACAGATCTCCGCTAACGGTATGGTGAAGGTTTCTGCCGGAGATGCTTCCGTTTCCGTTAACTCCAGTGCGGATGCTAATGTTACTGTGAGGAAGCTTGACAGAGTCTCTGCTCCTGCACCGAATACTCCAACAGGTCTGGTGATGTGAAGGCTACTACTGGAACTGTAACGATCACGTACTCGAAGGAGGCCTTCGATCAGGGAGATGTAAATGTATACTTCTACGATGATTCGAGGCCTGTGGGAGAGCGCTGGGTCAATAAAGGTGGTACTCAGTACACGTCCAATAACTCGGTAGTTGCTGAAGTTGAACATTTCTCGACTTACGGTGCTTTCGCAGAGCCGAAACCTGAGCTGGAGCCTGTAGTATTCGATCCAGGCTTCGAGCTTCCGCAGAATGAACCTGGAAACCAGACAGGGTCAGATGAAAATAATACAACGGAAAATAATGGTCCGAGCGAGGAGAGGCCTCCAGAGGATGATTCGCCTGTAGATGAAGGCTCTGAGGGAGAGAACGATGAAAGTTCGGAGCACGGTAATGAGCAGAGGCCTCAGAAGGTTGGTGGGCCTTCAAGGCCTACAGGCCTGTTCACAGGACAGTCCTCGAGCGTATTTGCTGGGGTTTTTGTCCTGTTGATGGTTTTAGTTGGTTATCTGCATTATTCGGGGAGAATTGATGTTGCCGGAAGGGTTAGGGATTTGAGGCCTTAATCCAGTTCTATTTCCATGGTTTCTTCTGTTGATTTCTTTAGTTCTCCTTCCATTCCTGAGTCCATGCCTTCTTCGAGGCCTATGAGGACTGATTGTGCGTCCCAGCTCCGCATTTTGGCTGTGATTGATTTGATGAATTTTCTCAGTGTTTTTTCTTCGTTGTAGGTGGTGGCTGCGTCTACTGAGTCGAGGATGATGTATCCTTTGCGGTCCTCTGGTATGCTTTCTATTGCGTCCTCCAGTTTCATCTGGATGTTTGTGAGGCCTGATGGCTGGAAGAAGACCGTGTTTTCTGCTCTGTCTGGTGCTGTGCCGATTGATTTGGTGAGGCAGTCGAAGAACAGTACCTGTTTGACGTTGACGTCCCTGTCTTCGAGTATGTCTTTTAGTTTGGAGGCCTGTTTTGTGAATGATAGGTAGATTACGAGGTCTCCGTTCTCCAGTATTCTTTCGGTCAGGTCCATGCTGATCTGTCTGAGGTCGTCTGATTTGAGTTTGAGAAATACTACTTCTCCGCTTTCGAGGTTTTCTATGTCTTCCAGGGAGGACATGTTTTTTTACTCCTCCGTTTCCCCGTATCTGAAGGATTTGAGGAAGAAGACTGTTGACGTTCCTGCCGTCAGGTAGAGTACGTCCTGCAGTACCTGGATGTTCTCCAGGCTGGAGAACCAAGGGAGTGCTCCGCCGCTTGAGGCCTGGTTCAGTGCGAAGATGAATTCGGAAGCGGCGAGTATCGCTAAGGAAAGTGTCAGTGGGTAGAACCATTTGAGGTCTCTCCGGGAGGAGCTGGAGGTCATGTAGACGAATATCAGGTTGAGTGTGAAGATGCCGAGTGTTACGGATGCCAGTGTCTGCATCAGTAGCGTGGTTTCCATGTCTTATTCGACCTCCTGGAAGCCTGTGCTGGCGTAGTTGTGTTTGTAGATTTCGTGGATGCCTTTGAACAGGATCAGGCCTGCAAGTGCCTGTATGGCTTCCATGCTGAACAGTATGTTGGCGGCTGCTCCGGGGAAGCCTAGCTGGGTGATAGGGTCTATGAGGCTGATCAGGAGGAAGAGGCCTGTGGCTCCTACGAAGTAGGGCATCGCTGCGGTGTACCTGCCCTTGGATTTCTGGAAGTTGGAGAGTTCAACGGTCAGGTACAGTGCGTAAGCCCAGACCGGTATGAGTATTAGGTCCAGTCCTATTTCAAGGCCTGCGATGCCTGTCATTGTGGTTCTAGATAAATTTTATGATCAACGGCTTATAAACTCTTTCGGATGAACTGCTTGAGCGTTTTACTATTGGGGTGAGAAGTTGAGGTGAATCTGAAGGATTTATATTCTGATTCAGATATATTAGATGTATGGCCTTTGGTTGTCCTCAGTGCAATGAGTCTTTCGATAGCAAGTCTGAACTGAAGGATCATATCCAAGCTGTTCATAAAGAGGGTGGTTCTCCTGAGGATGATCCGGCTTCTAAGAGTGAAGGAGATTCCGGGGGTGACGAGGGTTCCGAGGAGAATCCCTGGTCCGATTTCAATGATGGTGGTGAGGGATCTGAGGAGTCTCAGGAAGGGGAGAATCCGGATATCACAGCCGATCAGGAAGAGGGTTACCTGAGGACGGGTGTTGACGGTCTTGATAAGCTGTTTGATGATGGTATACGTGAGGAGAACGTTAATCTGATCGCGGGTAATCCCGGTTCCGGTAAGTCTATTTTCTCGCTTCAGGTACTGAACTACGCTGCTTCTCAGGGCGAGAAATGTCTTTACATGAGCTTCGAGGAAAGTCCTGATGCGCTGAAGAGCCACATGGAGGACTTCGGATGGACCCCTGAGGAACATCTTGAGGATGGGAATCTGGTGATCGAGACATATGATCCTTTCAATGTTTCACGTACCGTTGAGGCCTTGTTCAGGAAGCAGAGCGGGGAGCTGGAGATCGATACCAAGCCTCTGATCTTCGGGGATATGGATCACGATGAGGAGGAGTTCGACCGTGTGGTCGTCGACTCGCTGTCAGCTATCTCGGCAGGTTTCGGAGCTGATTCGAAGAATTACAGGCTCTATATCAGGGAGCTTTTCAACCTGTTCAGGGAGATAGGGGTAACTGCTTTCGTCGTCGCCGAGTCCCAGACCATTCCAGATAAGATCACGGAGTCGGGTCAGGCGGAGTTCCTCGCGGATGGAGTGATCCTAATGTACAAGCAGATGTCTTCGAGAGGTATCCAGATCTACAAGATGCGTGGATCAAACTTCGAGGAAAAGATCGCTCCGATGACCATCGAAGGCGGAGTCGGTCTAAATGTAAGGCCTGACGACAAGTTCTTCGGTTCAGGAAACGATGACAGCGGCGGGATGTTCTAGAAAAATATCTATTCCAGCCTGATCTGTTCTTTCAGGTATTCTTTCAGTGTTTTGCGGTCTTTGCCTTCTTTTTCTGCTTTCAGTAGGGCTTTGTAGTCTGGACTGTCTAGCTCTCTGATCTCGTCTCTGGCCTCTTTGACCGTTTCCTGCTGGAGCAGTTCTCTCTGCTTATCTGTCGGTTCTACTTCTTCTACTTCTTCTACTTCTATCTGCATATTGTCCTTCAGGTATTCCTTGAGGGTTTTCCTGTTCTTCCCTCTCTTTTCCGCTCTTAGTAAGGCCTCGTAATCCGGGTTCTCGAGCTTCTCTATCTGATCTTTGACTTCTTTGACTGTATCGTTGTTCAGAGTCTCCTCGTATTCCTTCATCTGCTCTGATTTCTCTTCAGTGTCATCCGCGGCTTTCTCAACCTCTTCTTCATCTTCCTTATCTTCTTCCTGTTCTCTTCTTTCGCTGATTCTTTCCAGGCTTCCTTTGACTTCGCCTGCTTCTTCCATGACTTCTCCTTCTGCCTGGAACTCTTCGCTCTTCTCCTTTATCTCTGGTGAGATTACTGGGAGGGCTCGCTTACTCTCTATGTGTGTTTCAAGTTCGTTTACCTCCTGGTTTAGCTCTCTTTTCATCTCTTGGAATTTGTCCATTCTAGTTTCGAATGAGATCTCAGAGCCTTCTCCTTCTACATAGTACTCTTTTTGTGCTTTTTCCATCATATCTTCTATCACATTTATCTTTCCTAGTTTTTTCTCCCTTCTTTTCTCCAGGCGCCATAGATTTATCTCCCTTACTGCGGATGCGAGGATGAGTACACCTAGTAGGGCTCCTAAAGAGACTTTTTTCCAGTTCTTCTGTGCAAAGCTCGATGCCTTTTTGTACAGGCTTATTATGTTTTCCTGTTGTGCGGATGCGAAAGCCTGTACTCGGGTCTGCACTGATCTTGCTTCAGATATTTCTGTATAAACTGGTTTGACCATTTTTTCTGCTTTTTCAAATCTCTGGTTGTTGAATGTCCTGTTCAATTTATTGTACGCAGCTTTTACTTCTGTAAGATTTAGATTGGTCTTTTCGAGTTTTTCTATACGATTTTGGAGAGCTATTAATCTATCATTAACTCTTAGGGCAGTTCCTTTCAGGTCTATTACTTTTGTACTGAGTTCTCGTACTCTAGAAAAGTCAGGATCTCCGCCTTGCTGTGCAAGTCCTTTTTGAGCTTTGAAACTGGTGTTTGCAGTGTTAAGTAAGCTTTCTACTCTTTCTGTTGGTATTCCTGCTTTTTCCATCTGCTGGATGGCGTTTCGAGCATTTCCCAGTTGATTACTTATTTCGGTGTAGTTCCCGTTCTCTGCAGATGCACTGAAACTGATTAGTATTATCAAAAGGATTAGAATTGTTGTTTTTTTCATTTTGAGATCACCGGAATGGTATCCAGCTGAATTCGTTTTGTTTTCGTGCCTCTATTTCAGCTAGGTCGCTCTCTACTTCGGATAGCTTTTCTGTTAGTTCTTGAACTTTGGTTTCGTACATTTCTGTGTCTGCGATATTTCCTTCGACGTATTCTCTCTGGGTATTCTGTATAATGTTTTTCAGTTGTTTCCTCTCTTGTTTTAATGCCTTCTCCTTTCTGAAGTTTGTAAGATTGGCCTTTTCACTTTCCAGTCCTGTTCTTTCCTCTATTACATCTATTAGATCTTCGTTGTAATCTTCAAGTGCTTCCTCGTATTCATCTATCGACATTTCTCCCTGTTCGAAGGCCTTTTTCTGGTCTTCTTTTTTCAGTTCTTCTATGGTCTGTTCTTCTTCGTCAAGTTCTCTTAAACGTGAATCGATGCTGTATAATCGGTATCTGTAGTAAGCTATTATGCTTATGATGCTTAGGAGGATTAATGCTGCTGTGATCTTTTTCCAGTTAGAGGTTATCAGGTAGATGTAGTTGACCTGTCCCTTGGTTTCAAGCTGGTAAAGATTTCTTGCCTCTTCCAATCTATTGGCTGCTGTCTGGTATGCTCCTCTCTCCAGTGCTGCTTCTGCCAGGTTTGCCATCCTCCGCGCCTGGTTTACTGTGAGGCCTTGTGTTTCTGCCGCTTCTATCTTGTTTTGCAGTTTTTTCAGTCCTTTTCTGGTTTCTGTAGCTGTCTGGTAGGTGTTTTGTGCTTGCTGAAAGTTCTCCTGTACTGCTCCGTACTGTCCTTGGTCGATGTTGTTTTTAGCGGTGGAGAGTATTTCCTGCACTTTATTTGTGGGCAGACTTGATTCGTTGAGCTGTCTCTTGAGTTCCTGCATCTCCCGGGTAAGGTTCTGGGCTCTATCCTTTGAGATTTCGTGTATTTCAAGGTTTACCTGTTTGTTGAGTGTGAAGTTGAAGTAAGGGTTTACAAAAGCATCTGGGTCGTAGCCTACTCCTGAGATATCGAAGTTGATTGTGAAGCTGCTTGACGCGAAGAAGTC
>JBDGSM010000080.1:0-26280 GCA_042217545.1 Candidatus Nanohalobium sp. | reverse complement strand
TATGGCTGAAGAACTTGACAGCGAGTTATTCAGAGATCTCGCTAGCTCTGACCTCTACTGGGACAAGGTAGTCTCGATTGAAGAGAAAGATTACGCTGGCTACGTTTATGATTTAACCGTTAGGGAGCACCACAACTTCGTTGCTGGCACAGGAGGCATTGTATCGCATAACAGCTATCTTACGGGCGTCCTGGTAGAAGAGTTGCTGGAGCAGGACTTCCCGGTGATGATTCTGGATCCTCACGGCGAATTCTCCTCCCTAAAAAGGCCTAACCCGGAGAACGGCGATCCCGAAGCCAGAGGCTATCCTGTGAAGGAGTACTCGCCGAACACGGACATCAACTCCGAAGCTATGCCTCTCCAGTTCTCCTCGAAGAACCTGGGGAAGAAAGAACTGATGACGCTGATCCCGGACTCTCTAACCAACTCGCAGATGGGAGTGCTCTATAACTCATTGAAACGGTTGAAGGAGAAAGATCAGGACTATACTTTACTGGACATAGAGGATGCGGTCTCCCAGGAGGACTCAACCGCGAAATGGAATCTCCTGAACTATCTGGAGCAGTTAGAGGAGTCAGGCCTCTTCGACCCGAACCCTGTCGACCTCACGGATCTGCTTGAACCAGGTCAGGCAACCGTTATCAACCTGAAAGCTGTCGAACCGGATGCAGCAGAGATGACGGCCTACATGCTGGCGAAGAAACTGTTCGACCTGAGGAAGAAGGACATGGTTCCTCCGTTCCTGATGGTGATGGAGGAGGCCCACAACTTCGTACCGGAGAAAGGATTCGGCCAGGCCGTATCAAACCCTATACTCAGAAAGATCGCGTCGGAAGGAAGAAAGTTCGGGTTAGGCCTCGGAGTAATCAGTCAGAGGCCTGCAAGGATCGACAAGAACGTGCTGAGCCAGTGCAACACCCAGTTCATTCTGAGGGTGACCAACCCGAACGACCTGAAGGCAATTTCCAAATCCTTCGAAGGCATCACCTCGGAAGTGGAGGACATGATCAAGTCCCTGCCTCCCGGAGTTTCCTTCGTCCTCGGCAACGACTACCCTGTCATGACGGATGTAAGGCAGAGGAATAGCCAGCACGGCGGAGAGACACAGACTTCCGAGAACTACGTTGAAAAGGAAAGCATAAAGGCCTTCAAGCCGCAGAGATCTCTCAACGAGGTCAAGCAGGATCTCGGAAACAGTATCTCCGAGGCCTGGTACCCGCTGTACCTTGTGGAGAACTCCGAGAAGAAGATTCTCGTCGACGGCGTAAAAGACCAGGTCAAGGCGGAGAAGGCAAAAGTTGAAGGCCAGGACAGGAAGATACTGGATCTTATCGCCGATGGAAGGTCGAAGAGCGAGATTGTGGATGAGACAGGCCTCCAGGTCTCCAAGATCGCCTCTAAGCTCCAGGATCTCCAGGATAAAGGCCTTATCAACGCTGATAACGAGTTAACCGAGTCTATATTCGATGTAGGCGTCGATGATCAGGTTGTGGAGGAGGAATCGCTGATTGGCTACGAGGTCTCCGAGGGAGAAGCAGCTTCAAGACTTGATGAGGCCTCTGTATCACGGGTTTACTATCCTTACTTCTCGGATAACGAGACGGTTTACGATCCTGTGCTGGAGAAAGAGGTCGGTTAAGGCCTTTGAAGTACGCTCTTAAAACATGGAGTTTAAAGTATTAACACACTCATGTAGTGTTGCAGGTAGTTTAACGGGTCCGTGGTCTAGTTGGTTATGACGTCGCCCTTACAGCCGCATCGTGTGGAGCGCTGATATCAAGCACGAGTGAGTGAGTGAGGCGAAGATCCCCAGTTCGAATCTGGGCGGACCCAAACCCATTAGCAGATATTGTTGAAGCGGATGCCGTCAGGGATCTGTGGAGGCATACAAAAATCCGCCCAAAACTCCATCCGTTGTTACCGAAAGGTATTAAATACTTCAGGTACAACTTTTGAATGCTGGAAAGCACATTTTAAACGATAAGAGACCAAATTATGACTGTGTCCCAACACAAACAGGCCATCGTTTTGAGAACTGATCTAGGCATGTCCACAGGTAAAATGATAGCTCAGGCCTGTCACGCCTCTCTGAAGGCGTACAAGAAGGCTTCTTCTGAAGCCCAGGGCGAATGGGAGTCTGGAGGACAGAAGAAGGTCGTTCTCGACATGGGTGATGGCGATCTGCAGGAAAGGTTCCGTAGAGCGAAGAGGAACAATGTTCCAGCAGCCATCGTGAAGGATGCAGGCCTTACAGAGGTTAAGCCAGGTACAAAGACTGCTCTAGGAGTGGGTCCGGCTGAAGAATCCAAAATCGATAGTATAACCAGGGACTTGAAACTTCTCGAATAGGTGGAATAAAATGTCAGAAGAAGAGGAACAGGTAGACGAAGGTATCGAAGAAGACGAATTCGCGGACGTGGACTTCACGGAGATGGACTGGGCATATTACTCAGATAAGCCCGGTATCCGTGGAGAGATCAAGGAGCAGGTTGACGATTTCATAGTAAAGGAGTTGGCCTCCCACGACACCGGCGAAGGAGATCACCTGGTTGTCAAGCTGAGAAAGCAGAACATGACAACTCTGGACGCGATCGACAAACTGTCCAAGATGCTTCACATCTCAAAGGACAGGATAGGATACGCGGGAAACAAGGACAAGAGAGCGATCACGGAACAGTACATCTCGGTCCAGGGAGTAGACGAAGAAGACGTAAGACAGATATTCACAGATGAGTTTGAACTTGAAGTGGTTGGAAAGGACGGCCACATAGGCCTTGGAAACCTTTCAGCAAACAGGTTCGAGATAAGGGTAAGGGATCTCCAGCTCCCTGTGGAAGACATAAGAAACAGATCTCTCGGCATAATCGACCAGCTTGACGGAAAGATGCCTAACTACTTCGGAGAACAGCGCTTCGGAAGCTCAAGGCCTATCACACACCAGGTAGGAAGACATATACTCAGAGGAGAGTTCGAGGAGGCGGTCTGGACCTATATAGCGAAGCCCTACGAGAGCGAATACAAGAGCATCAGAAAGGTCAGGCGGGATCTCTGGGAAACCCGGGAAGTCGAAGGAGCAGCAGAAAGATTCCCTGAAAAGTTCAGGTACGAGAAAACACTGCTTTACCACCTGACAAAGAACCCTGGAGACTACAAGGGAGCTATCAAGCGTCTTCCTCGAGGCCTCCAGGAACTGTTCGTCCACGCGTATCAGTCCTGGCTCTTCAACAAGGCCCTTTCCAGGCTGGTAGAGGACGAATGGTACGATGAAGAGTACGAAATCCCTCTTGTCGGTTACAAGACCGATCTGAAGGATAACAGGCCTGAAAATATTATCTCGGAAGTCATGGAAGAGGAGGGTGTTTCCCAGGAGGACTTCAGGCTTCAGAAGATGCCTGATCTTCGTTCCGAAGGAAGCTACCGCAGAGCGTTCGCTGACTTCAGGAACTTTGAGATACGGGATATAGGCGAGGACGACCTGAATATGGCCAGAAACAAGATGACTGTGAAGTTTGATCTTCCTAAGGGCACGTATGCGACGGTTTTCCTTAGGGAGTTGCAAAAGAACTAGTTTAAATCTGTAACTTCTTATAATTCAATTGTTATGCTTGTATGGCTTGCCTGGTTGCTGATCGGGTCATCCCTCTTTATGGTCGCGTTCTACATGAACGTGTATAACAATGTCCCGATCAACGAAGTGGAAGCAAGGGAGCTTGAGACAGAGCCAAAAGTTTCCATCCTGATGCCGGCGTACAACGAGGAAGGCGTTGTAGAAGGGGCGCTGGAAAGTGCACTGGATATAGAGTACGAGAACCTTGAGATAATCTTTGTAGATGACGGATCATCCGACAGCACCTATCAGAAAGCGGAGCAGTACCGGGAGGATCCAAGGCTGAAACTCATCCAGCACCCGGAAAACAGAGGTAAAGGAGAAGCCCTCAACACAGCACTGGAGAACGCAGATTCGGAGTACATGATCGTACAGGACGCGGACTCAAAGATCGACAGCCAGCTCATAATTGAATCAGTAGCCAAGATGGAGTCAAACACCGATACCGGCGCAGTAATAACCTCTATAAGGCCTCTGGAAACCGAAACATTCTTCCAGAAGCTCCAGATAATCGAATACACACTAACCAACTTCTACAGAAACCTGATGTCGCACATAGACGTACTGGACATCACGCCAGGAGCTTTCTCCATGTACCGCACAGAACAGGTCAAGAACCTCGGAGGCTTCGACGAAGACAACCTTACAGAAGACCTTGAACTCGCATGGCGGATAAGAAAGGACGGAAAATCCATAGAGATGGCCTTCCAGGAATCCGCCCAGACAGAGTTCCCAAAGACTTTCAAACAACTTTACAGCCAGAGAGTCCGCTGGGCACGCGGATTCATCCGCAACGCATACGAAAAAAGAGACATGATATTCAACAAGGAATACGGCTGGTTTGGAAGATTCCAGCTACCTATCCAGCTAGTACTGCCGGTCCTAAGCATAATAGGATTCTGGCTAGTCGCCATAGGATGGTTCCAGGGCCTATTCAACCTTGGAATACAGTTGTCCACGACAGGCCTGCAGAACCCACTCCCGCAGTTCGGAAAACTTACCAGAAGTCTTCTCGGCATATCCGTAGTTGTATACATACCTCTAGTAGCGAGTCTCGGCTTCTCCGCCTACGAACTCAAGATAGCATACAGCGAATCCGACATGAAGATCGGAAACGTCCTTTCACTGGCATTCTACTTCTTCTTATTCTTCATGCTGAAAGGGTTCTTCTGGATGGCTGCTATTTTAAAAGAGCTGGTAGGCAGTAAGAAAACATGGACCTGATTCAGAAATCCCTGATGAAAGCTGCAGCAGTCACCATAATGGTCCTGTTAATAGGCCTTCTCGCAGGCCTCCAGATGGACGACATGAGAACAGGATACGTCTCCAACAGAATATCGGAGGCCTCTGTAAACGCCCAGACCATAATGGCGGTCCAGAACTACCTAGACACCAGCGATAACTACTGCGAACTTGTAAGAAAAGAGATACCTCAGATGGGCGAAAACAATGCGGAGATAGGTACAAGCCTTGAGCAGTTCTCCAGCAAAGGGGTAAGCAAGGCCTCAAGATATAAGCTGCTGAGACGGAGATACTACGTAAGCCAGCTAAGACTTTACAACACGATTGATCAGTACAGAGACAGATGCAGAGCCAAGATGGACTCGATCCTGTTCTTCTTCGATGGAGACATAGCCTCCAAACGACAGGGAGCAGTCCTCACACAGTACAGGAAGGAAGTCGACAACTCCACGAGCATATTCTCCTTCAACCTGGCAGTCGACAACTCCAAGGTCCTTGAAGTACTCAAATCCGACTTCAACGTAACCGGCGGACCGACAATAGTCATAAACGGCAACCGCACCTACAGGAAGTACATACCCCTGAAACAGCTCAAGAACCTGATGAACGAGGAATCAACACCAAATGCTACAGCCTGAAATAAGACAGGTTCTGGACGCCAGGAAGATCATAGGCCTCGCACTCATAGCACTTATAGGTCTTACGGCAGGCTTCACATCCGCAAAAATCGTCAAGAAAAAAGCCTCCAACGGACAGACCTACTGCGACAGGATAGAATCACAGGTGGCACAGAAAAGAAACTTCTCTGGGGCCATCGCCTGCTTCCAGCCTGGTATAGTAAAGGTAAACCTTTCAAAAGAAGTCAAGAAAAGCTCACAGCTTAAATGCGTGTGCAGACACAGCTACAAAGGCGTATCACAACTCATACCGATAAGCGTAAGCAACTAGATCGTATACTTCCGTGAAATCGAAACCTTGTTGCTCCTGCCCTCCTTACTCTTCTTAACTATCCCATTATCCTCAAGGCCTGAGATAACACTGGAAATCTTGGCTTTGGAATACTCTGACTGATCTACGATGTCTTTCTGAAGCATGGAGTTCTCATTCTCACGGATCATATCCAGCACATCCTTCTCATCCTCGGAAAGATCCTCGTAAGCCTCCTCTATATCCCTTCTGCTCTTCAGGACGATGAAAACCCCTCCGCCGATCAACAAAGCAAATACGCCAAGAGGTACAACCCACATAAGTGAAGGACCATCACCGGAAGCATCACCGGATACAGGCCTGTAAAGAGCCTGGAAACTTGCCTGACCGAGATCAGGAGAACTCGCCCACTCCACATAGATCCTCCGACCGTCAGTACCGGAAAGGCCTGAATCAGGACTGATAACAGGCAGAGAAACATTTGAGCCGTCGACAAGGCCTGAACCCCGCGGCAGGTAAACCCGCAACATGAACTCTTCTGTAGGCCTCTGGATGCTCTGCGTATACCTGAAGATCTTCACACCACTACGCTGGCTTGTAAGGCCTTCAGCCAGGTAAGAGAAATGAATGGTAAAGTTCTCCCTGGTGGTATCACAGGTGATATAGCTTCCAGGAGGAAGCATCTTGCTATTGCAGTCAAGTGACTCGTTACCTACAGATGCCTCTACATCCCCCTTCACGGGATAGCTGCTGGTGTAGTAGAAGCCTGAAGAGGTCATATCCTTAACCCTCATGCTCACATTCACCCTGGAGTTATCCAGGTCCACGGTAACGTTCTGCCGGGGGATCAAGGTAGCTGAAGCTGAAAAACTGAATGCTAGAACAGCAAAGACGACGAGCAACTTCTTCATAGTATCCTCTAAGTCCTATTCTTGCGAAGTTTTTGAAACCAGTACTCCTCCCAGGCCTTTCTGGGCGTACTGCTGCATAGTGTTTGCGACCTTCTGCAGAGACTCCTGGCTCTCCTTCAGATCCATCTCGTACTGATCAGGCCCCTCTATCTGAACATAGGTCGGTCCGTAGTGAAGCACAAGATTGATGGCCTTCGTAAAACTATCCACGTCAGCTCTTACTTCTGAAACCTGCGAGTAACCTTCTTCAAGGTCAGGGTGAGGATTCTCCACCTTGGAAACCTCCTCAGTCTGCTCCTCAGTAATCTCTACCTCGTCCTCTCTCCCAAGTTTCTCCACGTGATCCTGAAGAGAGCCTTCAACAGCATCTTCACTAGCTGCGACGGCTTCAAAAACCATCCAAAGTTTAAGTCCCATAACAGGAATATAGGGAAGCCTCATCCTTAAAGCTGTTACCTCAAGTCTCGGTCAGGAAGCCCTCGGAAAACAGTTTATAAACAAGAGAACCGGTAAAGCACATATAGATGGACGTAGTTACCTGGGCGGAAAAGATACCTGAAAAGTAAAGAGTGGACAAAAGAGAACTGGGAAAAGTCCTCCTCGTCGCATGCAGCGATCAATGTCTCTACTGTGTCGTTGAGGCCTGGAGGCCCGTCTACTATAACGTAGTCTGATTCGTCAGCTGCCGTGTCTATCATGTCTTTGAAGTTTGCAGTGTCTGGCTCCGTCTTATCGATATTGTTGGAGGAGACTACTGCTTTGATCCCCGTAGGATGTCTGAAGATTGCGGACTCGGCTTCCGAGTCTCCTGCGAGTACGTCCTGGAACTTGACGGGATGATCGTATCTCCCCAGGTACACTCCCAGGTTTGAGGCATCGAAATCGGCATCTATCAACTCTACTTCGTTTCCAAGCTGTTTCAACGCTATAGAAAGGTTTACGCCGAGGCTTGTCTTTCCTGCGCCTCCTTTCCCCGAGATCAGGCCGATAACTCTCCCTGCTCATTGTTTAAGTATTATCCGGTAGATGTTAATAAATCCTATCAATTAGAGGCGACCACTGAGGCCTGAATTGTCACTCCAAAGAGTTTAAAACAATTTACTGCCCAAGAGTAACCATGTCAAAGTTTTGGGGGGCAGCAGGAACTCTGGTCGTTATCGGAATAGCGTTAATCCTTCTAGGAAATCAAACCGCAGCAGGTATAAACTTCACAGATTTGGAGACGGCGTGCAGGTACAACAGGAAGGAAGCATCGAACATAGGGGTTCATCCTAACGGGAAAAGACTTACTTTTGAAGGACAGTTCCCTATCAACAACACAGAATCCGATCTCTCCTACACGTACAAGGTATCGGACGGAGAAATACTGCTGAACGTGAAGGCAGAAGACGGAAAGCAGCCTACGGACTATGTAAACCAGTGTCTGGGCCTTGCAGAGTACAGAGCGCACACCGACGTAATTCCGGGCGGCAGATACATTGTTGAAGTCCAGCACAACGGGAAGAAGGTAAAAGAAAAAGTGATAAGTTTCCGGTAAAAGGCCTTTTTACTCGGATTCAAGCCGGTACTTCATTTCACCGTTCTTCTTTACTTCTACTTCTATCTTTCCTTCCCTGGCGAGCCATCCAAGGGCCTGATTCATCACTTTCTCCGAGTCAAGGTCGTCCGTGTACTCCTTGAGCTTTGAAGCGGTAGCTTTGCCGTGCTTGTTCAGTGTCTCGTAGACTTCGCCTGCGGACTGCCCGATCTCTTCTACTGAAAGAGAGTCAAGCTGCTGGACATCAACATCCACTGATTTGGAGGCCTCGCTGCCTGAGCTGTGGTCGATTTCTCCACGTTCTTCCTCAGCGTCTGCTACCTTCAGGATGGTTTCCAGTGCTACATCTGGTGAGACCGAGATAGCATCTATTCCCTGGTCCACAAGGAATTTTGCATAGCCGTCATGTGTGCTTGGTGCGTCTCCACAGATGCCCACGTGTCTATCCTTTCTATGTGCTTTCTCAATCAGCGTCCTGACAGATTCCTTGACTGCGGGATCTCTCTCATCAAAGATCTCGGAAAGCTTGTCCGAGTTCCTGTCCACGCCCAGAGTGAGCTGTGTCAGGTCGTTGGTTCCGATGCTGAAGCCGTCGAAGACCTCCGAGAAATCCTCAGCTCTCACAATGTTTGCCGGGATCTCGGCCATGACGTAGACCTCTATATCGCCTTCGTCCAGGCCGTACTCTTTCATCTTCGCACGGACGTTCTTCCCTTCCTCGATCGTACGGCAGAACGGAACCATGATGGTCAGGTTGTCAAGTTCCAGGTCGTCGATGGCCTGGCGCAGGGCCTTACATTCCAGTTCAAAGGCCTTCTGGAACTCTTCATCGTAGTAACGGGAGGCGCCCCTGAAACCGAGCATAGGGTTCGCCTCATCTGGCTCGTAGTCCTCCCCGCCTTTCAGTTCTGCGTACTCATCTGATTTGAAGTCGCTTAGACGGACTACTACCTGGTCAGGATAGAAAGCTGCGCCAATCTTTCCGATACCACTTCTAAGGGCCTCAACGTACTCGTCCTCACGGCCTTCCTCGATAAGCTTCAGTGGGTGTTCACCTACATGTGAAGATATTATGAACTCTTCTCTTGCGAGGCCTACTCCTTCTACCGGTAGCTGGGCGACATGGAATACCTCGCTCGGCTCTCCGATGTTTACCTGTACGTCGGTCTCGGTGTCCGGTATCTCACCCAGGTGATGTTCGTTTACCTCGAAGTTGAGTTCTCCGTCCCACACCTTTCCTGTGGAGGATGAGCAGTCAACTGTTACGTCCTGTCCGTCCTTGAGCTGGGAAGTCGCGTTCTCTGTTCCGATGACTGCAGGAACGCCGAGTTCCCTGGAGACAATTGCTGCGTGGGAGGTACGGCCTCCCTTGTTGGTGATAATGGCGCCTGCTTTTTTCATGATCGGCTCCCAGTCAGGATCGGTCATGTCTGTTACAAGTACTTCTCCCTCCTCGAACTGGTCGATCTGCTTCGGACTGTTGAGAACATGTGCCGTACCGTTCCCGATCTTCGAGCCGATGGCCTCTCCTTCAAGGACTACCTCGGATTCTTCCTCCAGCTTGTAGTCCTCTATTATGTTCTCATCCTTCTCCGCCTGAACCGTCTCAGGCCTTGCCTGGACAATGTAAAGTTCCTTGGTCTGACCATCGAAAACCCATTCGATATCCATTGGCTTTCCGTAGTGGTCCTCAATCTCAAGGGCGTACTTGGCCAGTTCCTGCACCTGGTTATCTGTTATGCAGAACTTTTCCCGGTCCTCTTGAGGAACTTTCTCCTCCTTGTTATCGTTGTCATCGTTCTCGTCGTCTCTGACCAGCTTGATCTCTTTATCGCCAAGTTTTTTCTCTATTATGCCTATGTTCTCCTTGAAGACTGTGAACTCGTCCGGGTTGACCTCTCCCAGGACGACGTACTCTCCCAGGCCGTAGCTGCCGTTGATCGTTACAACGTTGTCGAAACCTGAGTCTGGGTCGAGTGTGAACATTACTCCCGCGGCTCCGATATCCGAGCGTCCCATCTTCTGGACCACTGCGCTCAGCTTCACATCAAAGTGGTTGAAGCCTTTGTCCTCACGGTAGCTGATAGCACGGTTCGTAAACAGCGAGGCATAGCAGTCCTTGATCCTCTTGATCAGATCCTGCTTGCCCTGTACATTCAGATAGGTCTCCTGCTGGCCTGCGAAAGAAGATCCTGGCAGATCCTCGGCAGTCGCCGATGAACGAACAGCTACTTCCGGGTTGTCAACTCCCAGTTTCTCTTCAAGCTGTTCGTAGGCCTCAACGAAGCTCTCCCTCAGATCTTCGGGCATATCCGCCTCCTTTATATGGGAGCGGATCTGTTCGCCACGCCTCTGAAGATCGTTGACATCATCGGTATCAAGACCGTCCAGAAGCCTCTCAAGTTTATCTCTCAGATCTGTATCATGTATAAAGCTATCGTAGGCATCTGCCGTCGTGGCGTAGCCTGGCAGAACAGGTACGTCCACCTCATTGCTCAGCTCTCCAAGATTTGCGCTTTTTCCTCCGACTTTGTCTGTATCATCTGCGGTAATGTTTTCGAACCAGAGAACGTTCTCCATAATAAATGAACATTCCGCCTCCCGCCATATAAAAAGGACGTTATCATTGAGAGGTGGCAGAGGCCTCTTCCTCCCTGTTGTATTTTAACCCAGCGTCTCCCGTATTGTATACTGTGACAAAGGCCTTTTTCTCAGGAAAGGGACAGTCCTCCGTGGAGTTCCTGATGGTCGTGGGCATAGCTCTTGCTGTCTCCACGCCGTTCATCCTGAGTGCGCAGAAATCAGTTCTGAATATCCAGCAGACCTCTACTTCAGTATCTATCCAGAAATCACTTGATAGACTGGATGAAGCAGTCAGCACGGTCAGCGTGGCGGGAGAGCCGTCAAGAAGAACTTTCCGCATGGAACTGCCGGACAGGGTGGTCGCTGCACGTATCATACAGGATAGAGCAGTAGTTTATACGCTGAGAAGAGGTTCAGGGAAGAGCAACTACTCCCGTGTTTTCGATACTAACATATCTGCTCCTGGAGGCCTTCCTGATGGCAGCGGAAGTTCAAAGGTATCCGTTGTGGCCTGGAACGGCCAGGTTAATATCTCGGTGGTGAACTGATGCTTAAGGGACAGACCTCTATGGAGTTCTTCCTGCTTTTCGGACTTTCTATGGCGATACTTTCTATATTTTTTGGAGCAGTCTCACAGAAGCAGTCAAATGTCTTCGAACGACAGAACAGGCAGATAGCTGGACAGGTCGCTGAAAACGTAGCGTTCCAGGTAGAAATGGCACTCGTCCAGGGAGAAGGCTATTCTAGGACTTTCTCACTCCCTTCCGATATAGCTGCCGACAAGATAACAGTCAAAGTTGCAAACCGCACAGTCTACGTTGGATGGCAGGAAAACTTCGTTACAAGAGATACGCTTTACAGGAACAGGACCCTGCAGTTTAACACGGGCAGCAAACGAAGTTTCACAGTCCTACATAACAGTAGCGGGGTGTATATCAAGTGAAAGAGAGAAAGGCACAGGCCTTCATAAGCGATTTTACTGTAAGTATCGCTGTCTTTAGTATTATAGTGGCTGCGTTCTTTGTACCGTGGAACACTATTGTGCAGTCGGATCAGAGGTTCTCAACATCGGAGAAGATGAAGACGCAGGCCCAGAGAACTGCAGCATTTCTTGTAACTACAGAAGGTTATCCGAGAGGCTGGGAAAACGAATCAGTTAACGTCTCTATACCTGGTTTCTCACAGAGATCTGATAACCTTCTCTCGCCGGAGAAGATCCAGGAGTTCGGCAACATGAGCTATGATCGGCAGAGATCGCTGCTCAAGGCCCAGAACTTCTACCTGGCTATCGTCAACAGGTCGGGAACGGTAAAGGTTGATGGCAGGCCTTTGAGCTTTGGAAAAGATCCCAGGGCCCCGGGAAACGATCCCGAGACGGTTGTCGTGGTTGAAAGAGATGTGATAGTCGGAGAGCAAAACATAAATTCGGGGAAGCTTCAGTACATGATGTGGAGGAACAGGAGATGAGGAAGGGATTCTACTTCTCGATGGATGTGGTCATGGCACTGCTGATAATGTCGGCTTCAATGGTTTTCGTCCTCCAGCTTTCAAGCTCATCCTCCAGCGATTTCAGAACTGATTCATCACGTTTCCAGCAGCTCAGCACAAATACAAGAGATGCCATGAGGCTTGCAGAAGTTGAAAAGGTAAGCTCCCTCGACAAAAGCTTTACAGACACGTTAAGGCCTACTATAGGAGACCAGGATATGAATAAATCGGTGCTGAACGGCATATCACTTCTCTGGGCGAACGGAAACAGAAGTAAGGCCCGTGAGCTGGCCAGGAGATACTTCAGCTCACGTATAGCTGATAGGTATGACTTCATGCTGAAGTTCATCGAGGGTGGAGACAGTTACGTGATCTACAACAGTTCAAGGCTAAAAGGCAACCCCAGGATCGTTACATCATCTTCAAGCCTTGTCTCGGGCCATAAGATAAACAGGAGTTCCAATGCCTACCGTTCAAGGGCCCTGCTTTCCTCGGTCACGAAGAACAAGACCAGGACGGTCTTCTTCGGAGGATTCGTGGGACAGGGACAGTTATTCTACAACGTTACGATGAACGACCTGGAGAAAGTCCGCAGAGTCAACCTGGAGGGGGATTTTTCCGGACCGTTCGAACTCTACTTCAACGGTCAGCCGGCAGGAAACTACACTCCTGAGGGGGGAAAACTTAGCGCCGATGTCTTCAACGTCTGCACCGACCAGACCAACAAGTCACGTTGCAAGGCTTTAAGGCCGGGATACAACAATATCAGCTTCAAGTTCACGGGGGAAAACAAGAGCATCCGAGGAGGCCTTATGGAGATAAACTACAGGCGTAACTACCAGTTGAACTCTCGGAGCGGGAAGTATCTCAGTAAAGAAAAGCGCATTCCGGGTATAGACGGGATTATAAACTATTACTCGAGTTTCTACGTACCTGGAAGCCTGAAAGGGGTGAAAGCTCATATCCACTACAGCACCCAGAACAGGACGCTGTTCGTCAAGGCCGGAAACTCCACTATATACAAGAACAAGACGGTAGGCGAGGTCTCCAAGACTATAAGCAACCAGACAATATTCAACGATTTCCAGCAGAAAAACATGAGCTACAAAGGGATCAGCAGGAGAACAGTCCCCTTCAGGATAGGCCTCAGCAACATCAAGACAAAGGTCATAATAGGGGCGATCGCCGATGCGGTATCGGTAGTCGACGTCTCAGGCAGCATGGGGTGCGGATGGTTCCAGCGGCCACCATGTAAGATAGATAAGGCCCAGAATGCCTCGAAGACATTTGTAGATATAATTCTCAATGCGTCAGGTAACAGAGCGGGTTTTGTCAGCTATAATCAGGATATTGTCGATGCCCATAACCTTACGAAGAATGATAAATCTTTGAAGCAGATGATCAACTCCCAGACTGCTGGTGGAAACACCTGCATAGGCTGCGGAATACTCAGAGCTATCAAAGTCCTCGACGACAGATATGTCAAACATATCTTCAGCAGGGGATCGGAATGGAAGTATACTACGAATTATCTGAACTCCACGCCTGATAAAAACAATGGAGTGAATTGGACGTCGCCAGACTACGACACACAGGCCTGGAACAATGGGTCGGCGATTATAGGAACGACTCCACGTTCACAGACAAAGCTGAACAAGTCCAATGGAAGTGTTTACCTCAGAAAAACATTTTACATGAAATCCCCTATCTACAAGAATGTTTCACTTAAAGTGCTCTCCAATGACGCCGCGAAGATATACCTGAACGGTAAAGTGATCGACAACGATACTTCAAGGCACGCAGGGAAGTACTGGAACCGTGAGATCGATGCGGATGGAGGCCTGATAAGGAGAGGTGACAATATTCTTGGAGTTAAACTGAAGAACAGGCCTTATGACACAAGGCACTGGACCAAGGACGGTTCCAGTGAGTGGAACCAGGGAAGCTTCAGCGGGACCAGGGAGAGAAGCGGAGGCCTTGAACTGGACACTACTTCTTACACAGGAACGAAGCAGGATGTGAACGCAGGAAACTACTGCAGCGTCTCAGGTACAACTTCTTCCTGGGCCGGGTCCTGGTTTTGGAGATACCGCTACAGCACATACATGGATTCAGTTAGTATAAACGGCATTAACAGGAACTCTGGTGACAACGGCGGTTACCTGGATGCCACGAATAGTATCTCCGATGTTATGGTGCCTGGAAGAAATTACACTATAGATGTCAGCTTTTACACAGGTGGAAACAATGATTACGCTACTGTTGCATTTGACTGGGATGGAGACGGAAGTATAGCCGATCAGACAGCTCATGAAATCGGCAGCTGTGGTACAAATGGCTGCACTGTATCGACAGAGGTCCATGTTCCTCGGAGCGCTGCTTCAGGGAGTACATTGATGAGGGTGATGGGTGAGGAAGGAAGCTACCACACTGCCACCTGTGAAGATCCTAACCTGAATGAGGTTGAGGATTACTCGGTCTACGTTGGAAGGCCTGCTTATGGCAATGGCAGCTACATGTCCCAGCAGTTCGATGCAGGGATGAAAGCGAACTGGAGCAACGTCCAGATCCAGAACTCCACACCTTCAGGGACAAGTTTCAATGTAAACTACTCAGATGGTAACCAGTGGTATGACAGTATCTCCCAGGTGCCTAACTCCCAGAAACTTAGGTACAATGTTTCCATGGATACGCAGGATCAGTTCAACACTCCTAGACTTGACTCTATCGACGTTAGATACAGAGTGAATAAGTCGGCAGCGGAGTTTGATGCCACGCTCAACCTGACACAGAAGAGGAAGAAGTCGATGATCGTGATGTCGGACGGAACCCCTAACGTGAAGACCTCGATGCAGAACGTACCGGACCACAACAACGATGGAACTGTGGACGCTTATGATCACACCATAGAAGCGGCATGCAGAGCCTACCAGAACCACGACATCAAGGTATACACCGTGGCCTTTGGAAGTGGAGCTGATAACCAGCTGATGAACAGGACGGCTCAGTGTGGGGGAGGCAAGTTTTACTCTGCAGGCACCAACGAACTGGAGCAGGTTTTCAGAAACATCAGCAACAGCATCCTGAACGCCAGCTTCGTAGCCCAGAGGATAAATACAGCCAACAAGAACGCCCAAGGAAGACTTTACCAGGACTCCTACCTCTCCTTCAACTACACGGATAAACAGAACCTGAAGTTCGGAAAGATAGGTCTACAGCTCTCATCCGACAGGTTCGGAGGGAACGTCAGTTCGCCAAAACAGGGAAGCTTCTATGTACCAAATGGATCAACAGTCAAATCCGCAAGAGTCACATCCTACTCAGGGATAAAATGGACAGACAGAGCATTGATAAACAACTCAGGAAACTTCCAGTACTTCTACAACCTCTCAAACTACGGCAACGACTATCCATCTCTTGGAGACCCATTCATCCTCAATATACCAGAGAAGAAACTGATCAACGGAAACAACACGGTCAGGATAGACACAGCACTCAAACCCTCCAACCCAAGCGGAGCAAGCCCTGACAACAGATTCTACTACACTCTCCAGGCACCAAGCTCGGTGGGATACGGAGGCTTCTTCCCCAACGAAACCGCGGCCAAGAAAGACGCAAAAAACAGGCTTGAAGACAAGCTAACCCTCTATGGAAACAAACCGATAGTAGACCTCAACTCAAGCAGCTTTGACTACAGCCAGAACATACTCGGCAACCAGCCACATCTCTGGGGGCCAGCAAACGTCAAACTGGTGATCTGGAGTGAAAAATAGAAAAGCAATGGTCTACACCACATTTGCAATAATAGCTACAAGCCTGCTCATACTTCTCTTCACCTTCACAGCAACCGTCCACGGAAGCTACACATCAGAAAAAAACCCTTTCAGAATAGGAGAGGCCTCATACTACCTTAAAAACGTACAGAAAGATCTTGACAGAGCTCAGGGAATAGCATCCAGGAGAGCAGCCTCCAGCGCCATAGGCTACATCGTAGCAAAAGGAAAAGCGCTCAAAAACCCGGAAGAGGCCTTGAAAAACGGCACTCTGGAAGGAAAATTCGAGAATCAGAGCCTCAACGGGACAGCAAACTCCTCGCTGAAATCCTGGAGGAGAAGAGTGATCGACTCTGCGGAAGAGTCAAGATACAGGCTTCAGATTAACTTCACACAGCTCAACTTCGAGGACAGATACCTGGACCTTGTCTCAAACCTCAAGGCCTCGACAAAACTTGAAGACCCGACCACACTGGCCGAGTTCAAACATGAACCGAGCTACAGCAAGCAGGTCAACATGAACGGCTACGAGGACACCATGATCCTCCTGAGAACCCGTGAAAGATACATCAACAACTACAAAGCGTGCAGCTTCGACACACCGGCAGAGAAAATTGGCGCAGGAAACTACAACAACGCAGGAGCTACATACGGAGAAGCAGCAAGGCCTGGTGCGAACAACAAAAGCACAAAAATACTTTACACACAGAACACTCCAAACTCGGCGACAGCCAGCAGGTATGCAGGAGTGATCTCCACATCCAGCACTGATCCTGGCTACAACACCAAGTACGTCTTCGGAATCACACAGAACACATACGACAAGATAAACAGTGGAGACATGATCATCCTCTACCAGGACCAGGTCTGGAACTCACACATTCGACAGGTCATGAACACAGGATGCTACTTCAGATCATCCGGGAACAGGCCTGGACCAGGAATCCTTGAAAGGATGGAAAACAGCCTTACCTCGAAGCCAGGTGAGAATCAGGGCATTGAGACAGTACTTGACAAGACCAGGATCCCTCCCCAGCTCCAGTACCTAGACAGGTCCAACGTCGGATACGTTTACTTCAACCAGACAGGAAACTATGGCAGCCTCTCCAAAGTAGCCGGAGTCACCGGCGACCAAGCCTATGGAGACAGGGAATACCGCAGAGGGTTCCGCCTCGACCAGTACCACGTAAACCAGTGGAACATGACAGGCCTTACATACTGAAGAAATACGGATCCTCTTTCCTGAACGGATTTTTACACTTCATCTGGAAAAAGAAAAAGATAAGATAAAAAGAGAAAAATGTGATGTCAGCTTTTAGGTAAGCGACATACTGTCGGTCAGTGAACCTGTGACGGACTGGTTTTGAATGCCACCCTGAACGTCGTAGGTAATCTGTACATCGAAGTCATTACATCCATCTACGTTGCTGAATCCAGCTCCCTGGTCGGCTGTGGTTGTTTTACTTGAGCCGACTGGGATGTCCACATTGCTGTTTGTGAATGCAGTCTTAGAACCGTCAGTGATGGAAACGTTTGTAACACTGATTGGGTCTGCTGCTGCATTTCTGACTTCGAATCCCAGGCCTGTGTTGGTCAGGCCGAAGTCCGCGATACGGACATCTGATGTGGAGAACCCTGATGTGGATGCTGTACATTGACCCTGGACGGTTGCGAAGATTGCTCCTCCTACGATTGCTACTACGAGAAGCATCCATCCGTAGGTCATTAGGTACTCGATGGCTGACTGACCTTTTCGCTTTGCGAATACGTCAAAATTCTTTGTCATAGTTGGTTTGTCACCCAATCAAGAACTAATTAGGTTGAGTCCTATAAAAAACCTTTTGAAGAAGGCTATCGGTTAGTTTTCGATACATCCGCAGGTGGTGTTGTCATCAGTTCATGCAACATTGTCTCTTTCAGGGTTACATCTGCAGGGTTTTCTATCATCCACCCATGGCTCCGGCGATGGCTGATTTGACTCCGATGAAGAGGAGGAGCGAGATTATGATGAATACCGGTACGTATTTGATTCCCTGTTTGATGTTGCCGTTGCTGATTTCTGAGATTATCATGGCTGCGAAGAAGTTGATGGAGATGATCGCCATCATTGCGAACTGCTGGAACATCGCGATGTTGACATCCGGTGCTGAGAAAGACATGTTGAACCCTCCTATCTGGCTCATACCGCCTCCAACCCCGTGACCGCCCATGCTTCCTATATTGGCCTGGCTCCACATGTTCGTGGTCTTCTTGGCCATGTATGTCGAGATTGAGAACAGTATCGGTGCTCCTCCGACCGAGGCCATCATGATGAAGATGGTGTACATCCTGATGCTGGACTTGATCTCGTCCCGGATCTCCAGGGAGTTCCTTATATCATCCGCCGACGAGTCCAGGAGCTTTGCGGTGTCTCCACCGGATTCTATACCGTCTCTCAGAAGCTTCAGTGTTTCCTGGAATAGCTCAGACTTCATTCGCTCCTCCATATTCTTCAGCGCATCCTCGATCGGCTTCCCTCCGTAGATTTCCATCGCGGTATCCCGCATCTCGTCTGCCAGAGGACCGAACTCATCCCTCGCTGAAAGCAGGAAGGCCTTCTCCAGTGTATGACCTGACTTGATGTTCGCACCTACCAGTCTCATCGCGTCCGGCAGGATCTGCTCGATTTCCTTGTTCCTCCTCTCCGCCTTGATCGAGACATACATGTATGGAGTAGCAGGGCCTGCGACCAGGGCTGCTATCAGTGCTGCCGCTGCCGTGAAAAGCATAGGGAAAGGAGCGAAGTACAGAACCATCGCAAGCGTAGCAAAGAATCCTACGAAAAGCCCTGAAAGCGTAAGCTTCTCCACTCTATCGTCGACGGCGGCATAAAGTGCCTCCTGCTCCACTTTATCCTTGTAACGGTCTGGAAGCACTTCGTACATGTTCTTTACCGAGATGTTTTCCCGGACAGTCATGCAGCCTTCACCTCAGGCCTCTTGGACTTCACAAGGTTCAGGAAGAATAGCTGGAACAATGCCAGGCCACCCAGCATGCCGTAGAAAGTCATCTTTCCGAGAGGCAGGGAGATGAAAGACGACATCACGATCATTAAAGTAACTCCGAGGCTTGGAAATATAACCGCAAGCATCAGGTACATAAGGATAAACGGGTTAAGATCCTCACCGTACTTCTGTACTTCAAGCTTCTGCTCCTCAACCATGGTATCTACAAGCGAATTCAAGGTATCAGTAAGATCTGCACCCGACTTCAACGCGTTGATCATCTGCCAGATCGCCCTCCGATACATGATGCTTGGATTCCGTCCAATAGAATCCTCCAGAGCCTTTATCTGCGACTTACCTCCCTGAATATCGGATACGATCCTGTTCAACTCATGTGAGGCCTCACCGTAATCGTAAGATGCATCAACCATCGCCTCGTACATTGATACGCCGGAACTTACCTCGATAAGCATGTGTCGCAATGCATAAGGCAGATTTTTCTCCAGCTGCCGGGAAATCCTGTTTGCCTTGATCTTTGGCCGGTAGGCGAACGTCAGGAAGAGCAGAGGCGTAAACAATGGTAGAAGGCCTGCTCCCAGCTTCATTATAAAGTCCTGGTGCATTACAAATCCTGCGACAGCGATTGAAGCGCTTAGAGAAACTCCGATCTGAACAGCACGGGCGAGAGAATTAGCTATATACGTATCTGGGTCTATGTCCATCCTCGCGCCTTTCAAATCCTTCTTTATGGATGGGACTGCCGGTTTCAGCTTCTCCGCTGCCGGCAGAAAGTACTTCAGGTATTTTTCGGATACAGTGGTGTCCATCCTACATTTTTCATACCGGCTTTCTGAAATAAAAAGAGTGACTTAAAAGATCAGTAGTCCTCAGTCCTGCATCAGCGTCCTGTCTATACGGCCGATTTCAGGCCCGGTAGTGCTCTCGCCAGTCAGAACTGCCTCGTCTGTAGCGATAAGGCCTGATCCTATGTACGGAGAACCCATTTCTACAGTGCCGATATCGACGTTCTCCACATCCAAAGCTTCCTTAACCTTTTCAGCGTCCTCCTCATCGGCTTCCCTGTGAAGCAAAACGCCTGAAGAGTTCGCTTCTCCGCAGACACCCACGTTCTTGATGCCTGCAATCCTTGCTACTGTAACAGGAACTTCCAGAGCTTCTTCAATCTCTTTCTTCTTGTCTTCTATCTTCTCGCTGATAACAGCGCCTTTATCGTTCGCTAGAATTAGGTTCCCGAGCGCATTATCCTTCGTCCTGATTACCTGGAAGTCTATGCCGGATTCCTCGAGCTTATCCTTCTCCCTGTCCGTTGCTCCCGGCGGGATCAGAATGCAGTTCGAGTTACCTGCCGTGAAGAGGCCTACCAGTCTTGTCCTGTTGATAAATGTCTCGCAGGATTTGATATCGAACATCTTCTTCCTGTCTTCCTTGAACTCGGGAGGATAGATAGCCTGTCCGTTGGTTACGGTGGCATAGAATCCTATATTGTTGTTTCCGAGGTAGTCGTATCGCTGTATCTCCATTTTGAAATCACTGAGAAATTAGAAGGGAATATGTGAAGATTTATTCGTCGAGGTCGCTTCTTCTCCAGTGGCGGCTGCTGCGTGGCTTGATGGACTTCTTTGTAGCCCTGTCCATGCCGAACGCTTTCAGGGAAACCCATCTTGGTGCTGATTTCGCTGTCTTCGCGGCCTTGGAGAGCCTCTTCTTCTTACCCTTCGACTTGTTGGAACTCATGTTTGATTGTTCACCTTCTAAACTTTATATTGGATTTGTTTTTGTCCTTCTCTTCCTGGACTGACTTCAGTATACTTTTCAGCTGGTCGTCCGTCATCTTGTCGATCTGACCTGCGCGTCCCAGCTTTGCGATCTGCGTCTCCACCGCGGAGGCCTTATCCGGGTCCGCCGCCTTTATGTTGGCGAGGCGTGACTGAGCTTCACTTGTGAGGTACTTGGAGGCCATCTGGCTGATCTGCTCCCTTCTCTCTTCTTCCTGTTCCTGAGCGTCCTGCTCCTGGAGTTCACTCTTTTTCTCCTCTCTCAGCTTCTCCAGGTCGTCTTCGTCAGGCATCTTCAGTCGGCCTCTCAGCCATGTTTCAGGCATTTATCTTTTATTTGAGTTCTTCGGACTTTGCGTCAAGGAAGCTTCTTCCCTTGTCTGTGATCTTGCGGCCTTCTCCTTCCTCTTCCTCAAGGTATCCTGCTTCCTCCAGGTTCTGGAGTGCTGTGCGGATAACCTTTCCTGAGGCCTTTGCGTGGTGCTCGGGTGCGTGTCCATTGTTCTTGTTGCCTCCGTAGATAGTACGTAGCTTGGAGACTCCGAGCGGTCCGTCCATGTAGATCTTTCTTAGGATCGCTGCAGATCTGATGTAGTACCAGTTCTCCTGCTCTGGAGGCTTCTCTTTGTGGACTCCTGTCTTGACGTACTCCGTCCAGTCAGGTATTTCGAACTTGTCCTCCAGTTCCTCAGCAGCCTCCTGAATTAGAGGCTCAGCTTTTACATCATATACCGTCGTCATACACGAATGAAGTGGTCAAAAACTTTTAAATCAGGGCCCGCTCCCGCCGGGTTATCCTTCCACGTCCATTATCATCTCAAGGCCTCCAATCTTTGAGGATGCGTAGTTGTAGACATAGCCGTAAAGAACGCCGAGGAAGAAACCTACACCTGCATAGACCACCGAGATAAAGATTATCATCAGGACAGAAACTATCGTGGCGGCAATTGCTGCAGCGGCAGTGGAGATCTCCAGGCTACCCATCATCACCACGAATGCAAACGGCAGGTACATAAGGCCTGAAATAAGGCCCATGAGTGCTGTGAGTGCTGCTGAAATCTTTCCGAATGAAAAAGGTTCTATACGTTTCACCTCGTACTCTTGGAGTGTCATAGATGTCTTTTACGAAGGGAACTTTATGTAAATCCCGGCATTCATGCCAAAAGATTTAACCTGTTCAGTGGAGAAAAAGTATTCTAATGGCTACAAGGCCTGACTCAGAAGATGTCTCGACAGGCAAAAACGATGAAACCTTTCCCTGGAAGGGAAACGCAACCCAGGACTTCTCCATAACTTCTCAGGAGCTGGATGAAGCAGTCGAACTCAGGGAGGAATGGAGGGAAGGCCTAGAATACGAGACCTGGGGAACAGATGAATGGACTGCAGTAAGGCTTGCGCCAACAGAAGAAGATGCGGAGAAAAACTCTGAGGCCTCGGGCGACGCAAATCTGCTTCACCAGAGCAAAGAAGTGGTGGAAGAGCTTTCAACCTCCGGTAAATATCCTTTCGTCCGTGAACCGGTACAGGAAGAACCTGTAGTGGTCAGCCAGGGCATGAGCTTCGTGGACGCGCTCGTCCCGCAGCTGGAAAAGCCTCTCAGGTCGTTGAAGGGTGAATGGACTCAGATGGTCTACGCATCTGAGAATCCGGACCAGGTTGTCCTATCTGATAACGGGGCCGAAGGCTTCAGGGCCTCACTCTTTCCCGCAGGAAACACAGAAGAACCATTGAACGCCGGAAAGATAACGCCAGAGTACCTGGATGGCGGCGGACAGTACGGCCAGGCCCACAACTCTTACATGACCGCACTCGCCGACCAGGCGGTAGGAAGAAGCTTTTCCACTCCGGGAGATGTCAGGAACGGCGAGCTCCTCATCGAAAACAGTATAGAGGCCTACAGGCCTGTGAACTGGGGAGAAGCAGAGCAGTTCGTCTTCGAGATCTCAGGTACACTGGAGGAAGGTCCGAAGGTGGAAGTTGAATGGGATATACATGTGGACTATGGCGATGAAATGGATGAAAAGGCCTTAGGCTACAGAGAGACTTCGATGTACACGGAAGGCTTCGAGGACCTCGAATCTGTACAGGAAGCCTACCGGAGGCCTGACCCGTTCAGGGCGTATATGCGTGCGGCGACTGAGGCCTCGCTGCTACCTCTGAAAGCAAGTACTGCTGCTATGGAGAGCATGACAGGTGACTGAGAAAGAATAAGAAAGAGATGTGTGGTGTTGAAGGCCTTAGGCCAGGAAGTCCGGCTTCAGCTTTTTCTCTTCTACTTCTTCCTTCATATGTCCTGTTTTTTGGACTGAAGATTAAATCAGTCGGCCTGAAAACCAAAACAAATTTATTTGTGATAAAACGATAGCAACAATATGAGTGTTTCTTTTCCTGGCTTAACCGAAGAAGACGAACAACTGGTGGAAGACGCTATAGGAATCACGCCATCAGAGGTAATTGACCGAGTTGAACCAGGAGCTATAGACGAAGAAGTTGAGGTAGATGAAGTAACCAATACAAAAGATACCAGCAAGAACAAAGTCGACCTCATCAACGGGGAAAAAGTACTCATCACCGCCGGCGAACTCCAGCCAGAGAATCTGGCGCATGAAACCGTCCATGCAGAGATGATAGATTACGAAAACAAGGGAATAGACCTATACGGAGACAACCTTTTCGATCAAAGACTCTACGCAGAATTCGCAGCACACGCCGCACAGGATATACTAGGAGAAGTAAATGTGGACGGAGGAGAGAAAATGACCTACACTTTAACAAGGTTGAACTTTCTTGAAAAACAGGAAGAAGCAGTTGAGCACGGTCTGCCCGATGAAGGAGGCCTCTACGAACAGTTAATCTCAGCTGACGAGATCGAAGATGATCAGGTAAAAGAAGATTTCAAAGCTGCTCTTCACAAATACCGTGATTCCCGAGAGCAGACATTAGCAGCTTATGCAGCTTCTCAGTATCGTGAGGAGAACGATGTGGATATCCAAGAGATTATCAACCCTGACCGCGAAACCTATAATGAAATCGTGAACTACATCAAAGAATCCGAGGAGGAACTGATATGACCGAACTCAGTGATGAAACAGTTTCAGTCCTTGAATCTATCGGAGAACTGACAGAAAATATACTGGATGAAGATGAGATAGAAGAGTACCTTTATAGTGAAGGTGCTGGAGCCGAGATCTGGGAGCTTCTCACGCTGAAGAAAGGTTTCTCCAACGAGGAGGTACAGAGAGCGATGGATGAACTTCTTGAAAAAAATCTTCTCGATGAGAGAGAAGTTGAAGAAATCAAGAACCGGTTGGTAGGGCTTCCAGCAGAATCCTCAGTCTGGTACAAAGAGAAGAACACCAAGTATGTTTTCAGTGAAGAACTGGAAGAGTACATTTAGAGGAGGTTACCGATGGACGAGGAACAGGAACTTGTAAACGCCATAAGAACCGTTCTCCAGAGGTTCAACATGGACAGAGAGGAATTCAAAGAGGAAGGACTGCCTCAAGGATTGTTCGAGATACTGAAGACCCAGACTTACCTACCTGTCGATTCCATCAAGGATGACTGGCTTCAAGAAGAGAAACTGTACAAAGAGCTAGGAGCTGTGAAAGACAGCGATGAGAACGATTTCTACAGCGATCAGGACTTCTACCTACCTTCAGATGAACTGATGGACAGGGTATTTGACGAATAAGAAATATTAAGAGAAAAAAGAGGAGTTTTGGTTACTCCAAGAAGTCCGGCCGAAGCCGTTTCTCCTCGACCTCTGACTTCAGGTGCTCACAGAACTCATCAACATCGACATCTCCGTCTTCTCGTTCCTGTCTATCTCTTACTGAGAGGTTCTCTGCTTCTTCCTCGTCGTCTCCGAGGATCAGCATGTACGGAACGTTGTCGTCGTGAGCGTTCTGAATCTTCTTCCCGACAGTCCAGCTTCTGTCCTCGATCTCGACACGGAACTCTGAGAGTTTCTCCTTCACTTCCTCGGCATAATCTATGTTCTCATCAGTCACCGGCAGGATCCTGACCTGCTCTGGTGCGAGCCATGTTGGGAAGTCTCCCGCGAAGTGCTCGATCATGACTCCCATGAACCGTTCTATCGAGCCTAAAATTGCTCTGTGGATCATGACCGGGTAGTGCTCCTCGTTGTCCTTCCCGACGTACTTCAACCCGTAGTTGCGTGGGATGACGAAGTCGAGCTGGACTGTTCCGAGCTGCCATTCTCTTCCTATCGCGTCCTCTACCTCGACACCGATCTTAGGCCCGTAAAACGCGCCTTCCTCCTCGTTGATCTGGTAGTCATCTACTTTCTCGTCAAGAGCGTTTTTCAGCGAGCTCTCGGCTTCATCCCATAGCTCGTCCGGTCCCTGCGCCTTAGGAGGTTTTGTCTCAAGGATGAAGTTGACCTCGAAGCCGAACTCGTCGTACATCTCGATTATGATCTGTAGATGCTTCTTGATCTCCTCCTCGATCTGATCCTTCCTGATGTACGCGTGGCCGTCGTCCTGTGTCAAAGTCCTTACACGCAGAAGGCCTGAAAGCTCTCCACTCTGTTCGTTCCTGTTTACCGTTCCGAACTCGGAGAGCTTGATCGGCAGCTCCTTGTAACTGCGTTTTCCGGAGTCGAAGATATGGGAGTGGTTCGCACAGTTCATGGGCTTCAGTCCGTACTCTGTATCGTCCTGTTCCCAGGCGAACATCTCACCTTCCTCCTTGAAGGCCTCGTAGTGGCCTGTCTTCTTCCAGAGATCGGCGTGGTTCAGTTCTGGCGTCCAGACCTCCTCGTAGCCAAGCTCCTTGTTTTTCTCCCGGATGTATTCCTCCAGCTCTCGGCGGATCTTCATGCCTTCACGGTGGAAATGAACTCCGCCCGGTGAAAACTCTGGAATCGAGAAAAGATCCATCTCCTGGCCTATCCTTCTGTGATCTCTTTTTTCAGCTTCCCTTCTCTTCTCCAGGAAATCCTCGAGCTCCGACTCGGAAGGGAATGCGGTTCCATAGACTCTTGTCAGCATCTCGTTGTTTTCGTCGCCTCTCCAGTAGGCGCCTGCGATCTCCAGAAGCTTGAAGCCTCCGATCTCGCCCGTGCTCGAGACGTGAGGGCCTTTACACAGGTCCCTGAACTCTCCCTGGCGGTAAAAACTTACTTCATCTCCGTCACCTGCTTCTTCATTCAGTATTTCGGTCTTGTACTCGTTGTCCTCGAAGAACTCCTCGGCTTCCTCTCGTGGAATCATCTCCCGCTCGATCGGAAGGTCTTCCTCGATGATCTTCTCCATCTCTTCTTCTATCTGTTCGAAGTCCTCTTCTTCTATGTCGATTCCTTTGATGTCGTAGTAGAAGCCTTCATCGGTCCATGGCCCGATCGTGAGCTTGACCTGGTCGCCGTAGATGCGTTTGAGTGCCTGTGCGAAGACGTGGGCTGCGGAGTG
>JBDGSM010000008.1:0-17719 GCA_042217545.1 Candidatus Nanohalobium sp. | reverse complement strand
TTATCGTCCTCAATTAGCTTCAATAAATTGTTCTTTCCGACTTTCCTGTCGAAGAAACTTGTCTGAGCTCCTGGAAAACCGTTCAACGAATCCACGAAAAGGCCTGAATCGTCCGCGATCAGAAGGCCTTCCTCAGGAATATCCGCTTTCTCCCTCGCCTGTTCCACCTTCGCCTCAGCAATTTCCTCTATGGAATCGATACTTGGCTCGACAGTTTCTACATCTACCTGTTTTACCTTGAATTCGTCGCCGAGGACGTTGGAAGCGTGCTCGATTTTTCCCTTGTTGCCGGTGGCGAAGAAAATTCTCTGCATGCAGGAAGGTTCCCGTGCGAGAGTTAAATAATTGTCAGAATAGAGGTTGAAGGGAAAAGGAAAAGTAAGTATATGTGCCAGAGGCCTTCAGGAAGGCCTTTTTACTGGTGTTTTGTGTAGCCGCATTTGCCGCAGCTTTTGCGGTCGTCGTGTTCTGCAAGGAAAGATCCGCATCTCGGGCATTTCTCTCCTTCGTAGCTTCCGTCTTCGTTGTATTTCTCGTGTAGCTGGACTACTTCATGCTTTCCCATAATGTCTTCACCTCGTGAAGAGATTTAAGAGAAGGCCTTCAGCCTTCGATCTGGTTGTTGAGCCATTCTTTGAGGGTTTTCCTGTCCTTGTTGTTCTTCTCCGCGTTGAGCGCGGCCTTGAAGTCAGGTTCGTCCATGTCGTTCAGTGCTTCCTTCGCCTCTGTAATGGTTCCTGAGACGATGTCTGCGTATTCTTCTGTTACCTGGACGTCTTCCTCTTCTTCCTCGATGGTCTCCTCTTCCAGTTCTTCATCGTAGTCGAACTTCTGGTAGATCTTGAGGAAGGCCTTGGATGTCTGTTTTCCGTAGCCTGTGTAGACGTGATCTACGTCGATCTCGTCCGTGTTGAGGCCGTTCTCTGCCGCTATCCTGTCAGCAACGTCTTGTTTGCTTGGTGTGGCCTCTTCTTCGTGGTTTACTTCTACTTCTGCCTCTCTCCTGTCGAGAAGAGGGTTTTCCTTTACAGATACGATCTGAGCTTCCATAATATAATTTACACCTTTATTTGACGCGGATTGCGTAACGTCCTGGAGTGCTGATTCCGATGCTTTCCGCGATCTCGGAGTCTTCAGGGTCGTAGACTACTACGAGCCCGTTCCAGGAGTCAGATAAATCATTGTTTTTGCATACAGGACACTCGGATGCGTCCTCTACGATACGGTTACAGTTTCTGCAAGCTCGTTCAGCCATTCAAAACTCACCTCTGTGAGTTTTTGCGAAGTCATTTCCTTCGGAAATCACTCGAAACTCTTTCGAGTTTCTGCGAGATCCAGAAATTTCATTGAAATTTCGAATCACTGTTCCTCACCTTCTTCCTCTTCTTCAGCTTCCTGTTTTTCTTCCTCGTACTGTTCGATCCATTCTTCTTTTCCGAGGCCTGGCTGTCTCATCGTCAGGTTGATCTTGTTGGTCTCGTTGTTCTCCAGCGAGACTGCGATTATTCTTGCTACTACGTTGTCTCCTTTCTCAAGTGTGAACTGGTTCTCTTCGGAGACGAGCATCGTGTTCTCTTCGTCGAGGTTGACGTACTCGTCCATGATCTGTGAAACGTGGCACAGGCCGTCGAAAGGCCCGATTCGTACGAACGCGCCGAAGTCCGTGATATCGACTACTTCGCCGTTCAGGACTTCATGCATCTCAGGTTCGAAAACTAAGGCCTGGTATTCGACGTCGTAATGTACTCCGCCGTCCTCAGGCTCGATCTCTCCGCCTTCGACTGAATTTACTTCTTCTATACCGATCACTACGCCGATCTCCTCGAAGATCTCTCCTTCGACTTCCGAGGCAAGGCCTCCTTTTACGGATTTCTCTACGTTGTCTCCGAGGTGCTTTGGCGGCACTCTCACTGAGTCCTCAATTGTTACGCGTTTGTACATAAAATTCCTCTACCTCTATGGGACATTAAAGCGGTCGGCAGTAATTTTTAAAACCCTACCGAGGACCGGTTAACCACTTCAAGGTGGCTCCCCGATCTGATAAACAGCACCTCAGCACCTCTCTCCACAAGTCTTTCCTTCAACTCCTTATCGTTCGTAGCCACTATGAACTCATCCGAAATATCGACCAGAAGATCATCCACCTCGCCTTCTCCTTCAGTTTCCAGGACTTCGATATCTTGCGTATCAATAAGCTTCTCAACCAGCTTCCCGTACCTGCCCTCCTCGATCGATTTCGCCTCCTGAACTGCATCCTGAAGCGTATAGACCTCGTTCACAGGATAGTTCCTGTCAATATCCTCAAAGAGATCTATCGATAGCTGGAACGGCGCGACCAGGAAGTTCGTGTCAAGCATGATTTTCTTCGGCATAGATTCTTACTCCGAACTCAATTCTTAATAACTGAAATCAAAAAGCTCTTCTTCGCCGACCAGAGGCCTCTCAAACATTCCCTCTGCCTCAACCTCTTCACGCAGTTTCTCCGCCCACTCACTGTTGACCTTTCCAACCAGTAGAGGCCACCGCTCCTCCAGATCCTTCCATTCTTCATAGAAGCCGGTCTGGTAGATATGATGCCTCAAGGCCTCACGGTTCCTTGCTACGAGATAGAAGCTTCTATCAACGCTTCCACCGAGGTCTATCAACTTCTCAACAATATCTGTGAACTCTTCCAGATAATCATCGCTCTCCGCTATCTCCACGGCAGCGACCAAACGGAGATGGTAATCGAACTCCTTGTCCTCAAAACTTGTACCTGTCGCATGCTCACGGAAGATAGCGCCGCCCTCCTCCGTCTGATCGTAGAAAGGCGTGTGAAGGCCTAAAATCTCCGGGAAACCTGATTCTCTACCTGCTTCGAAACCGTTCAACGCCCTCATAGCATGGAAAAGTTCGTGCATCGTCAACATCTCCGCCTCAGGCCTTGAATAGTGTCTCTCCTCTTCATCTCCGCGGGCGACAACGACTGTACGTTCTTCCGGGATGTTGTAGCATCCTCCGACATCTCTGATCTCCACGTCGTACTCGACGCCCAGCCTCTCAAGCTCGTCCTCGAACATCTCCGCAAGCTCCTCAGGAGAAACATTCTTCTCCATACTCTGCGGTTCAAGGCCTTCCAGTTTCTCACGTGAGTTCTCCACAGTTTCTTTTTCTGGAAGAGGCCAGATCTTTTCCGAGTACTTCCTCCAGGCCTCCTCGCTTTCAATGTTCGCACCTAGTTTGACGTAAAGTTTCAGTTCCTCGAAGATTCCGCTGAAGAACTCTCTCATGTCTTCCGCGGAAATCTTTTCTGCGCCGAATTTCTCCATATGCTCTGCGGAAATCTCCTGGGAGGCCTGAATACATTGATCCAGGACGTTCAGCAGCTTTTCCTCGTCGTGTGGAAACTCTCTGTATTCGAAGTCAGGCCTGAAATCTTCGTCCTTATCTCTTTTCTCTTTGAATCTTTCTCTTTCCGCGATCTTGTTTTCTATCTTGATGTTCTTGATCCAGGAGGCCTTGTCCAGCAGGGTTTTCCCTGCTTCCGAGAGTTCTTCCACAAGTTCCTCCTGGTTGAAACTGGGTTCCGGGTTTTCAAGGCCTTCCAAGTCATGGAGTTCCTGGATATCTGTCATGTTTCAGGGATTGGTGTTCGGAAGGTTTAAAGTACGTTGACGCGAAAATACCGGGTTATGACAGGAGAACAAGTCGTCGGATTCCTGTGGGATGCAGAGGTAGAATGGGACAGAGAAGATCCTTTCGGAGGCGACCGGAGCAGGGACTTCGCAAAGTATACTGAACTCGGGAAAGAGGAAGGCCTGAAAGTCTACATAGCTAAATACAAATGGTACGAGAATGGAAAACTGGAAAAGGCCTTCTACTGGAACGGAAGTGAATGGGAGAAAGTGGAGGATATCGAGCTTGATCTGGTTTACGACAAGTTCAAGTTCGACCGTGAGACAAAGAAGCTGAAGAAGGAAATTTTCGAGGATGTCGGCGCTGTGAACAATCCTGAACTGGAGGAGATCTGCAAGGACAAGCTGAAGACCTACGAACTGTTCCCGGACAGGATCGCCGAAACCAGGGAAGCAACGATCGAAAACGCCTCCAAGATGCTGGAGAAGTACGGCATGTTCGTATTCAAACCACGCTACGGCTTCGCAGGCCACGGAGTAGAAGTTATCGAGGAACTGGAGGACTTTGAGGAACCGGAGAACCAGGAAGATTTCATCGTCCAGCGTTTCATCGCAACCGACGGATACCCTGAATGGGGCGTGGAAGGACCTCACGACCTGAGAACGATAGTCATCGACGGCGAGATCCAGAACGGGAACTACGTCCGCGTGCCAGAAGAAGGCCTTATATCGAATATTTCACGTGGAGGAAACCAGAAATACATCTCAAGAGAAGAGCTTCCGGAAGAAGTCGTCGAGATCATCGACGAGATAAAGGAGGAGTTTGAAAAGTACCAGCCGGCGATCTTCTCCGTTGACATCATGTTTGACGAGGATCTGAAGCCGTGGGTCGTCGAACTGAACTCCAAGCCAGGTACGTACTACCATCACGAAGTCAAGGAGAAGGAGAAAGAGATCCCGAAGATCAAAAACATCCTGAAAATGCTGAGAAAGCGCTTAGAGGCCTAGCGCCGTTATGAAGACTATAGCTTTCCTGTGGTGGGAGAACGAGGTAGAGTTTGATAGGGACAGGCCTTTTGACAAGCAGTGGAAATGCGATGACTACGCGGAGTACACCGAGCTTCTGCGGGAAAAAGGCGTTAACGTTGTCTGCGGCGAGTACCGCGGGTACAGCGATGGAAAGATGGAGAAGGCCTTCCGCTGGAACGAAAATGAATGGGAAAAAGTAGAAGATGTCGAACTTGACGGCGTCTACGACCTATTCCGGCATGATAAAGAGAAATATGAGCTGAAGCAGCAGATGAGGAAAGAGGTCGGGATACTGAACGATCCTGACGTCGCTGATCTCTGCCAGGACAAGCTGGAGACCTACGAGGAGTTCCCTGAGTTCATGCCGGCGACAGAGAAGGCCTCGCGTGAGAACGTGGAGCAGATGCTGGAGGAGTTCGGAAAAGCAATACTTAAGCCGCGGTACGGATCTTCTGGCGAGGGAATCCGTGTCATCGAGTCCATGGATGAGTACGATGTCGGGGATCCTGAGAACGTCCTGGTCCAGGAGTTTGTTGAGGACGCAGCTATCCCCGAACTCGATGTTGAAGGGCCTCACGACCTGCGTATCCTGGTTGTGAACAATGAAGTAGTTGGAAGTTACCTGAGGATCCCCGGAGAGGACTCCGTGCTTTCGAACGTGGCCCAGGGAGGTTCAAAGAGGTATATAGATCTTGAAGAAGTTCCAGAGAATGTTATGGGCTGGGTCCAGAAAGTTGCGGACCGGCTCAGCGATTTCAGGCCTGTGGTCTACACTGTGGACTTCATGATCGCAGAAGAACCTTACCTGGTCGAGTTAAATTCCCAGCCAGGTGTTTACTACCATGGACCGGGGCGGAGTAAGGAATGGGAGAGGCCCTGGATGCTGAAAATTGTGAAAGCGGTCGAAGAACTGGCCAGTAAAGAATGACAGAGAGTATCGGCGTTATCTGGGGGGATGCAATATCGAAAGGCGAAAAACCTTTCAGCAAGGATTACCAGAACCGTGACTACCAGAGCTACTCCGAGATCGCAGAGAGGAAAGGCCTTGAACTTTTCTACGGACACTACAACTGGTACGGGGATGGAAAACTGAGTAAGGCGTTCCGCTGGACAGGCACTGGATGGGAGCTGGTTTCTGATGTCGATCTTGACGGTGCCTTCGACAAGTTCCCTTTCAACGATGAAACTGAACCTGTGAAGAAGGCTCTGAACGCCGATTTACCGGTTGTGAATGATTTCGAGCTGGAGAAGTTCTGCAAGGACAAGCTGCGTTCCGCGGAGGAGTTCCCTGAGATGTTTCCGGACACATCAAGTGAAGAGTTCCTAGAGGACATGATCGAAGAACACGGTAAAGTAGTTGTCAAGCCACGGTTCGGTCATGGCGGAGAAGACGTACACATAATCGAAAGCAGTGAAGGCCTTGAACTGGAGGAAGACGTGGAGTACGTCGTCCAGGAGTTCGTTAAGGCCTCGGAGGTTCCGCTTCCCGGTGTCGAAGGAGAACAGCATGATCTCAGGATCGTCTTCGTCGACAATGAGCCGGTCTATACATATGTCAGAACTCCAAAGAGCGAGGAAGAGGTGAGCAACGTGGCAGAGGACGGTTCTATAACTTATATCGATCTGGAGAATGTTCCCGGAGAAGTTATGAGCCTGGCAAGAGAGGTAAGTGAACGACTGGAAGGTTACAGGCCTTGCTTGTTTTCCGTTGACTTCATTATCTCAGAAGAGGACAGGCCTTACGTTCTGGAGCTGAATTCGAAGCCGGGTATGTACTTCAGTGACAGTGAGGGTGAAGAAGAGTATGAGAGGCCTGGAGTGGAGGCATTGATCGATGCACTGACTGAGCTCTAGTTTTCTCTCTTGTTCTGCAGTGCTCTTTCGTGCATTCTTTCTACCATTTTCAGTACGACGTCTTCTCCGATTATCTGGTTCATTTCTTCGCTGATTCCGAATGATCCGTTGACCTCGAGTACGTATGGTCCTTCTTCTGTGTCTATGACGTCGCTGCCTCCGATGTCGAATCCTACTGCTTTGCAGGATCTGTAGGCGGCCTTTTTCATTTCCTCAGTTACGTTGGCTTCTACTCTTTCTCCGCCTCCTGATATGTTGGAGCGCCAGCCGTTTCCTCCGCTGCTTCTTGAGTATGCGGTGATGTAGTCGCCTATTGAGATTATCCTGGTGTCTTGGCCGCCGTGCTCCTTGAACTCCTGGAGGCAGATCTCCTGTTCCAGCGACTTCATTGTATCCATAACAGGTTTTAACTCGTTTTCCGATCCTGCGCGCATGACTCCTTCTCCTCCTGCGCCCCTGACCGTTTTCATGATGACGGGGTATCCGAGGCCTTCAGCGGCTTCTACCGCGACCTCCGGGCTTAAGGTGTAGACGCTGTCCGGCACTTGGACTCCGTTTTCCGCCAGTATCTTCATGCTGTAGAACTTGTTGGATTCGTAGGCGTATGTATCGTTTTGAGCCTGTGTCACGACCCCTGCATCGTTGAGTACCTCTACAAGGTGTTCTGCGAACATCATGTCGTTGTCGGCGATCCTAATGTATACAGCGTCGAAATCTGTAAGGTCTGCGTCCTTGTATAGGACTTTGGACTCGTTTTCGCCGTGTATAAACTTTACACCGTCGATTGGAGCTGCAAGGACGGAGTCGAAGATGTCTTCAGCTCTCTCCATTATCATCTGGTGCTTGGTAGATATCTCACCGTAGACTATTCCCAGTTTCATTGCTTAATTACCTTTCAAGGCTTCTGCGGCGTCTTCGAACGCGTTTTTGCCTGAGACATCTTTGAATAGTCTGAGATCTGGGTTGGGTTCCAGGTCATATACTTCGCTTCCTCTCAGCTTTACCTCCAGTATTGGAGTTCCCAGGGCTTTTTTGGTTTTGTTAACGACCTCTCTCTGCTCATCGGATATGTTGGAGTAGCTTAGACTGTCTTCATCAAATTTCCATCCATCGGATCTGTCTTTCAGAGATATTATCTGTTCTCCTGCTATCAGACATCTATATTTGTCGCCTGAGTTGTATTCATGGAAGAGCAGAATGTCGTCATCGTATTCGGAGCCTTCGGCGAAGTCGCTGATCTCCTGGACTGTGTCAAGTTTCTTGGCCTCTGATTCCTCAAGTTCTTCAAGTCTCCTGGCGATTAGAGGGCCTCTGAGCTCTTTCTCTATGTTCCTTGATGCCTTCTCTGTCGCGACCACCACGGTCTTTGGCGCTGGAACTCCTTTTTCATGGAGTACGTAGTACAGGTAGTTCTTTTTCGATGCTATGAAGAAGCCTGTGGATGTATGGTTTGTTTTAACTCCTTTTTCCCGTATCATTTCAAGTGCTACGCGTCCGAAGACGGCGTTCTTCGGAGGTACTTCTATGTATGCTGCGTCGTACTCGCTGACGGAGTTTCCGGAGATCTGTACGTCTTTCTTGCCGTCTACGACTTCCGGTGCTACCTGATCGATAGCTACTTCGTCTACTTCATCGAAGAGCTCGTTGAACTCCTCGTATTCCCGGTCAGTTATCTTCAGAAGCTTCTTCATCTTTCTCCCCCTTCTCTTCTCCTGGTTTCCAAAGAAGCGCAGATGTCTCGTCGGACCTCCATTTCTCCAGGTACTCCTGAACTGACTCCGGAGTCACGTCCTGGACTATCCTGCCCTGTCTAACTATCTTTCTAAGCCTGGACTCAAGCGTCTTGGAAAGGCCTTCCTCGTAATCCTTCAGCCGGCTGTAGATCAGGTCGTTCTTGATCCTCCAGAAAGCTGTTGTCCCTTCTGGAGCTACTACAATATATCCTCCTCCATCAAACTCTAGAGCCTCCTCGAGCTTGTCCTTGTGAACGTAGTAAACTCCTTCCTCCGCAGGATCTACAAGAAGGATCTCATTGTCTTCAACGCCTGTGGCCAGAACGTATCCTATCTCGTCTTTGTTGCCGCCGGCAACGTCCTTTCTCATCTTGAGGATTACAAGGCCTTCATCGTTGAACCAGGCCTTTATCTCGTCGCCTATGTCGTCGATCTTCTGCTGTTCAATCCATGCAGAGTTCAGGTGGTGGTTTGTAAGCTCTGAGACTGTTTCCTGTATCTTCTCGACCTCTGAGAGTTCCTCTTCCTCCTCACCTGCTTCCTGTTCCTTTATCTTGTCCTGAATCTCGTTCTGTCCCTTTCTGAAGCCCAGGATTTCAAGTGCCATCTCCAGGCTTGCAGCAGCAGAGTAACCAGGTCTCTCCGCTATAAAGTAGTTGCTTATATCCTCCAGGGTGTCCAGATCGCTTTTGGCCCTCTTGAACTTGAGGTTATTCTGCATTATCTCCCTGTTGGGAGCCAGGACGGTGTAACCTGAGTTCGTGTTAACGGTGGTGCTGAAGAGTGAAACATCCCTGATCTCTCCTGAGTCATCGTCAAGCTTGACCTCTTCTCCAGGCCTTACGATCCGGGAGTTCTTCAGGTATACTCCTGCCGCGAAGTTCTGGAACAGGTCCTTGAAGCCGTAGAGTAGAAGGCCTGCTACAAGGAAGGCCAGCGCCCAGGAAGACGCATTTATTATCTCGCTTATGAATGTGCTGCCGATGTTCAACTGGCTGACAAGTACTTGGAACAGCAGCAGGTAAAGGAAGGCCTTGAATGATCCGACAAGTAGCTTGATGCTGTTGATCGAGAGGCCTGTTTCTCTTATGTAGTTTCTTACTCCCGTTGTCTGGAGGAAGTTCTTCAGTACCTGTGTAAGTATTCTGATTATTATGACGCCTAGCACTCCGATCAGTAGTACTGTGAGGAACCTGGGCAGGTAGGCCTGCAGGTCCTTGAACAGTTCTGTGGTGATGCCCGTGTTAAGGTAGAACAGTGCGGCTGCGATTATAACTGCGTCGAGCACGTTCCCGGTTATTTCGATCCGTTCCTCCTGCTGTTTGATCCATTTCTTCGTCTTCTCCGTTTTGCCGGATAGCCAGGTCTTTCTGGCCGCTATCTTCAGTGCCTTTACCACTGCGTGACCTGCCACGATTATCAGCAGCGTAAACAGTATATGGATCAAGGGCTGCTGACTCGTCGTTAAAATTAGGAGAGAACTTACCGGGTCGGCCATAATGCCTACTCTTTCCGCCTAGTATAAAAACCCTGCGTTTTCACTCGACCGATTTTATCGTTCCATGGCCGATAAGGCGCCAGCGAGAGCCTACCTGGCGGGAAATAGCGACTCTATCCCCTTCCTCGGCGCATACGGGAACTTTAAGGTCCATTCTAACGTTTTTACCTGCTTGCGTTACGATTCCAGCAGACTTCGTCGTGCCGACGTTCACCATCAGGGCTTCATGCTCCTTGACGTTCTCGACGTCCTTCTCGTCCTCTGCACCGACGAGACGGTCCATAAGTTCGACCTCAACCTCGATCTCGGACGTAGTATCAGGTAGCTCACCTTTCAGGCCCAGAACATTACCGGACAGGCCGTCTGACTTCGTCTTCGCAGGGTCGAGTTCTGTTTCAACGCTCATAAGGCCTCCTGGCCTTCCTTTATCCACAGCACCTTTGCCCTGGATAACGCTTTCAACAGTTGTCGTGACTGTCTCCCAGTCGTCTCCGTCTCTTATACCTGGCTTCATCTCGATCTCGTCGCCTTCCTCGAGTTCTCCTCTTACAAGGCTTCCTCCAAGGACTCCGCCCATGATATCTTCCGGAAGAGTTCCTGGCTTGTTGATGTCGAAACTTCTTGCTACAAGCATCTTCGGGTCGCTCTCGAAGTCTCTTTCTGGGGTAGGAATCTCTTTATCTACGGCTTCAAGCAGAGCATCTATATTGATCTCATGCTGCGCAGAAATCGGTATAACCGGTGCGTCTTCCGCAACCGTACCTGAAACGAACTCCTGGATCTGCTCGTAGTTCTTCTTCGCCTGCTCCTCGTCAACGAGATCGATCTTGTTCTGAACAATCACGATGTTCTCGATTCCGATTATATCGAGAGCTGCGAGATGTTCACGGGTCTGGGGCTGAGGACATTCCTCATCAGCTGCAATGATCAGGATAGCTCCATCCATGATCGCAGCACCAGAAAGAACGTTAGCCATCAAGGTCTCGTGGCCAGGAGCATCGACAAGAGAAACGGTCCTGACCTCACCTCCATCTCCATCCACGTTAAGGCCTTCATCATCTCTGTAGTATGTGATGTCGGCGTAACCAAGCCTGATCGTGATGCCTTTCTTCAGCTCCTCGGAGTGTTCATCAGTCCATTTGCCGGAGAGGGCGTTTGTCAAGGTGGTCTTTCCGTGGTCTACGTGGCCTACAAGGCCTATGTTCGCTTCAGGTATTCCGTCTGTCATGATTTATTCTTCGTCTTCGCCCAAGAGTTCTCCTACGGATTTGCTGCCTTCTTCGACGACAGTAGTGTTCAGCTGCTGGATTTCAGTGGAGACCGTGTTTCCTCTTACAGATTTCCTCCTGCGGACTCCGTTTTCGGATTCGTTGATTCCTGATCCGTCCTCGATGAGGACTTTCTGTCTTTCAGAGCCTTCGATGCTCTTTCTCATCGGGAAACCAGATCTGTCACTTCCGCCCGTAACCTTGAGCGTATAGCCTGAGAGGCCTACAAAGCCTCCATCGAACTCGTCTCCGATCTTTTTACCTACAAGTTTTGCAGCTTCTTCGACTTCCGTCTGGAAAGTCTGTCCGTCCTGTGTACCGACTGTAATTTGCATAGTAATTTCACCTCAGTCGCCCATCCGCACCGTCAACAGACGCTGCATGTCTCACCTTTCACACCATACGGCGAAAAGGTTGGGTTTCCGAGCATCAAACATTTCCGGGTTAACCTTTTTGAATCAGCAGGTCAAGGCCTCCATTTTTATTCTGAAACCGGGTTACATTTTATATGAGGACCAGGGTGCTGAGCAGAATACTCGGAAAATTTCTGAAAGTATACTCTCTGATCATGGTCCTGCCTCTGATGATGAGTTTCTACCTTCCGGAGTCCTGGGCCGTCCGATCAGGATTCATAGCATCCTCTCTTACCGCAATGACGATGGGAGAGCTCCTGGTATACGCGGGAAAGAGAGGAGAGCCAGAGCTTTCCGAAGCAATGACCTCCACCGTAGCGGGATGGGTGCTTGCAGTCTTCCTCGGCGCGATACCTCTCTTCCAGTACATGCCACCGGTCTCCGCAGTCTTCGAGTCAACAGCAGGCCTCACAACAACGGGAATCTCCATGTTAGCAGACCCATCGGTCCTACCCCATTCACTACTGTTCTGGAGAGCCCTGATGCAGTGGGTGGGAGGCCTCGGCATCCTCACATTCTTCATAGCAGTCATCAGGGAATCGGGCGGAGCATCAAGAAGAATATTCTCCGCTGAGACGCACAAAACCGATCCTGGCAGCATAAGGCCTTCACTCAGCAAGTCGATAGTCGATCTCTGGAAGGTCTACGGCTTCCTGACAACCATAATTGTCACGACCTATGTCTGGCTCGGCATGCCCCTTTTTGAATCAGTTCTGCATGCTTTCTCGGCTATATCCACTGGAGGATTCTCCACGAAGGCCGCAAGTATAGGAGCTTACAGCCCGGCGATCCAGGCCGTTACCGTGGCCTTCATGTTCGTAGGCGGAGTCAACTTCGTACTGCTCTATAGCTTCCTGACCGGAAGATGGAGCAAACTCTACAGGAACTCGGAGTTCAAGATATACACGGGCCTCTTCATAGGAGTCGCAGCTATCATAGGCCTGAAACTTTTCACACTTTCAAGACCTGACGCTCTCCTGAACGCAGCTTTCCAGTCCGCAGCACTGATTTCATCGACAGGATACTCGACAATGAGCCTGGGTGTACTCGGCACGGCTATAAAGTTCCTGATCATTGCAGTCATGTTCGTCGGAGGCTCCGTAGGTTCGACAGCGGGAGGCCTGAAGGTTTTCCGGCTGGAAACTCTGATAGAGATGTTGAAACGCCACTTGAGAAGTTACAGGCTTCCTGAGACTGCGATAAATGAGGTGAAGATTGACGGGGAGATAATCAAGAACGAGACTTTGAGAATCATCTCTGTACTTTTCTTCATCTGGGTATCTGCGGCCTTCCTCGGAACGCTCACAGTAATCGTCTTCGACGGCGTATCCATAATGGGAGCTTTCTCAGGCACTGTATCCGCAATCGGAAATATGGGACCGGTCTTCATGGGAACACAGCAGATGATAGGCCTCTCCATACCTTCCAAAGTTGTCTGGATAATCGCGATGATCGCAGGAAGACTGGAGATGATCCCGCTTCTGGCAATATTTAATAGCGGCATATTCAAAGACAAAACATAGGACTGTCCGATGTACATCGTAATAACAGGAATAAACACGCTCTCACGGAGAATGGTGGAGAAACTGGAGGGAAGACACGACCTCGTGGTCGTGGAAGAAGATGAGGACCTGTGTAAAAGACTCTACTCGTCCTCCGGTGCGAAAGTCATCAACAAAAGCCCTTCTAACCTCTCGGCACTTGAAGACGCAGGCATCACCGAAGCAGACATTCTCATATCGACGCTGAAAGACGACAACGAAAACATGGTGGTCTGCTCTCTGGCGAAAAAATACGGCGTACCCAAAGTAGTCTCAAGGATGGAGGACGACGAATACTTCGAGGCCTTCGAAATAATAGATGCACAGGCCATCGGCCACACAGACCTCCTTCTCTCAGAGTTCCTCTCCGCAGTAGAACACCCATACCTGGTCAAACTGGCGAACCTCTCCAGCGACAGAGAAGTACTCAAGGCCTCGATCAAGAAGGACTCGGAACTTATCGGAAAACAGCTCGGGGAAGTAAAATCCAGGAAAGAGTTCCCCGACAAGTTCCAGATGACATCAGTCGTCAAACCAGAGGAAACATTCCAGGCCCGGGACAACATCGAACTCGAACAGGCCGACGAAATCATAATCATCGGACCGGAAGACGCCAAACAGAAACTCGACGAATTCTTCCAGAACCAGTGAAAAACTAAAAACCGCCCGGCAACAAAACAAGACACAGGTGACATAGAAAATGGGAGTCAGAAGAAAAGCAAAGGACAAGGCCGAAGAAAAGGCCTTCGGACACATCAGAAAGAACTGGACAAAATACGTCAAGGCCTACCTCGAATTCAAGATATTCCAGAAACTCTGGAGAAAGCTCTGGAAAAAGATCAGAGGCTGAAAGGCCTCAACTTCTCCTTTTTCCAATCTTCCACATCAACTCTGATAGAGTCCACACCAAAAACTTTTTATGTTGTCATGAGTAAGTAACAACTATGGGAGACGACTCTGAAAACTATGACCTTGAAGAAGCCACGGAAGCTGCAAGAGAATCAGCAGAATACTTCGACCGCATAACCTCCTACAGCAGGCAGGAAGCCATGATGGAGGACAGGGAAGGCCTTGTCATGGACGCAGTAGGCACGATCGGAGCGTTCGCCACATCCATGGAAGGCGTCGACGAACAGACAGACTACGTAATCGAAGGAGAAGAAGATCGGGGGGATGTTGTAGACAAGGTTATGAGCGCAGGAGTAGCATGGCCTGACGCGATGAAGGCCTACAACGCTATAGATAATGTGTCGGATGAATTATCCGACCAGATGGTTGCCGCAGCATTCTACGGAGACGAAGAACTCGATTCAGCAGGAGAAACAGTAGAAGATCTCCAGGACGCGCAGAGACAGTACCGGGAAGCAATGGCGACAGCAGTAGCATCTTCCAAGACGCTCGCCCCTGAAGGATACGACACACCTGTGGATATCGCACTGGAAGTCGCTGAAGACGAAGAAGTAGTAAGAGAACTGGAAGGCCTGGAGGAAGAAGTTCCCCGGACGCAGGAAGAAGCACATCAGCAGCTGATGAACACGGTAGAAGGCCTCGCATAAGGCCTTCAAATTTTATTCCTTCATCACTATTTCTACATGTGACAGCGATAGCCTGGATCCGCAGATCAATGCGGGAACACGACAACGCAGCAATAGTGAAGGCCTCGGAAAACCATGAAGAAGTCATACCTTTCTACGTAATCGACGACGAATACTTCTCAAACGCAGAACTGGGCTATCCACGAGTGAAATTCTGGAGAGAAAGCCTTCAGAAGTTCAAGGAAGACCTTGAGGAGAGAGAAGGAAAAAGACTTGTTATCCGGAAGGGAAAACCGCTGGAACAGCTCAAAAAGATAGTTAAAGAAACAGATGCGGACGCAGTATACCACAACAGGGACTACACGCCCTATTCCCGTGAAAGAGACCAGAAAATTGAGGAAGGTCTCGAACTTCCCGTCAAAACCTTCAAAGATCTGGTCATGTTCGAGAAAGAAGAGATCTTAACCAACTCCGGAGACCCTTACAAAGTTTACAGCTACTACAGGAAAAAATGGTTCCAGAACGAGAAGAGAAGAACTCAAGATGCTGAGAAGTATAAAACTCCTGACCCCGGGAGCGATGAGATCCCTTCGCTTGAAGAGCTCGGTTTTGAAAGGCCTGAAGATTTTGAATGGGTCTGGAACCCTGGCAGAGAGGGAGGAAAGGAAAGAATTGAGGAGTTCAAGGAGAAGATCTGGAACTACGACCAGAACCGGGATTATGCGTGGAAAGACGGCACATCCAGGCTTTCACCCCACCTCAAGTTCGGCACTGTTTCCATCCGCGAGGTTTTCTGGGCCTCTGAAAGAGTCAAGGCCAGGAATCCTAACTCCGACACATCCGGCATCGAGACCTGGCAGGAGGAACTTGCCTGGCGTGACTATTATTTCCAGATCCTCTGGAACTATCCGCATGAAGTCGAGGAGCCGTTCATGGAGAAGTACAGGGACAACGAACCGGACTGGGACTCGAAGGAAGAGGCTCCGGAGAAATGGGAGGCCTGGGTCGAAGGAAAGACAGGTTATCCCTTTGTCGACGCAGGAATGAGACAGCTGAAAAAGACAGGATTCATGCACAACCGCCTCAGGATGGTAGTCACAAACTTCTCATGCAAAGATCTGTGGCTGGACTGGAGAGACGTCCACGACTACTTCTCGAAGATGTTCGTCGACGCCGAGATCTCCGCCATGGTCGGCGGAATCCAGTGGAGCTACAGTATCGGGACCGACGCGCAACCCTACTTCCGCGTATTCAACCCGACAAGCCAGGGAGAAGACTACGATCCGGAAGGAAAATACATACGAAAATGGGTGCCGGAACTCCGAGACGTACCAGACGAACATATCCACGAGCCGTGGAAGATGAATAAACAACAGCAGGAGAGCTGCGGCGTGGAGATCGGAGAGGACTACCCAAGGCCTATCGTGGATCACGATGAGAAAAGGAAGGAAGCGATCGAAAAGTTCGAGGCCTTAGAGGAAGACTGAAAAACAGTTAGACCTCACAGGTACGCATGGAGCTCGGAATCCTGCTCGCAGCAATGGTCGCAGCTATCAAAGGATTCCAGAGCATCTACCAGAGAAAGAACGCGCTTGACACTGACGAGTTCGTCACAGCTTTCAGCTCACGCATCTTCGGCATACCCGTACTACTTGCAGCGATACTCTACACAGGCCTACCAGAGCTATCGCCGGGCTTCCTGCTGCTCGCAGTACCGCAGAGCGCTGTCATCGCCTTCACATCCATCCTAATCGCAAAGGCCTACAAAAAAAGTGATGCATCCATAGTAACACCCATGTTCGCCATATCCCCGCTTCTCGTCCTGTTCACAAGCTTTCTAATCCTTGGAGAAGCACCGGGCATTCTCGGAGGTCTCGGCATACTTCTCATCGCCTCAGGCGCCTACATGCTTAAAGCAGAAGGATCTCAAGGCCTCCTGGACCCGTTGAAAAAACTCTGGGACGAGAGAGGAGTCCAGATCATACTGGCGGTGATCCTGATCTACGCGGTCACAGCCAACACCGACAAGATCGGAGTCCAGATGTCAAGCCCCGTCATGTGGCCCCTAACAGTATACACACTTTCCTCACTCTTCATGCTCCCTGTAATGATGAAAAAATCCTCGGGATGGCAGCGAAAAATCAGGAACGACTGGAAACCACTGATGCTTCTCGGAGGCCTCGGCGGCGCAGGCATAATCCTCCAGATGACCGCATTAAAACTTACACTCGTACCTTACGTCGTCTCGATCAAAAGACTCAGCATACCCATCACAGTCATCTTCAGCTACTACATGCTCGACGAAAAAGCAAGCTTCAAGGAAAGAATAACAGGAGCAGCACTAATGGCGATAGGAGCACTCCTCATATACCTATAGGCCTTACTGGAAACCCAGCTCCGCCCGCTCCTCAGCAACCTCAGGCCCGGTCTCAGGCCTCACAACAGAAACAGGACTCTCCGCCTCGTCAACATCCCCCATCTCCAGCTCGTATCCATCGATACCGGGATAATCCTCCCCGAACTCATCAAGAGACTCACTCCGCTCCCTCCGATACTCACGACGCTCCTTCAAATCCTCGTAAACAGCCTCAAACTTCTTCTTACTGTAAAAACCAGTCAAAAGACTTCCTATAAACCAGCCAGGATCACCGGTCCGCAAAAGCATACCACCGGAACCCACAGCACCAAGGCCTGAAACACCGCCTTCAAGCATACTCTTAACATCAACATCCTCCGCCTCACTCAAACGCTCCTCAATAAACGAGGCAATAGCCAGATCAGCCTCAGTAACACTCACCACCTCCCGACCCTCATCAACCTCAGAAGTCGGACCACGCTCAACAGCAAGATAACCAACATAACCACCGAACTCATCCACAAGATCACCGTAAACAACAGAATCCCGCGACTCAAAATACTCAATCATCTCATCCGCCCGATCATTAATCGGAATCCGACCTCCCCTACCACGTGGCATAACACAAAAAACAGTGACCGAAAGTTAAGAAAACACCTTCCAAAGTATCTATCCAAAAGTGACAAAAGAACTTAAGTGCTTTCACCCCGCAATAAGAAGTATGAGGCCTCGAACACCAGCAAACCACAAAAGGCCTCAGAAAACCTCCAAAAAATTTACTTAAACATTCAACACCCAACCCATCACAGTGATAGGTTATCAAACACAACCTAATCCACAAAACAGGCCTCCTCACACTCATTCTCGCACTAACCCTC
>JBDGSM010000079.1:0-14646 GCA_042217545.1 Candidatus Nanohalobium sp. | reverse complement strand
GAAGCTGCAAGAACGGTAAAAATGGATGGGGGCCTGAATTCAAACTAGTAAAGACTGAAGGCGAGTACACAGGAGCCATCCCTTGGACAGGAGATAAGGCAGGAGATCTAATAGGCACGTTAGGCGGAGCAATCTCTGATGCAGCATTAGGTGCAGCAGATATCAGCGGAGATATAGCAACAGGTGCAGCTGAAGGAGCAGTATACTTCGCAAAGGATCAGACAAGTATAGAAGGTCCTTCAGAAAGCGAAACACCTAACTAGACTACAAAAAGATCTAGAAAAATTCTCTCAGATCAGGAAAAGATTCCTCACACCGAGTACGAGGCCTAACGCAAAGACTATGTAGAGCAGAAGGCCTTCGTATTCTTCGTCGAAGTTTGTCGAGAAGTAGACTACAGGGATTATCACCAAGGCCTTCATGACGATGATGCCTCCAGGACCCAGGTTCTTTATGAACAGGTTTGCGAGGAATCTGCTCTCTTTCAGGGATTTTTGCAGTGCCACTACTGTTGATGCGGCGTCGAGATAATGTGCAGCTACTGGAAGAAGCAGTTTTGAGGAAGGCCTTAGGTTTACCAGTAAAAATCCTGCTGCAGTCACTGCTGTTGCGAGAACGGTAAGTGAAAGGCCTCTGGTTATAGGGATAAGCTCCGGAAGGCCTCTATACATTGTTAGCCCTATCAAGAGTAGTAGGCCTGTTGCTGCTTCTATTCTGTACGAGGAAATGTTTTTCTCGAGTTTTGTTCTGCTTCTTATGAGGAAGAACGTTATTCCTGCGCTGGCGGCCAGTAGAATCGGTATTTGAAGGCCTTTAGCACCTGTTGCAGATGTTATCCCTATCGAGATCAGATATAGTACTGAGGTTGTGTAGAATCCTGTTGAGATCTTGGTTTCTTTTTTCTCTATTCTGGGATATATGAAGTATAGGAATACAGCGGTTATCAGTGTGAAAAGGATTAGATCAGTGATGCTCTCGAACCACATAGTGCATTTTGGAGCATGGGGAGTAAAATACTTTTAACTGAGGAGTTCATATACTAAGTTGATGAACCAAAAGTACCTCCTAACATGCCTTCTCCTTTCCACGGTTCTAGCCTCAGGATGTATAGGTGGCGGAGGTGGAGATGGCGGAGGCCTTAACATTGGCCCAGGAGGAAAGACAGTTACCGTTACCAGCTTCAAGGTACAGCCGAAAAGTATACTTGCAGGTTCCAGCACCCAGATGCATGTAGGCATAGTAAACACCGGTGTAATGCCTGCTAACGTTTCTGTCGGAGATAAAGGTACGAAAATACTGAGGAATTACTGTCCCGACATATTCAATATACAAAGTTTCAGCGGTTACAGTAGCAGGGTTTCCAGCACGGAAGATAGCTATACTCTGAAGCCTGGCGGCGAACTGCAGCTTCGCTGGACATTGAAAAATAGTAATAAAGGAAGTGTTCCGACTTACGGATACAAATGTCCTCTGAGCATGCAGATTCCATTTGATTACGGAGTAAGTGCATATCAGCAGCTTGAAGTTAAGAGAGATAGAGATGTTCAGGGAGCTACCGAGCTGCAGAGCAGAACATCTCAGGGCCCCATGACAATCAACCTGGAAATGATAGGAAGCACTTCGAAGAAAGGAGCACCGACCTTCATCAAAGGTGACCGTATGGAAGTGCTGGTCCAGATGGAGAACAACGCTCCTGAAGAAAGCTCGTACCAGGGACTGGTAAGTCTGAAAGAACCCGTTATAGGAACATCGGACAGATTCAAGATCAACAAATCCTCATGCAATATGAAAACGAAAACCGCCGGCTCTGCAACAGGAGCAGCATATATGAAGTCCGGCGGCAGCAGATTTAAAGGCGCGGAAATAACCTCAGGATCAGGGACAAACTCCAATTCAGAATCAAGCTCAGGAGGTCTTGTTGACAGCATTGTTGTCAATCAGAAAATGAGGATCTACCAGGGGGAATCAAGGATAATCCGATGTGGCGTCGTCCTAACACCGAAAAACGGAGACGAAAAGTTAAAGAGTAAAATGGGCGTTCCAAGCATAAGGGGACAGATAGACGCACATGTCAACTACACATATATCAAGGACCTGGGAGAAACCCAAATCAAGGTGAAATACCGTGGATAAACTAAAACTTGCAGGAATACTCGTTACTCTGCTTATCGCGTCAGGATGCTCAATGCCAAACCAGGGAAACAATAACAGCAGCGGAGGCAACAAAGGGCCTCAACTTACACAGAACAGAGGCCTTCGCGTGATAAACTTCAGATCTACGGATGAGACTTTAAGGCCTTCTCAGCCGGCTATAATCAACCTGAGGTTGAAGAACTACCATGAGGCAGATATCAATATCACTGATCTTTACCTCTACAATGAAGGCCTTCTGACCGTTGAGAACAGGAGCTGTAATCCCTCGCCTGAAGATCTCAAGCCTGCCTCGGGAAACAACTATCCTGAGATGCACTGCCAGTGGGATCTTAAGGCGCCGAGCAAGGATAAGTATGGTTTTCCTTCTTCGAAGCCTACATCGGTCAATCTGCACCTGGAGTATGAGTCGGCTTTGACCAATCAGAAGCCTTTCAAGGTCCAGTACAAACATCTGGATGAGATAAACAGTACTTCTAATATCGGTAAGACCTTCAAGAACAGCGAGGTCAGGATGGCTGTTTCAACAGAGAATCCTGTACCTCTGGAATCCCGAAGAGTGCTGCACGTCAGGACTCACGAGGTAGGTAAGGGCAGGATCGCATCAGATACCGACTATAAATTCCGCTTCAGCCCAAAGACTCTGTTTGACGGCTGTGCACGGAGCGATGCTCCGACTGTAAATAAGGAGCTTAAGTTCAAGTGCAAACTGACCCCTCCAAGCCACAGCGGTACTAGAAACCTTCTCTTTTCCACACATTATAAATACGTCAAAGAACCAGTGCTACGTATGAAACTTGTGAACAACCAATGAATTTCGAACAAAAACATGCTTTGGCGGCTCTTATCGTAGTTACTCTTGTAGCTTCAGGATGTGCAAGTGGAGGCAGTTCAAACGGAAACAAACAGAGCTCCACTACACCCATCTCAATCAATGAATTCAGCGCTTTTCCTAATCCCGCCCCTACAAACCAGAAAGTGACATTCACGTTAGCTCTTCAGAACACAGGTTCGGGCACAGCACGCAATGTAGTTGCAAAGCTCGCCAATCCTCCTTTCGCCGACAGCAAACAAGATGACAGAGTATGGAGAAGCTATAATGGCGATGTAGCAAGTGCAGGAAAAGTAACGGAGTCCTACAGGACATTTGACTTCGGGGACCTAGAAGCTAACCAGGGAGACTTCGCTACAAGCAAGACTATCTCAATGCTATCACCTAACGTCCCGAAGACGTTCCCTTACCATTTCCATGCGAAAATCCATTACCAGTACAGTACAAATGGAACGACAACGATTACGGTAATGAACAGCAAGAAGTTCCAGAACTCTGGACAGAGCAGAACGAACGATATCTCGATCGATACAAACTCTGCACCGATCAGTCTGAACGGCTACATTGACTCGGGGAATCCTGTGGTCTACTATCCAGGTCAGGACGGATCGACCAAGAAGTTCAACTTCTGTGTCAACGTGAAGAACGTTGGACCGGGACAGGTCTTCCACGGAGCCAGTGTCTCAGGAAGCCAGTACACGATAGACGATCAGGATGAAAACAAGGTCAAGGTAAAGATGATCTCGCTAGGAAACACCAAGATAAAGAAGGAAGGCGGCAGTAACTACGGCAGATCAGCAAGCAACACTGTAGAACTGGTAGGCGGAGACAAGGCGAGACAGTGCTTCAACATGAAGATCACAGACCTCACAAGTTCAATGTCTCAGAGAGAGATCGGACCAATCCAGATCCAGGCATCCTACGGCTACACGAAGACAACGAAGAACAAAGTAACGGTCAACCCAAGATAAAGGACATTCCTGGAAAACATATTTCTCTTCCATATTTCTTCTTTCTGTTCTACAAACCTGCTTTCAATCTTCCCAGTTAGTTCTTTGATAGCGTGGTAACACCGGGCCCGGGTGAAGAGGGAAACATCTGTTTTCTTATCCTCTGAGGAATCAGTGAATAACAAATGATGCAGTTGCACACTGAGATAATTTAAGGCCTTTATCATGCGTGTATAGTTTTACTGTCAGAATCGCTTCTTTATCGCCGTACGGGCATCAGATATAATAGTAGGAAAGTTGGATAAACCAGAGTGTGACCAGGTTTCTGTCCTGAAAAAAGATTGAGAAAAAATGAGAAGAGGAAAAATGTGGTGAGGCCTTTCTTTCTACCATTCCCAGTAGAGGATTGCTGCTGTGAGGATGAGGCCTATGATGACTGCTATTGCGAGCTTGGCCACTGTTCCCTGTGCCTGGAAGTTCTTGACGAAGTTGCTTGCTGATTCGGAGAATGATCCAGTAATTAGTCCTCCACCTGCTCCTCCTTTGTCGCTCTTCATTGCTTCCTTGATATCTTTTCCTATGAGCAGTTTGACTGTCTTGGATTTCTTGACCTGCTCTCCTACAGCTGTTGCAGTGATAATGATTTCTCCTTTCTTCTGGAATGGGATTCCTGCGTAGATGTCTGCGTATCCTGTTTCTCCCGCTGGCACTGTTACTGTGCGTTCGTTAAGGTCATTTTCCCTGTCCTTGATGGAGATCCAGGATGGGCCTTCATATGTGAGTTCATAGGTGTTCTGTCTGGTTCCTGTGTTGTTGAGCCTGATTTCGTAGACCTGACTCTGGTTCTCTCCTGCGCTCGCTACTTCCGGGAGAACGCTCATGTCGAGGTCCCAGCAGTTCTGTACTTTGAATTTGCCGTTTACTGTGTCCGTCGGCTGGTTGAATGTTGTGGCTGTGGAGGTGATCTGGTAGTTGACCTTACCTGGGTCTCCTGTCTGGTAGGAGAGGTTCAGGACTTTTGATTCTCCTTTGCCAAGAGTTACTTCATTCTGTGACAGGTTTCCTGTAGTTGTCTGGACCTGGAAGTTCTCCGAGGCCTCTCCCGTGTTTTCGACTGTTACCGGGACTGTTTCCTCGGTGTTTTCACATGTCTGAACGGTGTTATGTGGAACGCTTATGTCGGATTTCATTCCGTTGTAGACTGTGGCTTCTGCTGTGCCCTGAGTCGTTACTCCTGACTTGGCTGTTACTTTCAGTGACTTGGTTCCCAGCTCTGTAGGCGTGTATCTGAGCTGTGTACGAGTTGATTTTCCTGCAGGGAGGCTGAAAGATGAGTTTCCGAGTTCTCCCTGGTTTGTCTGAAGTGTGAAGTCGTCAGCCCTTGTACCTGTGTTCCTGACTGTCACGTTGTAATGTGCTGTAGTGCCTGCTGCCACTCTCTGGCTTTCAGGACTTACTACAACCTGTGAAGCGTAGCAGGTCTCTGATTTGAAATGTACGGGTTTGATGGCCTGTGCATAGCTTGTGGTGGAGGCAGCGACCAGGTTGACACTGGCTTCCCTAGGCTTTTTGGAGGAGAGGTAGAACTCAACGACCTTTGACTCTCCGTCTTCAAGAGTGACTTTGTCCTGTGAGAACTGTCCCTTGGAGGCGCTGAGCTTGAAGGTCTCCTTTGTAAGGCCTCCATTGGTGACTTTTACCTTGTATGTGGCTGTCTGACCCAGACATACTGCTCGGGGTTGTTTGTATTTGAGAGAAACGTCGTGTTGGCGTATAACATTGACGAAACCTTGGATGGAATACGTGTTGCCCGTGGCCCGGGACTTTGCGTTTACGTTGAAACTGTATCTTCCTGCCTCGGTCTGAGTCTCTGGGTTGTACCAGATATTTACGACCTTGGAATCTCCGGCCCCGATCCTGACCTGTCTGGGAGCGATGGAGATGGCGGAAGGGTTACTGGGACTCAGTGTATAGACGTCTTCCACAGGGCCCTGGTTCTGTACGGTAAGCTGGTAAGTAGTGAAGGAGTCAATCCTTGCGCTGGATTCCTGTGGGAAAAGAGTAAGATCTGCCGGACTAGCGGCGGTGATACCGATAGAAAGCGTTAGCAGAGTTGTAAGTAGTACTAGTTTAGTTGAGCTGTTCATGTGAAATTGTCACCATATAATAACACTCGGACCAAATCTTTTATATTAGTCGATAGTGACAAACGTTTGGAACTGTACAGGAGTGAATAAGGGGAAAAGAAGGCTAGTGGGAGAAGAAGCTTGTAATCCCATGCCATACCTGGCCGAGGAAACCTCCGTCCTTCCTTCCTGGATTGGAATCGGTGGTTCCTCCTGTGATGACGTCAAGCTTCTGCCAGTAGACCTCTTCCCCTCCCGAAGTGACACTGATGGACGGCTTGTAACTGCCTTCTTCCTGCGGTGTAAGGTAGAAGTAGACTGTCTTCTTCTCTCCTTTCTGAAGCACGACCTGTTTCTCCGACTGAGATACCCATGTGTCAGGAAGGCCCTTGAGCTGGAGACTGTATCTCTTCTCTTTATCGTTGGTATTGTAGAGCTCTACCTTGACAAGGCCTGATCCGGATTCTACTGATGCGATCTGGTCCGGGAAGCTTGAGGTCTCTACACCCATTTTCAGGACTTCAACGGTTGTGGACGCTTCGTTGTCGCTGCCTGATGTCAGTGCTGCGACTTTGTACTTGTGGGTTCCTGGCTGCCGGGCTGTCTGGTTGAAGCAGACTTTTCCGTTCTGTTTCTTTGACTGAACGACTTCACCGTCTCTTACAAGGACTACCTGGGGTTTTACCTGTGATTCGACCTGTGCGCAGATCCTGTAGTCCTGGCCTTCGAACTTGCTGACCGGAGCCTGGAGACTGGTTACTGTGGCTGTCGGTATGATTCTCAGCGGCTTGGTGTCGCTTACCTGTCCTGTTGTGGCTGTTACTGTATGTGGGCCTGGTTTCTCCGCGGTTATCCAGGTCTGGTAGTAGCCGTCTGGCTGTGTCCTGACCGAGGCCTTGACTTCGTCGTCGACTTTGATGTCTACGTTGGCTCTTCCTGGCACTCCGTCTACAAAGCCTTTGACCTTGATGATGTCGCCCTCTACCGCCATATGTGGTTTCTTGGTGTATCCCAGGGACATCGAGATGCCTGAGGCCTGGTTTCGGCCGGTTGTTCCGCAGTTGTTGACGTTTACTGTTCTGTATTCTCTGTCGTTTCCGTGGTTGTTGACTGTTACCTTGAACTCTTCGCTGCCTGATCCCTGTACGTTGGTGAAGTATAGGGTCTTGGTCACCGTGTTGCCTGGCTGGATGCTGAAGCTTGGCATCGCTGTTATTCCTCCGAGGCCTGATCCGGCAAGCGATACGACCTCGTGGAATCCTCCATCGTTCCTGATCGTTACCTGGGCTTTCATTGTTGAGCCCCTGCAGACTGAGGATGGGAACTGTACGTTCGTGATGTGAAGGCCTTTGTTGCCTGATTTGTAGAGTTTGAAGATTTCCGTGGTTCCTTCTCCTTCGTTGATGTTTACGGTCTTCACTCTTGTTCCGTATCCGTCTTTATGTGCTTTGACTGTGTGCTCTCCTGCTGAGAGGCTCAGGGTGGCTCTTCCGTTGTTGTCAGTTGTGCTTGTTTTTGTTGTACCATCTGTTACTGTTACGTCGGCGTCTGCAAGCCTATTTCCATCTCCGTCCTGGACTAACGCGGTAAGTGTTCCCTGGTTGCCTAGTTCGTGCAGTGTTACTGTTATCGAGCTTGTGTCTCCTTCCTGGAGGTTGATGCTTCTGTGTCTGGTTTCGTATCCTGTCTTGGAGACGGTCAGGTCGTAGTCTCCCTGATCCAGTTTGAGGAAGATGTGTCCTGATGTTCCCGTGTATCTTGTGAGTGCTGTAGGGCCTTCTACCTGGACTCTTGCGTTCTGGAGTTTTCTGCCGTTCTGGTTCTGGACGTTGACGTTGAGTGTGGGTCTCTGTTCCTTTGCCGGGATTACTACGAGTTCCCTGTACTTTTTCTTGTGGGTGTGTCCGCACGGTGCGTCCTCTGTGCTGACTTTGACCCCTATCATGCTGTCTTTGTGGGGGCTTACGCTGGCGGAAAGTGTTCTCTGAGAGTGTGCGTCTACAGTGATCTCTGTTTCTCTAACTGTATCGGCTGAGTGGGTGAACTTGACGTTGAATACCTGTTTCTTTCCAAGGTTGGATAGTGTTACTGATGCCGAGGTTGATGTTCCTCTCCGGATTATCTCCTTGTCAAATCTTATTCCGCTGAGCTGGTAGGAGCAGGCCGCAGGATTTCTGACTACTGGAACTGTTCTTACTGCGGTGTCTGTGTTACCCTGGGAGTCCTCAGTTACCAGCTGTACGTCGTAGTCCCCTGTGTTGCTGAAGCTGTGGTCTACTGTTCTTCCATGGCCTGTGTTTCCGTCGCCGAAGTACCAGGTGTAGTCGACGATGTCGCTGTTGGGATCGCTGCTTCCCGAGGCGTCAAAGGTTACGGTGTCTCCAGGATATGGCTGTCCTGGGCTCCATGTGAAGCTAGCGGATGGTTTCTGTGAGCCTCCGTTGTTTCCCTGCTGGACTACGGTCACTGATTTTGTGACTGTGTCCTTGTTGCCCTTGGAGTCCTTTACTCTGAGCGTTACATCGTATGTTCCTGGAGACCCGAAGGTATGTGTCTCCTCGCTTCCGTGTTTGTAGCCGGTTCCGTCGCCGAAGCTCCATCTGTACTGTTCTATATCGCCATCGGGATCGCTGCTTCCTGATCCGTCGAATGTGACGGTCTGGCCGACTTTCGCTGGATGCTTGTCCCATGTGAAGCTTGCTGTAGGACTGTTGTCTCCGTTCCGGGATTTCCGCCACTGGATGGATCCTACATTTCCCACGTATACCGTGGAGTCCGAGTGGAAGACTGCGACCAGGACATAGGTCTCGCCGTACTCAAGATCATCTACAGGTTTTCCAGAGTAGCTGAAGCTGAATGAGCCGGAACTTCCCGCGTTTGCGTTGACGTTCCCGCCTGCAAAGCTGGCCATATCGTTGTAATGGTTTTTGTAGTAGTTGCAGTCCATCAGCTGATTGGAACTCTTCACATAGATCCCCAGGTTTCCGCTTACATCACTGCCTCCGTTGTTATTCAGTTTGATCCCGGAGTCATAGCTGTTCCCCTCCTCTGCTATGCTCTCGAAGTTCTGGAGTTCTGGATCCAGGTTCGAATCCGAGAACTTCCTGCAGGAAGTCCCCTCCTTTTCCGAGAGGTAGAATGCGTTGTTCTCGGTCTTTGACTTATCTATCTGGTAGTTGTGGAGTTTTACCTTCAGGTCGTGATGCTGACCGGTCTCCACTTTATTCCTGAGATCGTTCCAGGTTACGCTGCTGGAAACCGTCTTTGTATCGCCACTTCCCAGGTTCCACACCTGGTTGTCCCTTACCTTCTTTCCATCGACGTAGAAGTCAACCTCAAGGTAACTTATGTCCCTGTAGGCCTTGATATCGGCCTTGAAATGCGTAGTTTCTCCCTGATTGATAGTGTCAAGTGTGCTTCTGAGGGCTGTGATCGCTACTTTCTGCTGGTTCTGTTTTTCTACTGTGAACGTTGTGGTCTTCTCAGATGTGAGTGTTCTCTGGCCGTTGAAGCACTGGAAGGTCACTTTGTGTGAGCCTTCTGAGAAATGTTTGCTGTACTTCCACTTCGGTTCTGAGGAGTCCGGCTTGGCCATTAAAGTGCCTGAGTCCCTGCTGACCGAACTTCCTTCCTTCCATTTGCACCATCCTGTCGATGGATTGTCGTCAAGCTTGAGATGGAGCTTGACAGGGTTGTGGACCGTTCCTTCAGGCCCGTAGTCTACTATATTGAAATCTTTCTGATGTGATGCAAGGAAAAAAGCATCACTCTCCGTCTCAGAGTTGGTTAGCTGGTAGTTGTGGACTTTCACAGTTAGTTTGTGATGTTTACCTGTGCCCAGCTTGTCCTTCAGATCGCTCCAGGACATTGAAACGCTTGCAGTAGTAGAGCTACTGCCAGAGAGGTCGTAGAGAGACTTGCTCTTCAGAAGGGTTCCATCCGACTTGAAATCTACTTCAAGATAGCCTATATCTGTGTTAGGCCTTAGATCGGCCTTGAAATGCGTAGTTTCTCCTTTGTTGATATGCGTGTCCGTGCTTCTGATATTGGTGATGTGCACGGATGGGGGGGCCTTCTGGTGCGACTCCACTTTCAAGGTCTGTGGTGCCGTCTTCGTGTCTGTTACATCGCTGTAGCTGACTTTGCCTTTGAGATCGTACGCCGTATCTGTCTGGAGGTTGCTCTCCAGTGTGCTGTATGTTACCTGTTTTGTAACTGTTTCTGTAGAGCCTGCGTTTATGTAGTACCATCCTGACGCGATCTCAGTTGAGTCTGCCTTCCATATCATGTGTACGAAGAGTTCAGTATCTCTGTTATTGGTTATACCTGCTTTGAGCGTTGTTGAGCCGTCGCTCTTGCTTACGCTGTAGTCTGAGGCTGTGACTGAGGCCAGTTCTACTGCCGGTCCCTGTTGCTGGAAAGTTACTGTTTTAGGACCCGGTGAGTAGGGAACCGTGTTACCTACGTTGTTCATCGCCACAATTCTGTACTCGACATCTTCAGCGGTGTCGTGACTTATGCTGTCCGATGAAATTGTGCAGCTCGAGCCAAAGCATCCGTAATCTTTCTCTTTCTGGACGAACCATGTTGAGCTGCCTTCTGGGCTTGACTCGATCATTATGGATTCGAGATCCGACTCCCATGATCCGCTCTGGCCGACTTTGCCAGCGATAGTGAAGCTTTCGCCTACCGGCTGCGTATTCGGAGGCGAAGTTGTAAACTGCGAGGTATAAGCTGAAGCAGATGCTACAAATAGAACTGCCAAAATTGCGAAGATTAAGGCCTTTGAGTTGTGTTTTAGTGTCATAGTATCAATAATTTATATCGCACATGAAGTCGTTGTCCCGGGTTTCCGCCACAGGCTTGTATCCATCCTTGGAAGGCCTGTGCATTACGACGTTTCCGTCCGTTTCTACAGAGTATCCTAGATCATTTCTTGAGAGGTTGTCGTAACGGCCTACAACTTCGGAGACCGATTCCTCCTGGTCGCTTGAAAGACATTTCTCCACAGAGTCCCAGTCGTACATTTCGCCGGGTTGATATCCTTTTTTCTCTGGTGTTCCTCCACCTTTTGAGCCTGATCTCTCTCCCACAAAGTTTGTGTAACCTTCGTTCTCGGCTACATATGCCCCACCAGTTAGGACTGCCAATACCCCTCCCCCAATGGCTTTGTTTATGACTCTTCTGTTGACACGTTTTTCATCAGTCATCGTACCACCTTCCGGTGATTGAATGTCCGATTCGCTCAAGTATGCCAGAGGGTTCGTAGGCTCCAAGCCTGTACATCTCGGAAGGCCTTTGATCGTCGGGCATATTGTCAAAGAAAGCTTCTTCTCCGGCCATCCTGTACTTCAGGTCGACCATCTCTTCCCACTCTTTTGCAGCGTCATAAGGGATATCTTCCTCTGCATATAGACGGGCTATTTCCTTGGCATTCATCCTGTTCAGGTTCCTCTCTAACTTGTCCCATGCCTCATCATGTGCATCAAGGGCATTGCCTGCATCATCCATGGAATCAAGGACATCATCAGTAATGTCATCCAACCTGTCCGGGATATCAACATCTACTCTGCCCATGTTGTTATTGTTGAGTGACATATTTTTAAACCTTGTGCTTGAGGCTGCGTTTCGGATTGAAAGGATGCAAAATTTTAGAAAGAGGTTTCCAGGGACAATTAGGGGCGCAAGCAGGAGGTATAGCTAGCCTAGAAGGTCATCATATACATCGTTTATCGTTTCGCTCGCATTGCTTATTCTTTCCAGGGCATCGTCTATCTCTGTCGTGGTTGATGCTTTGGCCGCCTGAAGATCGCCGCCTTTGTTCTCTACGTAAGTTTCAAGTTCCTGAACTGCAGTCCGTATATCTTCCACTTTCACCGAACCTCCGTCATAAGCAGCGTTGATATCAGCATAGGTAGCCTCTGCTGCGTCCATGACATCCATTCCCTGATCCATGTAGTGGTCAACTCTACCTTCAATGTCGTCAATCCTGCCGTTTTCAGATGAATCCCCAAATAGATCTGAACCTGTTTCTTCATCCTGGACCGAAAAATCGTAAACAGTTACTTCCTGTGAGATCTCTGTTATAACAGGCGTTCCAGTTCTCTCAGCCTGACGCTCCATCTCTCTGATTACCTCTTCATTTGACTTTCCGTTGTTTCCAGACCCAAACATGTTGTTATCATAAGATGACATATCTTTAAAGTTGTTTTGGGGGCAGAAACCCGGTGAAAAGTTCAAAAGTTGTTTGGAAGAAAGTAAAAGAAGTATATGTGGTTATCCTAGAAGGTCGTTGTAGACGTCGTCCATTCTGTCGCTTGCGTTGTCAGCTCTGTCTAGTGCGTCGTCAATCTTTGTGTCTAGAACAGCTGCTGCAGCCTCTAGGTCGCCGCCTTTGTTCTCTACGTAAGTTTCAAGTTCCTGAACTGCGGTCTGTACTTCTTCCATGTTTGCTGCATCGTTCTCGTACTGTGTGGCGATGTCATCGTAAGCTGCTTTTGCTGCGTCCATGACATCCATTCCCTGATCCATGTAGTGGTCAACTCTACCTTCAATGTCGTCAATTCTTCCCATTCGTGATTCACCTCCGTTAATAGTATCTTGTCCTCTTCCCGGTTTTGAACCATCACTCAAATGATCGCCAGCCTCTTCACCATAATTTGTCGCTCCGTTCAATGGAGGGTGTTCTCTTGGGCCAGGCACTCCGTCACTCATATTTGTTCACCGTAAGGTAATAAACCATAATAATCTTTTTATAGGCTTCGGTATCTATCCTGAAGGGTTTCGATATCCATCACATCAGGAACTCCTCTCTCGAACTCTTCTCCCCTGCTTACGGAGTCCACATAGTTCCAGAGGTTTGCCGCAGTATCCTGTTCTGGCTCCTGATTTATGTAGTCGATGATCGACCCAGGTGATAGGTTGCCTTCACAGAATATCAGGTAGTTGCCGTCCTCAGTCTGATAATCTTCATGAAGAAGCGGCTCTACGATCTCATCGGGATACTCCTGTAGATCTCTGTCGTAGGGATCTACTGCCAGGAAGTCCCAGCCAACCCATGTCTCAAGCTCGTCCAGATCTTTTTCGTATTCTTCGGCGAAGGCCTCCACGTGGTCCTCGACCATGTTCTGAACTGCGGGGTCAAGTTCATCTATATCTACGCCTTCTGCAGCACCTTGTTCAAGAGCTTTTTTCGCCTTACCTTCAGTTGATTTGCTGTCCAGAAGGCTGAGATTTGCCCTGTCCGTGTCGGGATTGCCATATCGCCTCATCCCGTTTACCGGTGTATCTTTTGCGGCGATAGTTCTCAGATCGAACTCGTGAGGGATTGCATACTGGGCCAGATAGCCCTGCGGGATTCCTTCTTCCCTCCAGTCCTCCACCATTTCATCGACTCCTCCCGGGTAGAAGTAGATGCCGTTTCCACAGCTTGAACTTCTCGGCTTTATCACCAGGGGAACATCATCGATAATATCATCCTGAACCTCCTCAATAGCCTTCTCCATATCACTATATGTTTGAGCATAGAAGTCCAGAGGCTGATATCCCGGAACAGTGCCTGGACCATCCCAGAAAGTCCAGTTCTGCTCCGCCTTGTCCCCCAGGAAGCTGGGTATCGGGGCAGGATTGACCATCTGAACGTTTTCAGAAAGTGTTTCAAAGTCCTGCGAAGACATATTTCTCCTGAAAGCGGCAGTAGGCAGGAAGGTAAGCTCGCCAAGGCCTTCCCCCGCTAATTCTTCATTTATACTATCTACTTTTTCATCGCCCACACGGACTTCGTCCCCATTGACTTCAATGTCCTCCTGTTTGAGGCCTACCCTGTTCAGTAGGCCGTTGTCCCTGAGAAATGTCTTCCTGTGGTTAGGCTTGGCGTTCGCACTGTTCTGTGCGGATGCCCATGCCGTGGGCGCGTCGAAGTCATCGTAGAGGCCGTCTCTGAAGCTAATTTTGTATCACCGTTTTTCATGTCGTGATTAAGATATGTTCTTTGAACTGTTGGAAAAGATAAATGTGGGGAAAAGGGTTTAAACCCTCTCAAGGCTTTCGACGTAGCCGAACATCTGGTCCTCAAGCTCCCCTCTCTGTTCGAGGTTGTCCATGTAGGTGTCGAACTTGTGAGACGAACCAATCTGGTCCACGAGGTCAACGCCTTTACCATTAGGATCTTCGGAGGTAACTCCGTACTCGCCCAGCCTGAAGATTCCTTCATCTTCGAAGTACTGGGTGCCTTCAAGAGCGTCCCTGATAGAGGCCTCGTAGTCGCTTGTGTTTTCAACAGCTTCCTGGATGCTTACGCCATCAAGCTGCGAACTCAACGCAGTCAGGGAGTAACCTTTGAATCCCTGCTGTGTCTGATCGCTCTCTTCAAGAAGACCTTGAGAGATACTGTCGTACTCGAGATCCGGCGTCGCAGTTGTAGTATGCTGCGTCGTGGAAGTAGTAGTTGTTTCTGTTTGAGATGTCGAAGTAGGCTGCTCCGTTGTCTCTGTTCCAGGTCCGTTGCCCTGACCCGGTGCAGGAGTGGAGTGGTTATTGTTCTCTGCTTCTTTTCCTCCCCAGACAATTGGAGATCTGATCTGATACT
>JBDGSM010000078.1:0-7522 GCA_042217545.1 Candidatus Nanohalobium sp. | reverse complement strand
AAGGCCTTTATTTGTTACTCTCGAATAATTAACTATGTCGGTTTCCGGTTCTGATCTGGAGATGGGATGGTCGCCGAGCGAGGGCATTATTATGCCGGACGGGGTGGACGAGGAGGATGTCTTCGGTCAAGGGGCTGTAGAGCCTGTTGCCCCAGCACAAAGTTCTGTTTTTAACGATAATTCTGTTGATGAAGTTTTGTTTGCAAGCAGTTCAAGGTCAGATGATGCTTACAAAAAGGTGAAGCAGGAGCTTGAGAGTTCCGGAGTCAGTGTAAGCCGTCTTGATCCTGGCAGTGTTGAGGAGAAAGATGGTGAAGTATTTCTTGACGGCGAACCAGCTTCCGAGGTCGATGCAACAGTTTATCTCAGGCCTAAGAGATGGGTTTCGGTCGAGGACAATGATGATATCTACAGGAAGTTAATCGATGCCCGGGAAGACGGCGTTGATTTCTATGGCGACCCACAGATCGCGATGATCGCTGAGGACAAGAAAGCTACGAAGAATGTTTTCCGGTCGAAAGGTGTGGGTGCTTTAGAGGATTTCAGTTATGAGGAGGCCTTGAAACGGGTTGAAGATGGGGAAGAACTTGTAGTTAAGCCAAGGTATAATAGCTCCTGCGGTGACGGAGTAGAGCTTGTTGATTCCAGGAGCGGTCTGGAGGCCTACGGCGAGGATACACTGGAGGATATGCTTGTAGAAGAGTATCTTCCACAGGGTTCCGACGGTGAAAATGCCGATATGAGGATGATCCTGACCGGTAAGGACAGTGTCAGGGCTGAAAGAGCGGATGGTAACGGAGTCGCCAACAATCTCTCTAATGGCGGAGAGTACGTTGAGCCTCCTGAGAAGAGCAGTGAGGAGCAGTACCTTGAAGAAGTTGGTTCTGAAGTCCTTGGAGATGGCTTTTACTCGATTGACTACATCAGGGAGTCCGATGGTTCGGTGAAAGTCATGGAGGTCAACTCGACAAGCATGACCGGGATAAACAGGGAGATGGAGAAGGATCTGTACAGTTCGATCGCGGAAGGGGTAAAATCCACAGGTTATCAGGCCTCGGCCAGGGGCTCAGCTATTGAAACAGGGTCTAAAAGGACTGCAACCGTGTAGTTATTTAAATACCAAGAAGTTAAGATGTTGACAGAGGTAGTCCAAAAATGCAGCTTACAGTAGCGAATATCATGAATAATGCAATGCAGTACCCGGAGCTTTTGCTTATTGGTGCTGTAGTAGGTTTCATCCTTGCAAAACTCCATAGTAGAAGAAGGGGGATGGGAGGCCTCGGAGGAGGCTTTTAAGATAAGGTGATTTCCAATGGCTAAACTTTTTACTAAACGGTTTAAGGACTACCTTTACGACCTTGAGAACCTTGTTGACGAGTTCGTGATTGTCTTCCTTTCACTGGGCGCGATCTTTGTTACTCTGTGGACCCTGGTGGTCGGGACAGCGAACTACAATCTTGTGGAGTTCGGAAGCAAGATTGTATGGCCCTGGTTCGGTACCTTGGCAGTTATGATTATTGCCAGGGAACTATGGCTGTTAAACAGAAATCTTGATCGTTACTTCAAGGAAGAAGGTGAATAAGCAGGGTGGTTGCACCTCCAGGATTCAATGAGATACTCAGGAGTGGGGCCGACATAGGCCTCTTCTCAGGTATACTTCCTTTCATCATAACTTACACGCTGTTCTTCTTCATCATAAGAAGGATTCAGCTGCTTGACGAGAACAATGATACGTTCGCCGCGATTCTTGGTATAGCGTTCGCGTTCTACACTTCGAAGTTTATTATCGCGCACCCCGTTTACCAGGGATTCCTGTTGAACTACGTGAGCAGGATCGCATTGATCACTGTAGGCGTCCTAGGCCTGTTAGTGGTGCTTGCGTTCGTGGGAATGGACCTAAGTGACAAGCAGGGCCTCGGATTCCTTATGGCCTTGATCGTGATCGTGGCCTTTACGGTTTCCGGAGGATTGCCTGTTATCTTCGGCCAGGGAGCTCTCGGAACGTTAAACGAAGTCTTCAACTGGCTGATCGAAAGCGGAACAATCTGGGTGCTTGCAGTGCTTGCATTACTCGGATGGACACTCAGAGACCACGACAGCAATGATGGAGAAGGAGGGGTTCCTAAAATGTTCAGCTCTCTCGGAAGTGGTGAATGATAGAGAATGGCGGGCGCATTCCAGAGCATAATCAACGTCATGTGGGACATGGGACTCAATCTTTTCTTCCCATGGCTCATTATCCTCGCCGTTACCTACGGCATCCTGAACCAGTACGAGGTGATCAGTGAAGAAGAAGGCGTAAACGGAGCGATAGCGATAGGAGTCGCCTTCCTCGGAGTCCTCGGGATTTCAGGAAGCGCTGGAATGTTCACGACTTTTGCCGCTGCCATAACGTTCGGAGTATTCGGAGTCCTGGGCCTGATAGTTATCATGGCAGCATCAGGCTACGATATTACCGAACATGCAGAGGACTCGACATCAGGCTTTGCAGTAGCTGCAGGCCTTATAGCAATCATATCCTTCCTCACAGTCCTGTTCAACTTCGTAGACCTTAGTAACTGGCTGCCTACGACAGGAAACGCGTTCAAACAGGTTATCATGCCTGTGCTAATACTGATCTTCCTGCTTGCCGTAATCTACATGACGATGAGTACCGGAGACTGAAGAGAGAAGGAACGTTTATAGGAAAAAAGAAGTTGGTGGAGAAAAAACTTGGACCAGACCTTTACCATTCGTCCATATCCATATCATCCATTTCTTCGTTCGATACACTTGTCTCAGTCTCTATCCCTTTCTCCTGCTTTATCTCCTGTACCAGGCTTGTAAGATCTCTTACATTGTCGACAAGCGATGGTAGAACCTGCTGGAAGGCTTTTTCCAGGCCTCCAATCCTTGATTCGTAGTCATCGATGTGGTCCTCGATTTCTTCCATTTTTTCGAGGAATTCCTGCTGGTCCTCGTCGTCTCTTACTTCGAGGTCGTGTACTCTCTGGTCGAGGTCTTCAAGCTCCTCCTCGATTTCGTCAAGTTCTTCGTATACGTTTTCGAACTCGGTCTTTACTCTCTGGAAGTTCTCTGCTACTATTGTTTCAATAAGCTCCTCTACTTCAGGGTCTACCTCTCCCTGTGCCATCTGATCCTCATCAGTTGATGCTGCCTGCTGGATCGCCTGCTGTCTCTGCATCTGTTGTTGCTGTCTCTGCTGCGATCCTCTCTGCTGCCCTGTCTGGTAGTTTTGTTGCTGTTGCTGGTTCTGGAAGCCTTGATTCTGCCGGCTTCCGTTCTGCTGCTGTTGGTTGTTCTGTCCGTATCCTTGGTCCATTGGGCTCACCGCATCCTGGGTCTGATCAGAGCTGTACTGGGTTAATGGTTCCGGGCCTCCCTGATCCTGTTGCCCGGTTGCCGACTGTGTGACTACATTGTTCATTGCTCTTTCTATCTCCTGCATCGAGTACTGGCCCTGAAGTTCCTGTTTTATCTCATCATCTGAGTATCCCTGCTGGGACATGTTCTTTACTGTACGTTCCAGGCTTCCTCCTGATAGATCGCTTGCTCCAGAACTTGACTGACTGGTTTGTCCACCTGTGAAAGAACTGCTATCTCCATCTTCATCGTCCCTTAGACGTCCGAATAACTTGAACTCCATTTTCTACTGTGCCTCGTACTCGTGAGTTAGACCTGAGATTTTCGAGGTCATACTTTTACTTTCCCTCTTCTTGCTTTTTTATCTTTCTGTCCACTATTTTCTCCACATCTGACCTTGAGAGGCCTTCTCTCTCCCCCATCATCTCCTTAGCCTCTTTCTTCGTGACGAAGTTAGAGTGGATAGGGTTCATCAGATCCATGTAGTTCTCTATCTCCTCGATCTCCTGCGAGGTGACGAACTTCCTCTTCTCACGGTTTATCTCCTTTATATCTACTTCAATGTTCGCTACACGGTCCCTCAGACTCCCCACCTCATCATTGAGGTCCTGGAGATCGCTGTTGAGATCCTTCGTCTTGTCGAGGAGCGTATCATCAAGCGTGTTAACTCGGGCGTTAAGATTCCTAACCTTCTCCTCAAGGTCTCTAACCCTTCTGTTGAAATCGTTTACCCGGTCCACGAGCTTGTTGACAATCTGCTGATCAGGCATCTTATCTTTTAATTTAGAAACCCCCGAATAATAATGCTGGGTGTCAAAAACAGAATGCCGCCAAACCAGAATCCGCAGGGAAACCAGGATGTCTTCGAATACGAGTACGATGAAGAGACCTCAACCGTTAGAATCAACACGCTCGGCTCGATGTACGGAGCAAGCATTGAAGACTATCCAGAAGTGATGGCGCGTGTAATAAACGTTCTACAGGAATTACCGAACGCAGAATCAGTTATACTGGCGGAATCAAGGGAGTACGAGTACGGAGAGGAGCAGGTAAAGCTCCTGAAAGGAATAGCCGACGCAATACAGGATATCTCCCGTGAAGGATACATCTCACAGGACATCAAGACAGAGAAATGCGACCAGATCTACAGCGAACACCTGCCAGAAGTCCAGAAAATAGTCTTCAGCAAACTAAGAACCGACCCTGTAGGAGCCTACGTCCAGCTGAAAAGAAAGGAACGCCACCTCAAACAGAAAAGAGAAAATGGCTACCCACAGGAGCAGAGATGCATCAAATACTTCATCCAGGACGTCATAAACCCGGTCAAGAACAGGGTAGAAGAATGCAAAATGATCCAGCAGGTTGAAGACAATATTACAGGCCATCACGTCGGAGAAAGAGAGGTTTACAGAGAGTATTTCCACCCGCTGGTAAGGCCTAACTTCATGCTCACCAAGTTCATGTCCCTGCCTCCGGAGAGAGGTGAGGAGCTGGAAAGATATGAACTGGACAAGATACAGGCCGAGGTAACTATCTACGATGTACCGGACAAGACACGGCCTGTCTACCACGTAGACCCTCCGGAGTTCAACCTTGCAGAAGAGAAATACAACATACTTGACGCCGCAAGACGTTTCATGGCATCACACAACCCGGAGGAAGGAGAGTTCGCCGAACCTGACAAGATGCGGGACGTATTCCAGAACATCGGCCGCGACATGCTCAGGGACGTGGCAAACCAGATGGGCGTAAGACTTGAAAGCGAGGAGATCAACCAGCTCGGAAACATCCTGAACAGATACACTTCAGGCCTTGGAGTGCTTGAAATCCTGCTCTCAGACCCCAAGATCCAGGACGTCTACATAAACTCGCCGATAGGAGATACGCCGATATTCATCTCACACCAGGACTACGAGGAATGCGAAACCAACCTGATACCGACAAAAGAAGAAGCGGAGTCATGGGCCACCCGGTTCCGCATCCAGTCAGGAAGGCCTCTCGACGAGGCAAACCCTGTACTGGACACAGAAACCGAAGTCGAAGCCGGAAGAGCCCGTGTAGCCGTCATACAGGAGAATCTTTCGCCTGAAGGTCTTGCATTTGCCTTCCGACGCCACAGGTCGCGTGCATGGACCCTGCCACTGTTTGTGAACAATGAAATGCTTTCGCCGCTTGCATCTGCCCTGATTTCTTTCATAGTGGACGGTAACCGTTCAGTTCTCTTCGCGGGAACCCGTGGAGCGGGAAAGTCATCGCTTCTGTCCGCTTCCATGCTGGAGATCATGAAGAGCCACAGGATCGTAACCGTAGAGGACAGTGTCACAGGCGACTCCAGCATTGTATACAGGAAAAACGGCGAGGTGAAATACGGTGAGATAGGAGAGCTGATAGATGAACAGCTGGAGGCCTACGGCGCCCAAGGCGGAGAACGCGATGTCCTGAGGAGGAATCCGGAGAACGTGAAGGTTCTGTCGATGGATGACTCCGGAAACACGCGGTGGAGCGATGCTTCACTCTTCATGAGGCACGACGTGGAGAAACCGATTTACGAGATCGAAACCAGGACAGGAAGAAAGATCAAGGTAACCGAGGACCACTCCGTGTTCGGGATGGGCAGCAGTGGAAACATCGCTGAGGTCAAGCCGACAGACCTCGAAGAGGGAGATCATCTTGTAACCCCAAGAGAACTGGATGTACCGTCGGAGAAGAAAGCCTGGAACCTGACTGAAAAAGCCTCTGAGCTCGAAGGCTACTTCAGGAATGACCTGAAGATAGAAGACTCCAGAGATAAGCTGAAACAGTTCGCGGAGCAGAAAGATTACTCCGAGCATACAGTTCAGTACTGGATGAGGGAAAACATCCTGCCCACCTCGGCGATCGAGGAACTGGACATAGAGACAGGAGAAGACACGATTTACAAGCATAAGAGAGCTTCTTCAGAACTACCTGCCGAGATAGAACTTGATGAAACGTTCATGGAGTTCCTAGGCCTCTGGATCGCTGATGGATGCTACGATAACAGAAGCGTCCTGGTCACGGTTTCTGATGAGAGATGTCAGGAAGTAGTAAAAGAGGTGTTTAACCGGTTGGATCTACCTGTTAAACTGCGTTCAGAAGAACATACCTTGCTGGCTAACTCGAAACCTCTGAAAGAAGTCATGCAGGAGTACGGGTTTACTGGAGACGCATACTCAAAGAGAGTCCCGGAATGGATCTTCTCCGCCTCAGATAAACAGAGACACGCCTTCCTGAGAGGCCTTTACAGCGGAGACGGGTACTCCACCAGTCATGAAGCAGGATTGGACCTGATAAACGAGGAACTGATAGAGGATATCCAGACGCTCCTCCTTATAGACGGGATAAGAGGAAGAGCCAGGGACTCAGGCAAGATGAGATCTATGCGTATAAGCGATCTGGAAGGCCTCAAAAAGTTCAAGGATGAGATAGGGTTCCTTCAGGACTACAAGAACGAAAACCTTGAACTTGAGGGCAGAGAGAGCACACATGATACTACCGATGTAGTTCCCCTGCCGCGAGACACTCTGGAAAATCTCTGTAACGAGACAGAGATGGAGAGTCATGACTATGTGACGCGTGGCAACGAACTGGGAAGGCAGAAGCTGAAGCAGGTTGCTGAAAGGTCAGAAACTGCGGAAAAAATATCACAGTTCGCCGACAGCGATATTTTCTGGGACCAGGTGAAGTCGGTAGAGAAGGTCTCAGATGAGGAAACAGTATACGATATCTCGGTTCCAGGCGACGAGAACTTTATCACATCCAACATCCTGGCCCATAACACTCTCGAGTTACCTGTTCCCCAGATGAAGGATCTCGGGTATAACATTGAGCGGATGAAGTCCCGTTCCGTCATCACCCAGGTGGAAAACGAGATGGGTGCCGATGAGGCCATAAGGACCTCCCTAAGACTGGGAGACTCGGCCCTTGTTATCGGAGAGGTCCGTTCCGAAGAAGCTCAGGCCCTCTACGAGGCGATGCGTGTCGGTGCTGTTGCGAACTTCGTTGGAGGCACTATCCACGGAGAAGACGCTTACTCAGTCTTCGACAGGGTTGTAAACGACCTCGGGGTGCCGAGAACTTCTTTCAAGGCTACCGATATCGTTGTCCAGGTTAACAAGATCGAGAGCCCGGGCGGTATGGA
>JBDGSM010000077.1:0-9679 GCA_042217545.1 Candidatus Nanohalobium sp. | reverse complement strand
TAGGAGCGGAATCCTTTCCCATACTTGGCTCTCCTTCAAGCTCAACGCCGTCAAGGCTTACGAGCCCTCCTCCGGAACCGTTAACGGAGTTATCAGCGCCCTGATCGGTCCCATAGGCTGCACCGAGCGGGAAGCCCGCAGTCACACCCACAGTCAAACCGAAAACCAGGCTCAGGATCGCGGCCTGTTTGGCATCAAAAGTCAACGTGTAGCTCATCTATATCCCTTGAACAAATTATTAGTGGGTTTTCTAAGTAAAGCCTTAGAAATCTCAAGCACCGATCCTTGTTTCATACAGAAATCTGATTTACACAAGATATTAAAACGCACGGTTCTCCTAACGAAACATGGTTTCGAGGTGGATACTGAAGTGACCGAATCCGTCCCGGTATGGTGCAGGGGAGAAGACTGGTGCCCCCTGAAATCCACTTCAAAGATACTAGGCCACAAATGGGTTCCTGTGATAACCTTCCACATAGACGAGAACGGAGAACTCAGGTTCACAGAACTGAAGAAAGAGATCGGAGGTATCACCAACAAGACCCTGTCAAACAACCTTGAAAGGATGCAGGAACAGGGCATAGTCGAGAGAAACGTCAAGGAGGAGAAACCTGTCAAGATAACCTACAGCCTGACCGAATTCGGCGAAAGACTGGTACCTCTAGTACACCAGATGATCGAATGGGGACAGGAAAACCTCAGAGAAGGAGAAAAAGAAGAGGCCTGGGTAACCTGAATTCAGGGTTTCGCAACTACCTTGAAAGTGTCGTATCTCTCCTCAGCGAATTTTACATCGAAAAAGTTTTCTAACTTCTCTGAAGCAGAATCTGCGTTAAACCGTTTCTCTTTTGGAGGGCCTTCATCGGTTTCACCTTCTGAACTCCAGTCATAGATAACCAGTTTTCCATCTTCCTCCAGTATCTGTGAGAATTTCTTCAAGGCCTTCTCAACGTCTATTTCATGGAATGAAAAAAGTGATACTATGGTATCAGCTTCTTCTATGTCTATATTCGAGGCCTTTGAATTAACTAGTTCAATGTTTTCTGGAACTCCTTTGTCCCTGTAAAAATCATGCATCTCTTCCTGGAAATCTACAGCGTAGGACTTTCCGGCTTTTTTCGCAATATAATCTGTGTAGAAACCTGTGCCACTTCCTACTTCTACTACGGTATCTTGAGAGTTTATGTCTCCAAGCAGTTCCTCCTTTGAAAGGTACTTAAAACGCGATTCATCTTCAAGCTTACTGGCTTTTTCACCGTCTAAAATATGATCCTCCATAACCTCTATATAGGACTCTGTGAATAAAAAAAAGAGGGAAAATTATTTCTCGTTCGTGCTAATGCCCAGCACCTGGTACAGAGCACATTTCCTGAAGTAACCGGTGGCAAGCAGGATAATAGATACAACTCCAAGTACCGGTGAAGCAACTTCAGGAAGAGGAATCATGCTCGTGAAAAGGATACCAAGAGACAGAAGGCCCAGAACCGCTCCAACAGCGATCCTGACCTTCTGATCCATAAGGCCTACATTCTCTTCCATAAAAAAAGCTGAAAGGCCGAGAAATATAACTTTAACCCATATGTAGTCCTTTTTTGCTGGAAAACCGTTCGCGGACCCGGAAAAGACCGGCCCCGACGGCAGGATACAGAGAAGAACAGGCCTGAACCCAGGCCTTCTCCCCCCCCCTCTATTCAGCCAGGTCATCCAGGGTCGCATTCATAGGCAGGGATTCAAGCTCTACCAGCGTCTCCCCTTCCTCCATGGTCCCGTTAAGGTCGAGGCCCTGTCCGTACTTGGAACCGATGTACTGAATCCTGTCCTCGAAGACAGCGAACCTGTGGACAGTCGGGAAGCAACCCGAAGGACAGTCGTTCAGAGGATCAGACCCCAAATCAACTACCGTGAAGTCATTAAGAGTCTTCGACTTACAGCTGTAGACGTTTCCGACCTGCTTTACAGCCGTACGCACTTCTTCACTGCACTGAGCCAGATCTACTGTGTCAGGCCTGTCGTTACCGATCATACGGTTCTCCTCGTTCCGGACCTGATGGATCGACACGAATCCTGCTGAGACCACTATGAAAGCGAAGAACATGAAAAGAATCCAGTTCCGTTCCATGAACCCGAATTCCCCTGCCTCACTTAAATCGTTTTCCGAATCCTATGATCAGTTGCCCTCAAGCGCATCGATGGTGACTGCGGCAGCCATGATAGCTTCCCTGTCCTCCGCGGATTCCTCCAGCTCTATAACGTACTTGTCCCGGAAGCTGAACTTGCCCTGGATCGTACCGATCTGATCCCCTTCACCGTTCTCGATCGTGTACTTGTGAGGGAAGAGCTGTGCAGCATCGGAAAGCGCCCTCAACAGGCCTACCGCCTTGCCACGGGACTCGATCTTCGCCAGGGTCTCCCCCTCAGGACTCTCGATATGCCACCTGTGCACCAGCAAGGTGAAATCCTTCTTCAGCACAGCTATCTTCTCCCGGGTCTCCGAATCAATTATCGCGTAATCACCCGCAATATCCATGACCTGCTCTGCCTTCACGGAGAAAACCTCACGGCCCTCAGGATCCTTGAACGGGAACTCCTCCTTCATCTTGAAAAGCTTCTGTTTAGCACTAAGGACCTCGTTATCCTGCGAATCATACAGCTTGTAAGCGTTCCTCACAGCACGCTGCTTCAGAGTATACTTTCGGTCCGGAAAATCAATCCTGCTTAAGGAATCTCCACTCATGTAACCACTTGAAAAAACAGAGGTTTAAATCAGCTTCCCCTCACCACCGACGAAACAGCCTCATCCGGATCAGCACCCTGACCAGCCAGCTTCAAGGCCTTCACACCCTCCTTCCTGATCCTGTCAACACCATCATCCGTAGAAAGACCCTCCGCCGAACCCGCAAAGGCCTCAGCATACCTCAACACCTTCTCAGGATCCAGACCGCTCTCCCTCCGCCCCTCCTCGTTGAACGAGTGCTGCCCGGGAAGTATCATCGATACACCTGTCGCCGCACCCTCATCAATCTCCCTCAGACCTTCCTTACCCGCATCGTACGAGGCCTTACTGTTGATGTATGCGTGAGTCGCCTCGTGTATAAGGTCGCCCTCGAGACCGCCCGAGGCCTTCTTCTTCATCAAACCGTACATCGGCAACAGTAAAGGCAGGATACCTCCCACCTTCTTCTTCACCAGTTTCCAGTAACCGGCGTCGATAGCGCGGATAACGATCTCGCCGGTGGATTTGTTGTAGGCGGCCTGTGTACCCTGATCGACAGTTGACTTGATGTAGTCAAAGTTCTGGCGGACCATCATCACAGGCCTGCTGTAGTCCGCGGAAAGCTGCTTCACCATCTCCCTGATCTCCCTCTCCTGTTTCCTGCCCGCGAAGTACTTCGCCGAGAAAAGTGCAGCGGCGAACACCTGCTTCCTGGAGTCAAAGCCTCCCTTATTAGCCATCATCAGGCTGTAACCGTAATCTACACCGGTCCCGAAACGGTCCTGAACCTTACCATCCTTCTTAGCGACCACATTCTCCACAAGAACACCGGCGTCAAGAGAACTATCATCCCCCTCGACCAGCCGCTCCATACCATCCAGGAAACTACCTACCAGATCCGCCATCAAGTAGAAGACAAGAAGGATAACTTACAAAAACCCCGGACTGAAAACCCGGGAAAGCAGATCATTGCCAGAAAAAACCATTAAACCAGTAACGACGGAACACAGGTACATGGAGACGGAAAAAACACGGGAAGCAGTCAGGCGAACAGTCGGAGAAAGGCCTGAAGAAGTTGAGGAGATCGATGAAGGCCTGATACACGAGACCTACTCCGTCAAGGTCGACGGCAGAGAGCTGATCGTACAGTTCTCAGGAGATGAAGAGGACAGCAGCTCCCTCGAACACAACATTAGATGCTACGAACTCTTCCAGGACACTGTCCCGGTACCGGAACCTCTGACCGAACAGGTGGAGACACTGGAGGGAAAGAAGTTCATTGTAGTGGAGAATCTTCCAGGAGAGACCGCTGAATCAGATATCACACCGGAAAAAACTCTTGAAGCAGGAAAAGCGCTCGCAAAGATACATGATAAGGCCTCGTTCCCGCATGAAGGATGGATGGACCTGAAACAAGAGGACAGCACACCAGAAGAGCTACTGGAAGGACTCGAACTCCACAGGTTCGAGAAAGGCTCGCTCAGGCGCAGAAAACTGGACAACATGTACTCGAAGAAGATACCGACCCTCAGGGAGAACGGTTTCGAAGTCGCTGAAGAGGTCGAGGGGTTTCTGAGGGAGAACGAAAGCCTCTTCCCCAAGGAATTCACTGCTGTACCTGTACACATAGACTTCTCTCCGGATAACGTCCTCTTCCAGGAAGAGAAACTGACAGGGGTGATAGACTTCGACTACATGTACGCAGGCCTCGACGTAAGAGACCTGGCGAAGTCCGCCAACAGTTTCTGGATGCACGACCCGGACGCGGACTGGAACATACGGCAGAAGTTCTACAAAGGATACAGAAAGATCCGGGAACTGCCGGAGAACTTTGAGGAGCTTGAGGCCTTCTTCAGGATCGAGACACTGGCCCGCTTGATCGCCTCAGTCATCGAACTCGATGAGATGACCGAAGAAGAGATCGAGTTCTACCAGGGAGAACTGAAAGAGGAACTGGAGAAAAGCAAGAAGAAGCTGGAGAATACCTGAGATCGGGGCTTTTATTTCCTGGTAGGATGCATCCGTGTAAGGCCTTTCCCCTCCAGGAACTCGTCGTACTCCTCCAGGTGTTCGTATCCTTCTCCGTCGAAGACGATCCGGCTGTCCTGACCGTTGTGAGACTTGCGGGAGAAGCCGTACTCGGTTCCCTGATCTCTTGTCGCAGAATAGCCATAGCCCATAGAGATGTCAAGTTCTTCATCTATACTGTCTACTATATCGGATGTAATTTGTTTTCTCAGGTGCCTAACCCTGTCCCTGACAGCAGCGTCCTCGTACACCTGTCTGTTATCCTCAAGGCCCAGATCCTCGACATCGATATGCAGGGAGTGCTCGATGTCAGAACCTGCGGTCATCCTGCCCTCGTAACCTGAGGCGAAAAGCGTATACTCGAGAGAAGGTATCTCCTCGCTGTAGCTCTCGACCACATCCGATATTGTCTCACGAACACTTTCGGTCTCCGGAGTAGGATCCTCAGCCCAGGAACTCTCAACCGTCCAGTCACCGTCTTCCCTCACAAGATCGGTCTCCCTAATCCTCCACATCTTGCCAGGGTTCTCATGCGACACCTTATCACCCATGTGACTGGTACGCTTCCGGTAAAGCTCTACACCTCGAACAGGCCCGGAACTTTCTAACTCATCGACAAGCCTCCAGGAACCGTCCTCCTTCACGTACCTGAAAGAAGCGGTCTCATCGGGAGCAATAGCTGACATCACAGAACTTCTGTCCCGAAGATCAAGCTCAGAGGAAAAATCACTGTCCTCAGACACCTCGTAACCTTCAAGAGAGGCCTCGACCTCCTCAACGACATCCTGAAAGACCTGCATCCCGAGATCAGCCACATCTCCCTGGGAAAGATAATCCCTTCTAGGCTCCTGAACCCTCAGGCTCTCATCGATAGCCGCGGCCTCACTCACAAGAAAAGGATGCAGCTTATCCTCGCCGGTGGTATCAAGGCCTCTATCATGAACGTTATCCACAGCAACATCGAAGCCGCCTACGGAGAGATACTGCTGGATCCTCTGAGGACTGGCCCGGACATCCTCCGGCCCCATGAACCTCTCACCGTCAAGGCCCAGAGGATCCTGCCTCACCTCCTCTTCCAGCGACCGCCCCTCAGACAGAAGACCACCGACAAGACCCATATGTTGTTATGGACAAGTGACACATAAAAGGTTTGGGTGGCTATCACACAGGAGGAGACTTTCCCCAGTCTCCGATCCCGAAACCCGGTTCAGAAAACTTTAACCGATCAAAACGCAAGATAAAGATGGTGAGGATAAGTTCGAGCAGCGAAGGCCTCGGATGCCAGAGCGTGTACAGAGTCCTCGGAGTCTTCGATGCGGACATCAACTTCTACCTGGACAGCTTCAACGTTGACCGCGAAGACTTCGACTTCGAGGGAGTACTGACCGGAAGCGGGGCACTGGCAGTCCACGCCGACAGGCACGACATCGAATACGACACCGACACCAAAGACATCGACATCTACACCAATCAGGAGCTTTCCGACCTGGAGAACATGGAAACGTTCCCACACACCGAGATGAGCAGGGAGAACGGCTCCCAGTACTGCTACGACACCACATCCGCATCGACGACAGCCAACGCACCTGGTGCTTTCGTCGACGTAATCACAGACTATAACCAGGCCTTCGGAGTGGAAGAAGACACAGCAACAGAAGTGGAGGAACTTCTGGAGGAGCAGGCCTCAGGAGAACCGATCATCGACGGAGCGGTAACAGTTTACCTCCCGGACCTGGAGACACTGAAGAGAACCTACCAGTTCCAGGACCTTGACCACGAGGACAGAGTGGCGATGATAGAGGATATGAAAGAACTTGAAGATGCCTAACTAGAAATCCCTGCTCTGCATGTACTCAACAAGACCTATAAGCTCCTCAGAGTAGATATCTTCCTCATCAAGAGCTTCCTCCGACTTCTTCGCACAGATATCGTAGAATTTCTCAGCGTCTGTCCACTTAAGAACCCTCGCCGCTGTATCTTTCACCTGGTCACTGTCCAATTCATTATCTCCATAGGCCTCGTTAATCATGATAGAATCATGCTCTACAGGCCTTTTCTCATCTTTCAGCCAGTGCATCTGGTTCCCTGAAAATCTGTATCCTTCCTCTTCCATCATTTCATCAATTTTTTCAGGGTTCAAACCTTCTCTCTCAAGTTCCATACGTCTCAACACGGCTTCTGCCATCTCGTCTTCCCTCGAGGCATATCTCTCAAGCTCTTCTTCAACATTACCTTCAGCCCGGATGTACGAAAGCGTTTCCTTACCGTTCAACACGTCCGTCGGCTTCTTCTCGTTATCACTTACATCCTCCATCCCGTACTTTCTGGCGTTCTCCAGCTCGTTCATATCATCTCTGATCTGGAACGCCCAGGCGGCAGGCCTTGCATACTTTGAGACAGCTTCTATCTCCTCGTCTGACGCATCAGCAGCTATCGCGCCCAGAGCCGCAGATAAAGTGTAAAGATAACCTGTTTTCTTATCATTCATATCCAGATAATTGTCTCTACGGGTTCCTTTTTCCCCCATAAGGAGTTGACTTATCTTACTGGCCTTCTCATTATCTTCGGAGCTTTTCTCCATCAGGAGATCTCGTTGCTGTCCCTCTGCAATTCTCATGCCTGCGTTGGAGAAATATTCTGTGAATTCCCTGACCTTCCGGTCGGTGAAATCGGAGCTGGTGATAACGGAGTACGCAAGATCGTGCATATGGTTCCCGATATTTATCGCAAGACGCTGACCCATCTCCTCGGCCTCCTCAGAATCAAAGCCATACTCCGATTCCAGCTTGTTCGCTATACTACGCCATACAGTAGGGACCTCTCTTCTCGTATCATCACCGTCTTGAACATCGTCATGTACGAGAGTATAATTATGCTCAAACTCCAGAGCGACGGAAAGCCGATCCAGCTCTTTGTAAAACTTCTCCTCAGGATCACTGTAATCCTCACGAAGACGATCGGAACCCTGGGGAAGAAGAATTCTATCCCAGTCAGCGTCCTCAGGATTGACTAGCTCGCGACCCACCCACCGCGCCATCGAAGGCCTTAAACGTTTAGGAGGATGCCCGATATCCGAATTGATCTCAGGATTAATGAAGCGGTGGGACTCCTCCCCGATATCCGTTTCCACAGCAGAATTAACCATCTCACTTCTACGGGAGAAATCCTCAGAATAGGCCTCGGACACAACATCAGCCAGGGCCTCATCCCCCAACTCAATATCCTGGAATGTCTCCTGTGCCTCCAGAGAAGGAATAAACTCTTCCCCAAAAATACTGTTCACAAGTTCATTTATATCTCTCCGCTCCTCCTCAAGCAATACACCGAAAGATTCGTCACTTTCCGGCAACATCAAACACCTTTTCCTCTCAAAGAGGGATGAAAGCTTATATCTCTCAGGCGAAACTGCTCACTTCAAACCACTTCAAATACATAAGATTCGCCTCACAAAGGCCTTCTCATGGAAGTATACAGAGTCGAAGGCACATACACGCAGAGCGGAGATCACGACAGGTTTAGAGGAGAGCTCGGCCACCAGCACGGGAACCTTGAAGGTCATATAGATGATATAGATCAGAACCTTCCGGAACCGGAGAGAAGAGACCTCAGGAACAAGGTGGTCGAAGGTGAGGCCTACCCCGCAGAAGGCCAGCTCCACCTCGTGAAGAGGGACTTCTCACACGCGCTCAGAAACGTGCAGAAGGACGAGGACGCCGACGACTACTTCAACCCCCAGGAAGTACACGTACTCGCCGAGACACCAGATGAAGGCCTCGAAGGGGAATACTCGGGGATATGGACCATCAACAGGCCTGGAGAACTACCTCTCGAACAGCTGGGGGCAGACCGGTTCGAACTCGGCTGGCAGCTCGAACCAGAGGCCTACGAAACAGAGGACTACACCGCAGAAGAGATAATCGACCAGCTCTACGACGGAGAACTACCAGAAGAACCGGAAGAGATCAACACGGAGCAGGAGATCTCAAGAGGAACCACGGACTTCCGCGTAGACAGGCTGGAAAACGAGAGAGCAGAGGAAGGCCTGCCGCTCGACGTCGTCAACGTCGCACTGAACGGAGGGGTCGAGGGCAGGAGAAGGGTAGTCTGAGGTAGCCAGGGCTGACCTACGAACGGAACTCTTTACTGGAAACTCCTCTCCTCTACTACTTTTTCAGCGTCAAAACTGCTTTCCTCAAGTTTCTCTTTCCTCTCCCTCATCTCTTTTACTCCCTGCCTGAACCTTTTCTCCGAGTTTTCCATCAATCCAAAGTGCAGGGCCTCAAAGGCCTTCATCTCCTCCTCGGAAAGCTCGTCACCGAACTTCTCCGCCAGTTCCTCAGGCCTCAAAGCCCTCCTGGAATCGCTTTCAGGACCAACCTCTTCCCTCTGATCCTCAATAAAGGCCTCGATATCTTCCTCCCTGAAACCCAGGAACTCTCCATACATCCGGTGATACCTTGAACGGTAAGTCTTCCTGAACAGCTTCATCTTGCGGAAAAAATTGACCCCGTACTCTCTCCGTGTCAAAAATATCCGGGCCTTGACCTCGAAACCTTCAGTCAGAGAAACATCGGCATCTTCCTCATCAAAAAGAGAGGTCATCGACTCCGCCTCAGTATCGGAAGGATCAAACTCCACGTAACAGTTCAGACCAGCAGAGTTCATGACCGAAATAAAATCTTCAAAACTTTCCTGAGAGTCGAAAAACCCTTCGACATCCGCAGCCGGCTTAACCCCAATAGCGGTCAACAAAGACAGGAGTCGATCACTTCCCAGCATCTCACCCTCAAAACGATCCAGAAAATCCTCCGGAAGATCACCGTCCTCAGAGTCCGATTCAAAGGCCTCATACCTCGAGAAAAACAACATAACACCAGTTACCTGAAGGCCTTGAAAAAACTTCTATCCCTGTAAAGACATTTCTCGTTACATCTCCGG
>JBDGSM010000076.1:0-8717 GCA_042217545.1 Candidatus Nanohalobium sp. | reverse complement strand
CAAAACCTTAAAACGTAATTCCTCCCCGACCTTGTTCACTACGTTCACGAGGACGAGGTCTCCTTACGCGGTCAAGATGAAGTTCAAAAGATTGCTTGGGAAAGGCCTTTTCGTGAAGTTCAAAACTTACGATCCGGAGGAGGACGGTTATCTTCATGAGGACTTTGAAGAGGTTCTTGAGAGGCCTGAAGATGTGGGGAAGTTCAGGGAAGCGATTGAAGAAGCTTTGAAAGATGCGGAAGAGGTTCTCGGCTTCTCTTCCGATGTGGAGATAGTTTTCGGCCTGGCTGATCCGGAGAGGATAAAGGAGAAGTGGTGGGAAGACGCTGGCACGAATTTCCATGTCTACGGCTTCACCTATGGCTCCTGGTTCGATGACAGGGAGAGAGATTTCATCTTCCTGTACGCGAACGATTTCAAGGACGACTGGAAGGCTGCGCTGAAGAACATGGTGGTCCATGAGAGAGCTCACATCGAGTTCTACGACCATCACAGTGATGAAGTCCTGAAAAAGCGTCTGAACAATTCCATGTACGATAACATCCTCTTCGAAGGCCATTCAACGAATTCAGCCGCAAAGCTCAACAGGGAGAAAGGCTATGGCTGGAAGCCAAGTCACAGGGAGCTTGGGAAAGTCGATCCAGACCTGGAAAGGTTAAAAGAGGAGTTCGAGAAGAAGAGGACCGAAAGCGGTTTCTTCGATCATGGAGGCGACGAATGGGAGGAAGCTGAAGGCTATCCTGTCTCATTCGAGATCTTCCATTGGGTGCTGGAGAACAAAAATCTGGAGATCCAGGACCTTCCAGACCTTTCACAGGAGAAAGTGAGAGAACTTGTAGATGAGGCCGCAGAAGAGCTTTACAGTTAAGCCATTTCTTCCTGGATCTTCGCGTCCAGCTTGTCGATGAAGGCCTGTTTCTCGCTTTCAGGTATCTTTGCGCCTGCTGCGATGTTGTGACCTCCTCCTTCGCCGTCCAGTTCCTCACATATTTCTCCGATGATCTCTCCCAGGTTGAGGCCTTCCTCTACTATCTCTTTTGTGGCGCGTGAGGAGACTTTCATCTTGTCTTTCTCTGCTTCTGCTATACCCATGACTACTGGTGCATCGAAATGGCCGTTGCTCATCGTTATTGTCGTAACTGTTCCTATGAAGTCGTCGCTGATCTCGTCTTTTCCGTCGATTACGCCGATGCCGTTCTCGTAGACCACATCCTCGTTGTCCCTGTTCTCCTCTACGTATCTGAGCGCTGAGGATATTCTGCGGCCATATTTCCTTGAAATCTTTTCTGCCAGGTCCAGATCGTTTTCAAGTAGAATTTTCACGCCTTTCTTTGGTTCTCCGAGTCTTCCGCATGCGTTGATGATTGTGGAGAACTCGTCGATCTCGTAGCCGTTTCCGAGAGTGTAGATATCGTTCAGCAACTGCTGTACAGCAAAGCCACGTTTTATCATCTCGTGGATCAGCTTCTTCTCCTCTTCCTCTTCAAGATCTGCGAGTGTACGGAAGTCTCCATCCTCTCTGATGTCGAGGCCTGCTGATTTGACGAGCTGCACTGCCCCGGACTCGTTATTTGACACGCCTTCAAGGTGAGGATCTGTAGTATACATAAGTGATTTCTGGAGTGGTTTGGTCGTTCTTCCGTATAGGTCAAGGCCTTGCCGCCTCTCTACATATCCGTTCTCGATGGCCTCCTCCGCCAGGTCCTGGTTAAGGCCTATAAACTCTCCTTCCTGTTTCTGGACGTCTCCTGTCGCACCTACCAGTGCGAACTGGATCAGGTCTTCGTTGTCCTCATCCACTGCTTTTGATAGAAGGTAGGTCATTCCTGCTGCGGAGATTGCCTCTCCTCCGTCGTGTCCCAGGAAATGCGGGTTGAGGTGGACAAGGTTGTCTTCGTCTTCTGATTCTTCTTTTTCCAGTGCTGGTTCGTGGTGGTCGGAGATGATGACTTCTTTATCCGTTTCTTCAAGTATGTGCTGTTTTATCAGGTCGCTCTGTCCTGAGCCGATGTCTACGAACAGGAGAAGATCTTCATCTTCCTCTGCGATGCGTTCGACGTCTTCCTCGTACAGCTGTTTCAGTATCTCGTATTCGAAGTTTTTCTCTAATCTTTCAAGCATCCTGTGGGCGACTGCGGTGGCGTTGATCCCGTCAGCGTCGTACTGGCCTATCAATCGGATTTTTCCATCGTATTCTCTAATTTTCTCTGCTGCTGGCTCCGCTGCTTCCAGGATGTCTTCAACCATTACAAAGTGAAGTAGGCCTCTGTTTTCTTGAACCTTACGAAGAAACTCTGTTAGAAGTAAATGAAAAGATGTGTGAGAAGGCCTTTAGTCCTCTCTTACGTACTTCCAGTCTTCCGGGATGTTGCCTTCTTCCCGATGGTAGTTTGCGACCTTCCTCACTTTTGCTTCCGTGAGTTCAAGCTGTCTCTCAGCTTCCTGGTCGTTCTGGTTATCGTCGAGGTGCTCCTTCATGTTCCTCGCCTTTTCAACCAGGTTGTTCAGGTCTTCAGGCATATCTGGAGCAACATCTTCCTCTTCAAGGATCTCTGTAACCTTCTTCTCCGTAACCTGCTGAACATCAGGGATACCGTACTCGTCCCTCAGCTTGAGCCCTATCTGTGCTGGGTCAAGACCGTCCTCTCTCAGACGTACGACAAGGTCCTTTACCTCTTCAGCATCGTACTCGATCCAGTCAGGCTGCTTTGCGTTAACAGGTTTGGAAGATCCGGATTCGCCTCTACCGTCAGAATGCATTCTTGTCATATTCAAAACTCACCTGCGTGAGTTTTTGCATGACCAGAAATTCTTTGAATTTCGTTCATTGTATCACGCTACCGACCCGGTCAAGCCATAACTGACCTTCCCGGTCTAAAACAGTGAAAGGCCTTGAGTTTTTTAAACCCATATCAGGATTTTACCCTTCAATACTACTTGTACCTGCCACGTTTCTCAACTTCCTCAAGCTGGTCAAGAACTTCCTCCCGGTTCTCAGGTCTGTAGCCCTCCAGAAAGTGGTTCCAGGCCTCTTCCGCGACTTCAGGATGTGAGGAGTTCAGCACCTGTTTCAGGAGGTGGATATCCACCGCCCTGTCCTCCACTCGCTGGGACCGGAATGAAAGGCCGAAATCTATTATGAAGAGTTCCTGATCTACCAGGGCATTGCTCGTGGTCAGGTCCCCATGGATGATGTCGGCCGAGTGAAGGTTTGCCACGTTCTCGCCCATATCTTTCAGGAGTTCAGGCCTTTCGTCGGCCTCTTCCTTCAGAGGCCTTCCGTCTATCTCCTCCATCTCTATCTCTGCTTTACCTATTTTTTCAGGGTTTGGAGCGTTCACGCCGTATTTTATTGCTTCTTTCATCAGTTTTACTTCTGTCTCTGTACGTTCCTCTCTTATCTTCCTGTCAAGATCTCTGTGCCGGTATTTCTTCGGTTCCCGAGTCTTCAGTATCTTCCCGTTCCTGCTTTCTACCGTGGCTTCTGCTCCTTTTTCTTTCATTCTTCCTGTTCGTTCAGCAGTCTCCTAATCTCTAAAAGGTTTCTCCGTCTGAGTTCTTCACGGTAGTTTGGATCATCCAGGACTCCACGGATATGGTCCGCAAGCCTTTCCGATGCCAGGAGGTCCGGAACCTCGACGTAAACTGAGTCATCTACGAACTTCTTAGCATCCCTCATCCTGGAGACCCGGACGGAGACATCGGTATCAGAGGCCTCGCCGAGGATCTTTCTTGAAACTTTGTTCACAGGAACCGTTGAGATAACTACCGAGGCCTTATCCAGGTTTGCCTTCTCCCAGGTCGACTCGTCCATGGCATCGCCGAAGATGTAGTTGTTCTCGTTCTCCATGGCCTCGTTGATCCGGTCAGGATTGTTTTCAATAACTACGAAGTCCGCGTCCTCCTCCTTCAATGCCTCGGCGATTATCTTTGCCTGTGTATCGTAGCCGACAAGGATTACATGGTCTTCAAGGCCTCCGACCTGTGACTTCTTCTTTATCTTCCTGTTGCTGGGCTTGAAAGGTTCGAACCATTTCAGGTTCTTATGTATCTGCTCTCCATGCCGGGAAGTGTACGAGGAGATAAGGAACGAAGCTGAAGCTGCCAGTATGATTCCCTGGAAAACTTCAGGGTTCAGAAGGCCTCCGATGTAGGCCTGGATCGCTATTATCAGTGCGAACTCGCTGATCTGGTCGATATTGAATCCTGCAAGGTGTGCGGTCCTCTTGTCGTATCCCTGTCTTATCAGTAACGTGATCGCCATTACCGGTTTCACAAGCTGGGAGAAGAACAGGAGCACGGCAGCTATAAGCACTGCTTCCAGGCTTGGATAGACTATCAGGGCGCCGAGGGAGACGAAGAAGAGCAGGGAGAAGAAATCCTTCAAGGGCTCAATTGTGTCCACGACCTCGATGTTGTATGGGAACTTCGAGATCGCGATACCCGCGGCGAAAGCACCTACAACTGTTGAAAGGCCTATGACCTGGGCAATAGCTATGTAACCTGTAAGGAAGCCCAGGCTGGTCATTACCATCAGCTCCCGGTCCTCGTCGATACTCTCAGCTATATCCGCAAAGATAAACTTCCTGATAAATCCTGCGGTGCCTAGAAGGCCTAAACCCATCAATGCATGCATGAATATAGTGTTCGAATTTGAATAGATTGAGTTCAACGTTATCACCACGACTATAGCTATTATGTCCTGGACAAGCTGGGTGGACTCAGCCAGCTTTCCGTGAAGAAGATCTATCTCGATCTCCTTGTGGATCAGCTGCATACCGATCAGCGAAGAGCTCAGTGCCGCGGTCATGCTGAGGTAAAGCGAGTTCAATGGGTTAAGGCCTATTAGGAGACCTGAAATGTACGTGAAGAGGCCTACAAACGTTACCTGGACTGTTGTCATCGCCTGGCTGTCCTTCGCCACGCTCCTGAGACGTTCAGGCTCAAGCTTGAGACCGAATATGAAAACCAGGAAAGCTATCCCTATCTCAGCGATCAGGTAAAAACTTGAAGGATTCACGAAATGCCCTATCATCAGGCCCGCAGCGATGTAGGCAGGTAGGTAGGGGTGCGAGAACTCTTCAAGTACAAGTATCAGGACTGATGAGACTGCGAAAACCGCTGTCAGCAATAGGAGTATCTCAGACATCTTCGCCACCCCAGACTCTTTCGATATCCTCCTTTACCTCGTCAAGGAAGAGTTGACGGTTCTCCACATACAGCTTCAGGTACTCGCCCATCTTCTCCCCTGAAAGCTCATTCTTCTGGATCACGTAGTGAGCTCCGAGATCGTAAAGCTCCACAGCCTGCTCAGGTCCTTCCGCTTTCACGAAAATAGTGGTATCTGGAGGAGACTCCTCCACGATCTTCCTGTTAAGACTGAAATCAGGCGCAAGACTCAGGACAAAATCAGCTTTATCCACCTGCGAAGCATTCCTGATCTCGCCGTGGCTGAAGTCGCCATATATGTACTCGTAACCGGACCTGCTGAGCTCATTCACATGACCTGGCTCTCTGTCAACAACCACGACCTGGTCAAAAGTATCCTCAAGGATCTCCGCAGACCTTTTACCAACAAAATCATAACCCACTATCAGAGCATGATCCTCCAGAGACTTGACCTCAACATCACTCTTGGCCTCTGAATCAATCCTCGCAAGAACATGCTCCAGATTCTGGTAAATCCACTCATTAAACGTGATAAAGTAAGAAGAGAAAGCCACGGAAACAATCATCGTTAAACTGATAAAACCTACAAATCCGTCACCTACAAGGCCTTTACTCACCGCAATACTGGCAAGAATCAGAGAGAACTCGCTCATCTGACTCAGGTTCAGCGCAGACTTTAACGAAGTCTCAGGAGTGAACTTCAAACGGTCCACAACGAAGAAGACCGAAGCAAACTTTCCAATTATCAAAATACCAGCCGCTATAAAGGCCTCAAACACGTAAGCCGACAGAGAACCTACAGTAAGGCCTAAACCAATGTTAATGAAAAATATAGCCATGAAGAAATCAGTCATAGGCCTTATCTCCTCGACAAGCTCCTCGCTGTAAGGAAGCTGTGCAAGGCTGAGGCCTGCGAAGAACGCACCTATCTCTGTTGAAACGCCCAGGGACTGCGACAGGGCGATAAATAGGAAGGCCCAGGTTACTCCGTGGATGAAGAAGGCCTGACGGTTCTCTGAGACCTTTTTGAAGATCCTTGGAAGCAGCTTCCTGGAAGAGAAGAAGGAGATACCTCCGATAAACGCTATCATAACTGCTATCTCCCCCACGCTCTTCAAAGCCTGTGAAGGGGTCGAAGCACCTGTCGACATCAGAGCCAGTATGAGCACGACAGTTATGTCCTGGGCGAGCAACACGCCGACACCTATCTTGCCTGGAAGCGTCGATATCTCGTCCTTGGCGGAAAGAAGTTTTACCACGACCGCTGTCGAAGAAAAAGTAAACGCAGCAGCTACCAGAAGGGATTCGACGAATCCGAAGCCCAGCGCCTGGGACGTGGCGAATCCAAGGCCTGCTGATACCAGCATCTGCACCGCAGAAATGATGCTGATCTCCTTCAGTATCTCAGCCAGCTCATCCAGCCGGATCTCCAGACCTATAAGGAATAGAAGAAAGCTCAGGCCTAGTTCTCCCAGGAACTTTGTTCCCTCGGTCTTACCTATAATATCAAGGAAGAAAGGGCCGAGAAGAAGGCCTGTCAGAATATAGGCGATCACAGTAGGCTGCTTCGTCTTTCTCGCCACCGCTCCAAGTATAGCCGCAGTAGCAATTATCAGTGCGAAGTTCTGAGCCCATCCTGATGTCAAAAGCATCTATTTCAAAGCCTGTTCCAGCTCCGTCTTGGAAACGGGGCCTTCACGATGAACTTCGACTTCGCGGTTATTAATTTCAATGATAGAAGAAGTATCCGAGGCCGCAAGCTTACCAGCATCGGTAACGAAATCAACTTCCTCAAGAAGCTCCTCGGAGATATCCTCAACACTGTAAGAGGTCTCCTCGCCCGAAATATTTGCAGAAGTAGCGGTGATAGGCCCTACCTCCGAAAGCTTCGAAGCGACCTCCCCCGAGGAAACACGGAACACGAAGTACTCGTTCAGGTTATCCGGGAGATCCCCGCTCTTCCTCGAAACTAGGGTCAGAGGCCCTGGCATAAACTCTTTGACAACTTTTTTCTCGTTCTCCGAGAGATCGCCGAACTTTTCGGCAGTCTCCAGTGAGTCAACTATAGTAGTAAGGCCTTTGCTCTTGGGCCTGTTCTTGGCCTGATAAACTTTCTCGACAGCCAGGGGATTCGTCGCATCAGCAGCAATCCCATAAGCTGTCTCCGTCGGAAAAACTACAAGGCCTCCGTTCTCGATAACTTTCTTCGCCTTCTCGATGTCCTCATCTAGACTTCCCATTCAACGTTCACCTCGTCAGGCCTCCAGTCAGGCTTTTTACCGGATTCGCCTATATCTGTCTCACGCCCGGCTTTCAACTCGATAAGGCCTTGATGCGCGATCATCGCCCCGTTATCCATACAGAACTCGGCAGGCGGAACAAAGGCCTCGGCATCCCGCTGCTCCGCCATCTCTTCCACCATCTCCCTCAGGCGAGAGTTCATTGCCACACCACCTGTGAGAAGGGCTTCATCCGAACCTTCCTGAGCCATCGCCCTTTCAAGCGCTTCAACTGCCGCTGAGTAAGCGTGTTCCTGGAAACTGTTCGCCAGCACTTCATCTGAAACGTCTCCAACCTTTCTCTCCGCCTCTGTTGTCAGGCCTGAAAAGGAGAAATCCATGCCCTTTATAGGGTAACTCATCTCGATAATATCCTCTGTTTCCTCAGCTAGATTTTCGATCTCAGGGCCTCCAGGATGCGGATAACCCAGCTTCCTCGCCAGCTTGTCAAGAGCGTTGCCCAGCGCTATATCCAGGGTCTCACCAACAACCCGGTAACGACCGCTTCTCAGATCCAGGATCTGGGAGTTCCCGCCCGAGACGTACAGCGTCGTAGGATTCGAGGCCTCTGTCGTCCTCGTGCCAATGGAGATATGTGCGAGACAGTGGTTCACACCGATCAAAGGGATCTCATGTTTCTGGGAAAGACTTCTCGCTATAACAGCGCCTACATCCAGGCACTGTGGGATGCCCGGCCCCAGCGAAAAAGCGATCGCATCCATATCCTCCAAGTCAAGGCCTGCCTTCTGCTGGGCGTTATTGACCAGTTCCAGAGCGTGCTGGTAGTGATGCTCCGCCGCCTTCCTCGGATGGATGCCGCCCTCCTCCGGCTCGAACATATCCTTAGTATTCGCATATACTTCGTCCTCGTCAACGATACCAATACCTAAAGTGTGAGCAGTGGACTCTATGCCGAGGACCTTCATGGGAAAGGCCTTAGTCATCAGAAGTTAAAAGCAGTATTCCAGATTCACTCCACACCGGTCGAAACGTACTCCCTCAAGGCCTCCAGAGCTTGCTTCCTGTGAGAATGCTCGTCCTTGAACTCCACATCTTCCCCCCACGTCTCGTCGTTTCCAGCTGGCAGGAAAAGCGGATCATACCCGAAACCTTCCTCGCCACGAGGCTCCACGACCTCGCCAGACGCCTGCCCCGTGAAAACCTTCGTATCGCTCTCCAGATCAAGAGCTACAGCAGCTCGGAAACGGGCGGAGTTATCGTCCTCAATTAGCTTCAATAAATTGTTCTTTCCGACTTTCCTGTCGAAGA
>JBDGSM010000075.1:0-6386 GCA_042217545.1 Candidatus Nanohalobium sp. | reverse complement strand
CACCTCATCGCAGGCCTCATACTGATCGCCCTAGGACTATTCCTGTTGTTTGAGGCCGGCTACCTGCCGCCTCATGTTTTCATTATTTCCTGACCCTGTGATTTACAAGCCAGCAAAACAAGACTCCTGTTATAGCGGATAACCATGGGAGACAAACTACCGATCAAAATTGAATCAGAAGCTCAAACCCACACAGAACTCGACGCAGAAGTCAGAGGCCACAACTTGAAGGTCGACGAACCGGAGGACTTCGGCGGCAACGACAAAGCACCAAATCCGCTGGAGTACATGTTCACAGCACTGGCCTCCTGTTTAAACGTGACCGCTCACCAGGTCGCAAAAGAACACGAAGTAGAGGTAGAATCTCTAGAAATCGATGTAGAAGGCGAGCTCGACCTCGCAGGATTCATGGGCGAAGACGGGAGAGCAGGATTCCAGGAAATAGAAGTCGATACGAGGATTGAAACCGGCGCGGACGAAGCAACGGAAAGAGAGATCCTGGAGGAAGCAGAAGGGCGTTGCCCTGTCAGCGACAACTTCCAAAACGAAGCCAGCCTCAAACTGAACATCGAGTAAAAAATCCTTTCTTATCCTTGTTTTCTTTTCTCTACTTATAGGCCAGGAAAATCCTACAAATATTCAAGAAACACTTGCATGGAATTGCAAATGAATAGACTAGATTTAATTCAGTGGATAAATCACGATTAAATTTTGACGGCAGTTAGGAACATCATTTCAAGATAGCTGTAATAGAACCTAAGAAAAGATTTAGGAGAGCTTTCAATATGAGGAGACAATCAGTTACCGTTAAAACTTTTTTAACTTCTACTGAGTGAACGATCTGTATGAGGGGCAGAAGAATATGGGGGAACAGTTAGAGGTATTAAAAGATATACGTAAATGGCTTCGGTTTATCGGAGTCAGCGAACTTGACAGGTCTCTTCACACAATTCTCGATACCTAAGAAAAGAGAGATGTATACGATGCTGCTGATGGCTCTAACTCTCAGACAGATATAGCCAACAATACTGGTGTCTCACAACCCACAGTAAGTAACTGGTTGAGAGAATGGAAGAAACTGGGTATCGTAAAAAAGAACGGAAATAACTACGAACACCTCATAGGACTTGACCATGTAGACCTTGATGGAGGTGGAGGCGATTAGTAAAAGCGACCACCAGAAGGTAATTGAGGCAATAGAAGACCATTTCTACGATGAAGAATCCTTTTCTGGTAAGAAAGAGATAATAGAAAGAACCGGACTAACCGAAACAGAAGTTGAAAATGTCTTAGATGACTTCTTAGGCGCAGAAGTATTTGAGGCATATGGAAGACAAGGCGTTGCCTCAGTCTATATCACAAAAGGCATGAAAAACGCTATTTACACCAATTCTAAACAGCCAGATTGGGTGAAAAACTACGAATTTGAGAAAAAGAGGAAAATACTGCAGGAACTGGATGAAAAACGCTCCAGTCTTGACAGATTTCAAAAGCTAGAGAGATTACTTCATGGTAGCGGCGACCCTCTTGAAGATTCTCTCGAGCTTGCTTTTGATATTTTAGGCATCGAGTATGAAACAACCGAGGAAGATGAGGACTTTAGAATTGACCATCATGAGACCAAGTTTATCATTGAGGTGAAAGGAAAAGGCGGTCAGCTAAATAAGGGAGAAGTCAATCAGCTGGACGGCTGGGACCTCAGGAGCAAGCAGGTCTGGATAGGTTCGGGAGGAGGAATAGATCAGGCTCAGTACGTGCCTCCTCCACCCGAAGAGATCGAAGCCCTTCTACAGAACATGGTCGACTACATAAACGACCCAGATACTGATGAGATGCCGGTGCTGATCAAGATAGCTATAGCACATTACCAGTTCGAGGCGATACACCCATTTGAGGACGGGAACGGAAGGATTGGCAGGTTGCTTGTCCTCCTGAACATGTGTGACGACGAGATCTCCCATGAAGAGCCGCTGCTTACAGGACCGTTCATCAACCTGAGTAACTACTTCCTCAGGAACTGGCAGCGATACTACGACAGCCTGATGAGGGTCAGCTCGGATGGAGACTACACGAACCCGGTTAAGTTCTTCCTGAGAGCGATGGTGAAACAGAGTCAGCACGCCATCGACACCCCGGAGAAAGTGGAAGACCTGAGAGAAGAGTTCAAAAACGCGGCAAACCAGGAAGGAGTGCCTGAAGTTACGGAAAAAGTTGTGGACGAACTCTTCCGTAACCCTATCATAACCATTCCCAAAGTGGAGGAGAAATTCGGGGTATCCTACCAGACTGCCAACAAGGCCATCCACGAACTTGAGAAAAGAGATATACTTGAGGAGATGGAACCCAACTCCAGACCAAAGAAGTTCATATGCCGTGAAATACTTGACATTGTGTACTCCGACTTCGAGTGGTCGATCTAAACAACCTGGTTCCAGTAACTGGTTTAAAGTCGGAGGCCTCTTCCCCAGGTAGTGAGCGGACACGGACACGGCGGCGAGTCAGAGCACGCCCCGAGTAACAAGAAGAAAGCAGCTGCAAGCTTCGTAGCGGGCTCGATCATCGCTGTCGGACGGTTAGTGTTCAGCATCTTCAAGATGATCTTCTCTCTTCTCACCGCTCTCGTAGGCTTCCTGTAAAAAACTTCGGAACAAACTCTCCTGGACTTAGTTCGGGCCAGGTTTTCGAGGCCGAAAAGGCGAAGGCCTTCTCTGACTTCCGGCTCTGTAGGTGGCAGAATCCTGATCTTCTTGCGCAAACTCGGAAAAACATTTAAGTATTAAGTACCACTACTTTGATGGTGATTCTTAATGCCGGTACAATCAGTCAATCTGCCTGAAGGCCTGAAGGAAAAACTGGATGAAAGGATGGAGAGAGATGATTACCAGAACATATCCGAGTTCATCAGAGAAGCAATAAGAGAGAAACTCCAGAAGGAGACACAGCTACACCCGGAAGAGATCCAGAGAATCATGAACATCCGTCAACGAGAACGGGAAGGAAATCAGGAATGGATCAGCAAGGAAGAGCTGATGGAGGAACTGGACAAAGATGAATCTGAGATTCGAGGATGAAGTAACCCAAGATCTCAGAGACGTTCCCGAAAAAGTAGAAAACAGGATTCTAGAAAATATCTTCCAGCTGGAAGAAAATCCCACACCGGAGAACAGTTACGTCATACGACTTCCTGATGGAACAGAGATACAGTGTCTCAAACCTCCAGGAACAAGACAGGAACTCCGAGCTTAACCATAGAGTAACCTACGATATAGAAAAGAAAGAGGTCAGGATTTACGGAGTATTCCCCAGGAAACCAGGATACGAAAACATTAAGCAGAAAACACAGGAAAGACAGTAAAAATTTCCTAAAAACACTCACCAATTTCTAAACCAGCCGGTAATACAGCCGGAAAAGGTAAACAGTTATCAAACTCCGGAAAGCTCAATAAAACCAAGAGATGGATCTCGCACTGTACCATCCATGGCTGAAAGAGAAAGGAGGAGCGGAAAAAGTAGTCCTCGAGACAGCGAAGAGAAGCGAACACCAGGTCACAGTCTACACATTACTGTACGACAGAGAGAACACCTTCTCAGAGTTCGAAGAAGTCAACGTCCAGGAACTCAGCTCGGGGGAAAGGCCTGATAGCTTCCTCCAGAAAGCGATGTACGGCCTGAAATCGCTGACAGCCAGCATACCTACAGACAGGCACGACAAACTACTGATCTCAGAGGCAGGCCTCGGATCCCTGATCGCTCTGAGGAACAACGACATACCTGTATACTGCTACTGCCACACACCTCTCAGAGCTGCGTTACCCGAGTTCAAGCAGACCTACAGGAGCGAGATCTCCACGCCGATGAAACCAGTATTCGATATAGGCCTCAAAATATACAGCTTTCTGGAGAAGCGGGCCTGGAAGAAGTTCGAACACGTACTGGCGAACTCAGAAACAACAAAAGAGAGGATAATAGGGAAAGGCCTGAAGCACGGAGACGAGATAACAGTACTGAACCCGGGAGCGGACATCGAAAACAACGAGACAGGGGATTTCAGGAAGTACTTCCTCTACCCCTCCCGCTTCCGGAGGTACAAGCGCCAGCACCTCGCGATAGACGCCTTCCAGGAAGCAGGCCTCGAAGATTACAAACTGGTCCTCGCGGGAAGCGAACAGGAGGAAGAATACGTCGAGGAGCTCAGACAGAAGGCCTCAAACCTTCCGGACGTCGAGATAAGGACTGATCTCCCCGGAGACGAGTGGGAGGAGCTGTACAGGAACTCCTACACCGTCCTCTTCCTGGCTGAGAAGGAGGACTGGGGCATAATACCTGTGGAAGCAGGATCTTATGGTAAGCCGGTCATCGCGGTCAACGAGGGAGGGCCTACCGAATCCGTGGTCAACGACAAAACAGGCTTCCTAGTCGACGCAGATAAATACGAGATAGCAGAAAAAATGAAAGAACTGGCCTCGAACCCGGAGAAAGCGAAGGTGATGGGACAGGAAGGCCTCGAGAACGCACAGCAGTACAGCTGGAAGAACTTTTCTGAAAAGCTGGACGAGGTTCTGAAATGAAAGAAGCAACACTGATCTGCACAGTATACAACGAAGGAGAATCGATGAGAGATCTCCTCGACTCGATAGTGGATCAGACAGTTACGCCTGACGAAGCAGTATTTGTAGATGGAGGATCCACGGACCAGACACAGGACATAATCGAGGAATACGCGGAGGACCACGACTGGATCGAACTCGTGGTGGAAGAAGGCTGCAACATAGCGGAAGGCCGAAACACTGCCGTGGAAAAGGCCTCGAACGACTACATCGTCTCCACCGATGGAGGATGCATACTGGACGAGGAATGGTACGGGGAGATGTGCAGGGCCTTCGAGGAGAGCGAGTACGTAATCGGGATGTGGACCCACAGGTACGACAACCTGTTCGAGAAAGTCCAGGGCAGGATAATCTCCTCAGCCCACACATTGGAGGAGCTGAAGAAAGGCAACAGAGGGCCTTCATCCCGCTCAGTCGGTTTCTCAGTACAGGCCTGGAAAGACGCAGGAGGATACCCGGAAGACCTCTACACGGGAGAGGACAGCAAGTTCAACGCCAAGATCCTCTCCGAAGGCTACGAACCCGCGATCGCTGAAGACGCGATGATATACTGGAAGATGAGGCCCACCTGGAAAGAACTCTGGAGCCAGTTCTCGACTTATGGAGAAGGAGACGCCAAGGGCGGCAACCTCTTCACGCATCCAAGCTCAAAGCTCGGGGTCACGAAAAACCTCTGGCTCTTCGCCACAGCCAAACTCACCATAATCTCACTCATAACACTCATACTAAGCATCGAATACTTCCCGCAGTACACAGGCCTCAACGCAGGCATAACCGCAGGCCTTCTCACAGTACCAACAGTTTACTACCTAGGCCCTCTGAAAGAAACAGCGAAGGAAGACGGCCTCAGAGCGTTAGGCATAGGCCTCGCCATAACACAGCTCAAGTACTGGGCCTGGTACACAGGATTCACCTTAACGCTGCTGAAGAAACCCTCGCTGATCCCCTACCAGTTCAGGGAGGCCTTGAGACTCAGATGAAGATAGGAATGGTGACCACACAGTTCGCAGAAGTCGGAGGAGTGGAAAATGTGGTGAGAAGCCTCTCACAAGAAATGAGAGAGGAACACGAAGTACACCTGATCACCAGGGAAAGGCCTCAGAACGCGGAAGAATTCCCCGAGTTCGATGAGGCACACGTCATAGAAGGAACCGACAGCTTCAGGACCTACTTCAGTAAAGGAAAGAAATGGTTCAGGGAACACTCGTCAGAGTTCGACGTGCTGCACTTCCACAACTGGTCCACAATACTACCTGCGAAAGACTTAGACTGCGGCTCGGTCCTGACCTACCACGGCACAACGCTCGACGTCGCGCTAGGAAACTCCAACTATCACAAAGCACCGATCTACTGGACCCTCGAACAGCTCGCACTGAAGAAACCGGACAAAGTTACCTCCATAACCGAGTCACACCTAAAACCCTTCCACATCAAAAACTACGAGATAATAAGGAACGGCGTCGACACAGAAAAATACAGGCCTTCAAACAGAAAAGAAGAACTCAGAGAAAAGCATGACGTAGAAGGGAAGGGAGTACTGGTGGTGGCGCAGCACGAGGAAAACAAAGGCCACAGAAACCTGGTGAAAGCCACCTCAGGCCTCGAAGACATCACACTGATGATCCCCAGCACAGGACCGGAGGAGGAAAAGATAAGACAGGAAGTCGAGGAGCAGGACGTCAACGCAAACTTCTACGGCAAAGTACCGGAGGAAGAACTGATCGAACTCTACCAGGCCGCCGACCTCTTCTGCCTACCCAGCTGGAACGAAGGCCTACC
>JBDGSM010000074.1:0-5634 GCA_042217545.1 Candidatus Nanohalobium sp. | reverse complement strand
ATGTTCCGGAGGAGAAGAGGGAAGCTGTTCACAGTGTAGGTAGTAAGACTTCCGGTGGAACCGGTACTACTGTAACTCAGCCTTCTGGTTGGCCTGATGCGGCGAAGCTTGACACGGATATCCAGAGCCCGTCCCAGGATCTGATCCTTGTCGGTGGGCCTGCGGTGAACGATCTTACGAAGCAGCTTGCTGATGAAGGTAAGGCCATGCCTCAGCAGAACTACACTGCCGGTCAGGGACATCTCAACCTGATTGAGAACGCTTTCAACGGCAACACCGCTCTAGTTGTTGCAGGTCACAGCGGTGAGGACACGAGGAACGTGGCCGAGTTCCTGGCGAACTACGGTCAGCACAGCGACGCTCTTGAAGGTGAGAGCGTGGCCATCGATACGGAGACCGACGAAGTGCTTCAGTGAGGCCTTTTACCCCTCTCTTCTCTCTTCTTTCTATCGTCGGTCCGCAAGTTCTGATGGTTCTGTTCTTTTCAGGTCGGTGTCGTCGAGGTCCGTGTCGTAGCTGATTATCTCGTCTATGTTTTCTCTCCCGGCTACGGTGTACTGGAGTGCGTCGTCGAAGTCCATCTCCGTGTTCCTGGCTACTTCCAGGACCTGTTTTTCTTCCTGGACGGTGGTCTCCAGAATCTCCAGGTTGATTATCGAGGAGATGTTCGTGATGAACCTGTCCAGGGCTTCCGGTTCGTCGGTCAGCATCCCTTCGATCCCGTGGACGGTGAACTTGGAGACCGCTGCGTGTATCTGCCCGTCCGCCACCGCGTTCAGGAGGTCCCTGCATTCATCACTATTCTCCTGTCCTAGAAGGACCTCGAGGAAGATGTTGGTATCGATCAGGTACAAGTTCAGTCCACCTTGCTCCACATCTCCTTCTCCATCTCGACGGAGCTTCTGTCGCTTTCGATCACTCCTTCAAGGCCTTCCCAGTCCACGTTCTCCTCCTGTTCCACCCATTTCTCGATGAGGTCCATGGTGGCCTTCTTGATACTTCCTTTTTTCTGGCCGTACCTCTCCCTGGCCTTCTGTTTGAACTTGCGTATGAGTTCGTCGTCACCCTCGACCTTCAAAGTACTCATGACAGAGTACGGTACTTTTGTTCTTAAAAATTTTTCGGGAACTTACAGGCGTGTGCTTCATCTCCGTGATACGGCTTTAAGGTTTGAACCGTGGTATCCTGTTATGTCGGTCTCGATGCAGGACTCCGGGCAGCTGCTGATTTCGGAGCTGGGTTTCTCCGGTGAAGAGCTTGACCGGGTGGAGGGTGAGACAGGCCTTGTGCTTGAACGCACCTTCGACCGCCTGGAGGATGTTACCCTGGAGGAGGGGAAGGACGCCACCACAGAGGCGGTCGAGGATGAGACCGTGCTGTTCTACGACGGGGATATCTCGGTTCCGACGCTGGGGCATGAAGCGGTCCACGGGGAGATGCTGCACCCGGATCAGGAGGTCGAGTTACCGGGCGAGGACATCTTCCACCAGAGGATCTACGGCGAGTTCGTCGCATACCTCGCGGAGGACATGCTCGGCGACGCCAGGCCTGAACAGGAAGCGCTGGACGTCTACGACGGCATGAGGCACAGATGCAGGGTTGACCCCGGTGTCGAAGACCTGGACGACCTGTACGGCCAGATACATGAGGCTGAGAGCGACAGGACCAGGGAAGTCATAGCGGATTTCCAGAAGGAGCGCGAGGACGTCCTCGCAGCGTACGCCGCCTCCGAGCACGAGGAAACCGGCAGTATAAGGCCTTACCTGGATCCCGATGAAACCCTGTACCGTGAAACCGTGGATTACGTACTGGATAAAGAGGAGGAGATAATCGATGACGTCTGAAGGCGTCGAAGCGTTGAAGTTGATCAGCATGGAGGAGGAGCGCAGAAGCTACCGTGACCCGGTGAAGTTCCTCACTGAACACGGATTCCCGGCGAAGCTCGGCGATATACTTGAAGCCGACCTTGGAGAGCTGGAGGAAGAAGGCCTTCTGACTTCGAGGCATGTGAACGCGGAGGCGACGGTGAAGAAGGACGAGGCGATCGAGCACGAGTTCAGGGAAGTTAGATACTACAGCTTTACGGACGAACTGGTGGACGAACTTGGCTACAGTTTCGGGGAGGAAGGTGAGGCCTCGGAAAGAGAAGAGGAGTTCCTTGAAGCCGTGAAGAAGGTGGAGGAGAACAATCCCACGGAAGGCGTGCCTGTATCGGTCCTGAGGTCGTTGAGGCCCGGCGAGGACAGTCTGGAGGTCGATGAAAGCTTTGAGAAACCTCTGGAGCTCCTGGAGTCGTTGAGCAGGAAAGGCCTTGTCTGCGTGGAAAGCGATAGCCGTGGAAGGCTGAGCAGGGATGTCTTCTACTCGGAGAAGCTTGGAGAGGATGTCTTCATGCTGACAGTCGTTGATAGGGTTTATCTTTAACAGGAATAGAGGAGATCCTGAGGATCTCGTGGAGCAGTGGGGGTAGTGTATGACCAAGGACGTTAGATACGAGGAAGACCGTGATATTCTGTATATCAGTTTTTGGGTGAGAGCGTGGAGAGTGTTCCGAAAGGAGGATTTGTAATAATGCTTGATTCTCAGGGCAAGGCCGTTGGTGTTGAGGTGCACAATGCTTCTGAGGTTCTTTCAGAGTTCACTGATCTCTCTGAGGAGGAAATGCGTTCAGTGCTGAGGAACTATGTTGATGCCGACTGTATAATCAAGAACGTGAAGGGTGTGGCCTATGTTGCAGTGGAGATAGAATCAGTGGTCAAAGGAGAAAAAGTCGTGGAGAAAGTTAGTATGCCGGTTCCGAGTCCAGCCGCTGCCTGAAATTAAAGGTATTTTTTAGAAGGCCTTTTCCAGCTGTGTGAGTTGTGGTGCGTGGTTTGTATCTGTAGTGTTGTCGGCTTTGATCAGTTTCCAGTTCTGTTTTGTGAGTGGAGGCCTGTTTACCGTGCCGAGTGTTTTCAGCATGTCTTCGAAGAATTCGGGCGGTATTGGAAGTAATGTGCAGTTCCTGCCTTCTTCCCTGTAGATTTTTTCCGCCATCTCGGTGACTGTCATTTTTTCCGGGCCTGCTATGTTCAGTGTTTCCCCGTTCCGTGTGTCCTGGACTTTGACCAGGCAGTCTACAAGGTTTTCAACTGTGACTGGCTGCATCTTTGCCGGTGTCCGTGGGAATACCCGGGTGATCGAGGCCTTTTTCATGAGTTCCAGTAGTTTGTTGCCTCTTCCGATGACTGTTGAAGGCCTTATCACGGTGTGTTCCAGGCCTGAGTCTTTGACGAGTTGTTCTGCTTCTTTCTTGGTGTTGAAGAACGGGTGGTCTACTTCGCATCGGAGTGCGGATACCTGTACGAATTTCTCCGTGTTTACTGCGTTCAGTAGGTTCCGGGTTCCTTCTACGTGTACTTTTCTGTACTGTTTTTCGGTTGCGAATCCTGGTGCGAGGCCTACGGTGTTGTAGACTGTGTCGAATTTTTCTTCCAGGTTGAATTCCCGGGTTATATCCTGTTTTATGTCGCCGCTGGATCTGTCCAGGTATTTTACTTCTCCTTCCAGTCTTTCTCCCAGTGCAGTTCCGATGAATCCTTTGCCGGCGACAAGATGCTTCATACACTGTACAGTTGGTGGCTACATGTTTAACTTCTTGCCTATGCGGGCCTGTAGTCCGAGAAAGCGGGGTCCGGCAGGTCCTCCACGTCGTACGTGCCGATGTACAGCCGGTCGAGGAACTCCTCCTTGTCCAGGGCTCTCCGGGGGAAGGCCTCCTCGTTGACGGCGGTGGTGGCGATGGCGCTTTTCTCGTCTTCCTCCAGTTCCCTGTCCCTGTTGTTTCTCAGGAGGGCCTGCTGCTCCTCTATCCGTTCCTCCACCTCGGGACGCAGAAGGCCTTCCATGTACATCTCCATGGGTTCGTGTTCGATCATCCTGACAGCCTTCTCCGCCGCAGAGAAGTAGTCGGGAGCTTCCACGTCCTCAGGTACAGCTCTCAGCACTTCCCGGTAGTTTTCGTAGCTTTCGAGGCCTTTCATCAGGTCTTCGACGCCTTCAGCCGGGGCCGCGTCCATGAGTTCGAACCTGTCTCCTCTTTCAAGGACCGCGGCTACGAAGGCCTCGTTCATGGATAACTGTTGTAGTCGCAGGGTTGATATTGATTGGTGTGGTGCGGTGAGGGGGAGAAGTGAAAAGTTTTACTGCTTAACCCTTCACATGTCGCTTCACGGTAACTTTGAGCGTCTTGACGATGGCTTCGAGTTCAGGAAAGGTGAGTTCGGGAAGGGCAAGTTCAGGCTTCAGACTTCTTCTGGAAAAGTGATGATCCAGGACGGTGACGAGGTGCTTGCAGCAGCTGATCTTGAGGTGGAGAAAGGCCAGGAGATCAGGAGTCTTCAGTATGCTTTGCTTTCCCAGCTGGAGGAATGTGAGAGCGGTGAACTGTTCCTTGAGGTCGTGGGCGGATCCGATTACCTTAAAGACTTTCTCGACAAAATGTTTAACTAGGGTAAGAAGTATTCATGGAGTTCAGGGAAGGAAACTGGGCGAACCTTGTCTTCGTTTCGACGCTTGGATCGCGCAAGTCGACGGAGGAGATCGCGGATTCATGGGATGTCCCCAGGGAAAAGATCGACAGGGACAGCATAATAAGGGAAGCTGAAAGGCTTGAAGAGGTGAAGTTTTTCGAGAAGACAGGGGAAGAGTTCCTGGCGAAGACGGATTCACAGGCCTTCAAGACAGAGGTCGAGAACTATTTCAGGCATGAATCCGACAGAGATGTAAGCCGGGCAGAGATCGAGCTCTTCATCGGTATCGTAGCCGACCTGGAGATCAGGAAGAAGGCCTTTGACATCGAATCAGTTACACAGTTCTACTACCGGGATCCTGAGAAGGCGAAGAAGAGTCCGCTCGCAGTCTTTGAAGGCCTTTTGTTCGCGCTGGATCAAGTTCTCGGACATGAAAGAAATGTTGAACTGGGATACAACGAGGAAGTCCTTGTCGACAACCTGGAGAGACTGGAGCAGGACAGGCCTCAGATACTTGAGAAACTTTAGGAAGAAGGTTTTATTACCTGCTTTTCTCAAACATTTACCATGGACAGGAAGTTAGTGATTGCAAGCCTGCTGGTGCTTGTGGTTCTATCATCTGGCTGCGTCGCTGACAACGTTGATCCGGATAGTTTGCCCGGGAAAGTTCTCAATATGTTCGGAGATTTCTCGACAAACAACAATTCCACCACTTACGAGTTCTCGCTTGACTCATTGACAAACAACTCGGTTATGGGTCCTTTACACCAGGTAGTGGACCGTTTCAAGAAGAACATGTCGGCCAGAGGCCTTGACGTGAAATCCACGCATGTGAAGATCAACGATATCTCCTCGGACAGGGCAGAGTTCACGATTGTCTACAGAGCGGAGAGCAACTCCTCAAACAGTTTCGAGAGAAATGTCACGATGACACTTGTGAAGAAAGACGGTCAGTGGCAGCTAAAGGACCCGTTCAAGGAGAACATCAACGGCAGCTACTACGACAGCAAATCCTACAGATAGGCCTTCTGCTATAGCTGGGAGCCCTATTCTTCCGGACTGTATTTTTTGAAGGCCTCAGCCACAGCATTCTCCGGAGAATGCTGTTCTAAGCATCATACTG
>JBDGSM010000073.1:0-11525 GCA_042217545.1 Candidatus Nanohalobium sp. | reverse complement strand
CTTCCTTGACCTTTTCTCTTACAGCCTGTCGGATATACTCGGAAGTGTTCATGTAACCTTCCTCCTCCGTTCTTTCCTCTATCTGCTTTTTTAGAGAGTCAGGTAGTTTAACTGAAACCGAAGCCATAATTGTTTCACCTATGAATTCTATAGTAGCACTAAAGTAATAAATCTAACGGTTGATGAAACTATTCTAAATCAATTCCGGAAACTTCCAATTGCATTTGCCTTGATTCCGGTTCAAATCCATCGAAGATCCGTAGGATTTTCTGGACACAGCTGAAAAGCTGTTTGAAGCAGATTTTTTAGAAAAATCTGCGAGATGCAGAAACTCTACCGAGTTTCGAATCCGCGACCTGCCAAAACTTCTGAAAGTTTTTAACATCAGGAGGCATTTTGTGGAGGGCCTTTTCAGAATTGTTAACTGCTTCTTCTGACGGTTGGTTCGTTAATCCGGTTCTCGACTCTCTATTCCAGGTTTTCTCTGACTTCTTCGATGTAGACGCGTTGAAGCAGGAGGCGGAGGAGAAAGGTTTCAATGTCCTTAGGACTGGTGAGCCACTGGGAAGCCAGGGCAGGGCACCAGCGATCTATGTAGAAGATCCCTTTGGTTACAAGCTTGAGCTGAAGGAAGAGGAGTAAGAGAAAGGTATATAGAAGAAGTACCTGTTTAATTTCTTCTATCAGGAACTCCAGGAATTTTATTGACGTGTATACAAAAATTATTTAAAGATTTTTGGTCTTTTGTGGTATTTATGCCCAACGTAAAAGAGGATTCTTCGAACTCCGAAGTAGATATTTCAAACTCCAGCGAAGAAACTATTCCAGTGAAAAGAGAACAGAAGCAGGCGCAGTCCGACGAGCCGCGCTGTCCTAACTGTGGGAGCGAAGGATTCTCCGAGGACTCAGCAAAAGGAGAGCTTTACTGCTCTGACTGTGGGTCCATCATCGATGAGGACAGGATCGACTTCTCCGAGGAATGGAGAGCTTTCGACGCAGCGGAGAAGGACAAGAAGTCCAGGTCCGGAAGCAGCATAACGTTCACAAAGTCGGACAAGGGAATGAAGACCAAGATCGGAAGCAGTGGAGAACTCAACAACGTCAAAGGACACAAGAGACAGCAGTACTACAGGATGAAGAAATGGGACAACAGGACCAGCAACTCAAAGGAAAGACTTCTGCAGAGAGGTCTATCGGAGATGAAGAAACTGGTCTCACAGCTCGACCTGCCTGACAGCGTAAGCGAAGAAGCAGCAAGACTACTGGAAAAATCAAGAGAAGAAGGCATCGTAAAAGGCAGAAACCTCGAAGTACTTGTAGCAGCACTGACATTCCTTGTAGCAAGAAACCAGGGAACACCGAGAACTCTCGACGAGTTCGCAGAAGCAATCTCCACCAAGAAAAGAAAACTTGGAAAAACTTACAGGTACGCGGCCAGAGAACTGGACATTCCAATCCAGCCAGCAAAGCCTGAAGACTTCGTACCAAGATTCGGAGAACAGCTCGGCTTCACAGGTGAAGAACAGGCCCACGCCAAAAGAATCATCGATGAAGCAAGAGGAGAAGGCCTGCTCGCAGGAAAAAGTCCGAAATCCGTAGTCGCAGGAGTTTTCTACATCGTATCCAGCGTGGAAAACAAGGAGCTGACGCAGAAAGAGATCGCGGAAAAAGTCGGAGTCACAGAAGTCACGGTCAGAAAGAACTACAGCGACATCGCCGACAAACTCGACATCGACATGAAATAAAGGCCCTTCAAAGCCTTCAAAACATAATTTTTCTATCCTTCCAGGCCTCTAACCAGGCCTGTTCACAATATTTCTTCCCTTCTCAATGTTCTCAACAGTCATATCCTCGATCCTCTGCATCGCCTCCACGCTGTTAAAACCGTTGTGCGGCGTGATCAGCACGTCATCCCGATCCATAAGGACGTGATCCTCCAGGACCGTCTCTATATCTCTCCTGTCCTCAAGTTTTGAAAGCTGTTCAATATCATCCTCGATATAGGCCTCCTCCTCGAGAACGTCAAGGCCTGCATGCCGCACGCTCCCGTTTTCAAGGCCTTCTATCAGAGCATCTGTATCGATAAGCTTCCCTCTGGCAGTATTGATCAATACAGTACTGTCCATAAGTTCGAATTCTTCCTCTGAAAGCAGGTGATCGGTCTCATCAGTTAGAGGGCAGTGAAGTGTGACTATATCCGCCTGTCTGAGAAGATCCTTGCGTGAGACATACATGAAGCCCTTGCTGTTTGCGGCCTCCATATCCGGGTAGGGATCAGAGGCGATAACATCCATGTCAAAACTGTTCGCAATATCGATCACTCTCTTACCGATAGAACCGGTCCCGATAACTCCAAGCTTCTTTCCCTTCAGATCATGGCCTCTAAGGCCTTCATGATTGAAATTTCCTTCTTGCACTTTCTTGATCGCGGAGAAGATCTTTCTGTTCAACGCAAGGATCAAGCCGAACGTGTGCTCCGCAACAGTACTGTCTCCGTACTCAGGGACGTTGCAGACAGCGATTCCCTGACTTGATGCATACTCTGTAGCAACGTGATCGTATCCTGTAGACCTACAGGCGATCATCCGTCCATCAAAGCAGTCTATAACTTTCTCGGAAATATCCGAGTCGACGAAGACCGTTACGACATCATAGTCCGAGGCCTTATCCATGTTATCCTCGTTCAGCGGTTCCTCATAGAAATCTATTTCAAAGCCCGGCTCTACCTCTGCAAGGTACTTCCTCTCCCATTCCTCAGCATCGAACCAAGCAACGTCCATAAAACGTTATGGCGCACTCTCTAATAAAAACTGTTTCCCCGTAGAACTCTCTAACTCTCGATCAAGTTCATTTCCCTCAACTTGTCGACATGATAGTTGACTGTAGCCCGGCTCAGGTCCAGTTCACGCGCAATATCGGCCTGAATCATTCCATCCCTCATCATCTTCAGGATCTCCCGGGTCCTTGTCTTCCGCAGCTCCTTCTGGATACAGCGGTCCTCACAGTCCTCCCTGAACGGACAGGTCTCACAGCACCCCCTGTAATGGATGGCCCCGTTCCTGCTTAATAGCTCATCGTTCTTCCTGATATGGTACTGGAGAACGCCGTTACAGAGGCCTGTCTTCTCCTTCAGATCTGTGAAACTCTGACCTCTCTCTTCTCTAACTGCTGCCTCAACCACCTCGGCGGTATCAGTCATACAGAAGCAAACGTCTACATATTAGAAAAGTTTAATTGATAGAAACATCTAACAGACAGATCCCCCCAAGTTATTAGGTCCTGAAAACTGAAAGCAAAGACAGGAGGAATGAATGAAATGACGCCGCTGGAGTTCATCTGGAAATACCTGCTAGGCCCTGTGATAGCAGACGCCAGGAACGCAAAAACAGCGGCATGGCACGGAGTAACCGCCCACACAGGATACAACATAATCAACACGGCGACCTGGGGTATAATAGCGGTGGCAGCGATCTTTATCGTACGCAGAGAACTGGGAAAGAGAGATATACAGATAACAACAACTACCGCTATCAGCGCAATACCTTTCATAGCACTCGGAGGAGTTCTAAGATTCCTGGAGGACGCAGCAGTAGCACCCTTCATTGTAAGGCCTCTCATAATAACACCATTCATCTACTTCCTCATCGCCGCAGTATTCCTCACGGCGTTAGCAGTAGCCTCCAGACTCGCCCCCAGATACGGATACACAAGGGATAAAATCCTCCAGGCCATAGGATACGCCGCCCTAACACCTTTCCTCGTCTTCTCCCTCTACCTCGTTCTAACTGGAAAAAGGCCTTACGCATTGATCCCTCCGATCGCGATCAGCACAGTCCTCACAGTAATCTACTACTCAGCAACCCGGAAAACAGGATACGGCAGCAAAGAATACGTTCTCGTCGCATTCAGCCAGTTCTTCGGAGCAGCAGCAAGCATGGTCAGCCTATCATACGGCTACCATCAGAAACAACTACTAACACAGGCCTTCACATCAATCTTCGGACAGCCAGGTATATTGGTCCTGAAAGCAGGTATAGCGGGCCTCGCAATCTACATAATCGAAGAAGACCTGGAAGAAGAAACATTCAAGGCCATAGCACTCATCGTACTATATTCAATCGGCATAGCAACAGGCCTCAGGGTCCTGCTCAGACTGGCCGCCGGAATCTAGCCGCTCCAGCTGAACTCCAATCTTAAATAATCTTGAGGCCTAAAACTACTATATGAAGAAGCTTTCAGGCCTGATAGTATTTCTTCTCCTGATCGGTTCGGTCTCCGCATTCCAGGCCACCGTTCACAGACCTGATCCCACAGCCTCTCCGGACAGTCCTGCACTGATACAGGTAAAGGTAAACAATACCTACAACCAGGAAGTCGGATACAGCATAGGAGTTTTCTCCCCAAAGCCTTCCTGGATCTACACTGAAGAATCAAAGACGCTGAAACCGGGAGAAGTCCACAACTTCGATATAACAGTTACTCCAGGAAAATACGCTGTAGATAACACGTACTCATTCAGTATATATGTCAAGGCCTCCGGAATAAACGAATCGAAGAAATTAAAAAGTTCGTTCCACGTGAAAAGGTCAAGAAAACTCATACTTGAAGACTTCTCACTGGAGAACACCAGCTACATGCCCGGCGACAGTTTGAAAGGATCTATGAAGATCAGAAGCATATCATCTAACGTACTGAAGAACTACAGGGCAGTTTTCAGCTACAAGAACTTCAGCACCACGGAGAAGAGTTCTCCCATCCTTCCGGGAGGAACAAGAGAACTGGAGTTCACACTGCCTGTCAAGAAGGGGGAGAAGCCGGGAATATACGGTCTGAATGCCTCTCTCCAGCTTGGAGGAAGTGAAGTCCGCAGAGAAACAAGGAACTTCTCAGTGGGCAAGGTAACCGACATCAACGTAAAGGAAAATACTCAAGACAACATTCTAACGTACAGAGGCTCCATCAGCGTCCGGAACGAGGGAAACGCCAAGGAAAACTACACTGTCAACAGGACGGTTGCCAGCTACCTGGCGCCGATAACAGGATTCAGCAAGTCACCGGACTCAGCAGACAAGAACGGGCCGCAGCAGGTATACTACTGGAAGACAAGCCTGGAACCTGGAGAAGAATTTACCCTAACCAGGACCACAAACTACTGGATGCCAGGAATAGCACTCATAGGAATAATAGTGGCGCTCGCAGCCCTCAAAAAACTCAGCAACACGGTAGAAATAAGGAAAACAGTAGAAGACGATCCAGAAGGTCTCAAAGTATCCATAGAAATTGAAAATATCTCCGACAGAACACTCACACATGCCACGGTAGAAGACTTCATACCGGACATAGCAGAAGTAGACAAAGACTTTGAAATGGGCGCACCAACAGTCAGAAGAACAAATGACGGTACAAAACTGGTCTGGGGCCTTGAAGACCTTGAACCGGGCGACCAGAGAATCCTCCAGTACGTAATAAGGCCTAAAGTCGAAGTAGAAGGCGGAGCAGAACTCCAGGAGGCAGTACTGAAGGAAAAAGACGAAGTCATCAAGAAATCAGACAAAGTAGAGACAAACTTCCGCCCATAACATTCTTTCCCCCGGAGAAACCTTCCACAAGCTTCCGGTAACCCTCTTAAATCTTCGTACCCCATCCACGGATATCGGTTACAAGGCCTGCTTCAAGGCCTCAAAACCCGGACAGATCAACTACATATCACTCCCCAACTTAGCTCAGGTCGAAGCCAGAAGGCTTCTCAAAGAGCTAAGAACCCGTATCACCAACCCCGACTTAGCTCAGGCTGGCAGAGCGGCCGCCTGTAGAGCGGCTTGTCCCAGGTTCAAATCCTGGAGTCGGGAAACTTCGTTCCCTCGCCAGCATTTGATGTAAGAAGCTCCCGGAGGCGAGCTTCGGGTTCAAATCCTGGAGTCGGGATTTTTTCCTGTGTTTTTTTGGTTTTAGAACTGTCGATCTGCTTCAGAGGTATTGTTGTCCTGTCAAGTGATTTTCGCTGTGTAAAAGTGCTCAAGTAGGTCTCGGAAGTAATCTTCCTGTATGTCTGGAAAGGCCGAGGTCAGGTACACGGAGAAAGGGTTCATACTTTACGAAGACACGGTATCCGGCGGAAAGAAGAGGGAGAGGTCCTCGGTTGGAAGGCCTTCCACGGACAAAAAAGTGCTTGCCTGGTTCCAGGCCCGGCTGATAACTCTTTTCCTTCTGGTCCTGGCGTTGGTCTTCCGGACGGTAAACTTTCTTCTATCTCTTCTTGCAGCGATTATACGACCTGAAGGCATCTATTCCTGAATGGTTCATAGGCCTCTGCAGGTGGGGAAAAACAGTGGAGAAACACATACGAGAATGTTTTTATAATTCTTTGGTAAAAAAAATATGTTACGATGAAGGGTTTTGAGGTTGAGTACTTCACGGATTTTAGCACAGGTCCAAGATATACTGTAGATGTAGCGACCGGCGAAGTACTGAGAGATGACGTATTTATGCACGGCGAAGGCCCTATAGCTAACTCTGGCAACCAGTACCCAGGGGAACCGAACACAGTGATTGACTTGGATGCCGCTGAAGAAGCCTACGACCAGATAACTGGCTCAGGTTTGGAACCAGGCGATTTCCACGTTCACAGGAATAGCGACAGGGATTTCAGGGTCGAGGTTTACGGTGAAGGATCCAGGGAAGTCAAAGATGTCGATGAAGATGTTGTCTACGATGCCGTAGAAGAGCTTGAGGATCTGTTCTGAGAAACTGTAAAAAGTCTTTGCCGCCGTTAAAACTGTATGGATTTCAGGGAGAAATACTCGGATTTCTTCGAAACCATACATCCGAACTACATGAATGATGAACGGTTCGTTCCAGCGACAGGGCCTGAAGATGCTCAAGTAGTCTTCATAGGTGAAGCGCCAGGAGCAAACGAAGTGGAAGAGGGGGAGCCGTTTGTAGGCCGTGCAGGAGAACGGATGAACGAAATACTATCCAAGATCGGTGTGGACCGAAGCGAGATATACATAACCAACCTTGTGAAGGTAAGGCCCCCAGACAACCGGGATCCGAAAAGCGAAGAGATCGAGGCCTGGGCGCCACTTCTTGAAAGAGAACTGGAAGAGGTTAACCCGGATATGATCGTGACGCTGGGCAACTTCGCCTCGAAACATGTTCTCGACACAAGCCAGGGCATCTCGAAGATTCACGGACGGGTATTCACCCGTGAAGGCCAGAAAATTATGCCGGTCTACCATCCCGCGGCCACGCTTTACGACCGCAGTAAAGGCCCTGAACTGGAAGAAGATCTCAGAAAGGCCTTTGGCAAAGAAGAGTCTGGTCAGAGAAAGTTTACGGATTTCTAGAGTCGTCCACAGTGTTCCTGAAAAGATTGTAGGATCTCTGAAGCACATTTTCTATATCTACATCTTCCTGGCGTTTCTTCGTAAGAGCCAGGCCTTCAATGAACTGGAAAGTCTTTTCCCCGGTTGTGAAATCGGTTTCAACAGGGAAATCGCCTCTTGACTCCGTTTCCTCCCTGTAGGCTTCTTCAAAGGCCTTCATGAATTCGATATAGGTCTCCTTTTTCAGGGTTCTTGCGTCGGATTCGATCAGTCTCAGGTCTCCTCTGATGTCTTCAATATTTTTTTCTTCGCTGTAGAACTCGTGGTCCAGGGATAGTATGTCTCCATGGCAGTAAAGGAAGTTATCCAACTCTGGGTCGCCGTGGGATCCGAAGCCGTGTATATCCGCTATAAGCCGCCCCATCATCTCGCCCAGCTCTGAGGCATCTTCCTCTGCTGACTCAAGGTACTCCTTCACCGTCTCAGCGCCTCCGACGTTCTCCAGCTTGACCGATCCGTCCTCTATCGAGTAATCAAGGACTTCAGGGTGAGGAATATACTTCTCCGTAAAATTATCCGCGGCCCTGACCTCGTTCATCACTCTCTCCGCCTTACCTGGAGGCAGAGGATCGGAAAAGCTCAGATGCCGGTACTGCTGTCTCAGAGGGTTCAAGGTATCTCCGTAGGTCTTCACGTAGTTTCCCTCCTCATCCCGTTCAAGCAGCTCACTGGCCATATACAGTACAGGATAAACTTCAAAACTCAAAAACCCATCTAAGGAAAAAACGCTAAAATTCCACGGAAGAAAAGGGGTCTTAACAGTAACTAAACCAGAAACAAAGATAGACGATGCAGAAATACCGGGAGATAATAGACGACTGGCAGGCCTTCAAAAAGGAAAGAGAAAGCCATCCCACCAATACCGCACGCAGAAACGACCTGAAGGCCTCAGAGAACTTCGACCAGCAGATAAAGGAGAGGTTCGAAGACGTAGAACAGGCCTCATGGAACAGGAAGATCTACAGGCTGAAAAGCACTGAGACGCCAGGTAAAACGTCGATGCACTGGAGAGGAGAGTACTACGTACAGGAAGAATCTGCTTCCCTCCCGGCACATATCCTTGATCCGCAGCCAGGAGAGAAAATCCTGGATATGTGCGCAGCACCTGGAGGAAAAGCCACGCAGATCGCGGAAAAAATGAATAATAAAGGCCTTGTGGTCGCTAACGATGACTCAGCGCAGAGGATGAAAAGCCTGCATGCGAACGTCTACCGTACAGGATCTGCATGCATAACAGCGACGAACTATGATGGCAGAGCCATACCTGAAGATGAGAAATATGATAGAGTACTTGTGGACGCGCCGTGCAGCGGTGAAGGAGACCGATTCTATCGTAATTTCGAGCCGGCTAGCGAAGAAGAGGTAGAAGGCCTTTCAGAGCTCCAGAAACAACTGGTTGACAAGGCGAAGAATCTTCTGAAACCGGACGGCGTTCTCGTCTACTCGACATGTACGATTAACCCGCAGGAAAATGAAGGCGTAGTGAGACATCTGCTGGAACAGGGCCTGGAACTTGAGAAAATCGACACGGAATTTCCACATTCAGAAGGTGTGGAAAAGTTTGAAGGAGAAATCTACGGTGAGGAGATGCGGAAAACGGTTCGCATATATCCTCATCATCTTAACTCGGGGGTGATCTTCGTTGCAAAGTTCAGGAAAACCTGAGAAAGCCCGGAAGTACGTTAGACAAAGGTTCGGGGTCGAAATAGATAATATATCGGGCCTCGGGTTCAGGGAAGTATCTGGAGATGTATGGCTATCATCAGCGCAGGAAACCGGTCTTGAACCAGAGACCTGTGGAATCAGGGCAGTAAGATTCATGGATATAGGGCTCAAGCCAACCACATACTTCCTGCAGCTGATGGGGGATAGAATCTCCGGGAACGTTGTTGAAGTGGACAGGAAGGATTTTAAAGCACTTCTGAGCGGAGAAATGATCGAGAGAAAAGGAGTAAAAGACCCGGAGGCCTCAGTAAGTGATGAGAACTCGTGGAACGCTTCCGGTAAGGGCTACGTCGCTGTGAAGTTTGAGGGCAAGGTCTACGGATGCGGATTCTATATGGATGAGCTTGTTTCCTCTCGGATACCGGAGGGAAGGGCTAAAGAGCTTCTTGGCACTCTTTAGAACTGTTTTTTGTCCTGAATAAGGAGCATGAAGATTTTTCAAAAAAGATAAGAGAAGATAAACACCCATTATTGCATGAAGACGGATACAACCCACTGCAAGCAAAGAATTTCCCGTTATTGATCAGTGAGAGGACTTGTCGATTACAGCCTCTACCACGTAGATCGCAAGCAAAAGGCCTGTCGCCTGCGCAGCGATAACATTAGCATCCCCTGAAATCGTCAGCAGCGAAGAAGGACTGTTGAAAGAGGCTGTAAGGCCTGCCTGCCTCAGAAGGAAGAAATCATATACAAGCACGAAAACAGTCATCAGGTCGACGACAGTCGAACCCTCTATCTTCTCCCGTAAACCTCCACTGCTTCCAAAGTTTGCCATAGATACTTTTTCCACAGGATTTATTTTATATCCTGCGAAAGGCCTCAAATCCGCACCTGGTTTAGGTATTTAAAGGTTACACATTGTTTACTGGTTACCGGCGACCAAAGAGGAGGGGAAACACCCGTACCCATCCCGAACACGGAAGTTAAGTCCTCCATCGATCTGTGTCGTACTGCCTGACGGCGGGATGCACAGGACGTTGCCGGACTGTTTTTATATTCCATCCACACTCTCCCTCCAGCAAATCCCGTTTTCTGGGATTTGCCTCCCTTTAACTACGCCAGAACTCTATCCCTCCGCTTAAACCTCTCAATAATCAAATTTGGAGGCAACAGGACGCAGAGACATCCTATCTATCAGGCCTTCTCCTGTTCATCGGAGGATTCCTCCTCTCCAGTTCCGGAGTCTTCGCTCTCGCCTGAACCAGGTTCGGAGGTCTCTCTGATACCTCCCATCGCTTTCCGACCTGATTCAACCAGAACGGCGTTCACAACGTAGTACAGCAGGAATGTTGCTACAAGGGCAGGGATGTAACTGGAAAAGCCAAGCTCCGGAATATCCTCATCGATAATCTGCTGCCTCGTCTTCTCCGGAAGGTCTATGCCTCCGGCACGGCCTGGCGAAGTATTTGAGCTGTAGTTCCTGAGATAGGCCTTTACCTCGCTGTCCTTCCACGAGACCGATATGATATCCCTGACCCGTGAGTTGAACTCCTTCAGAGAAATGTTACTTGATGAGTTCAGCTGTTTCCCGAGCCGGGAAAAGCTTTCCTGCCTGTAGCCGACCACAGCGATCGAGGCAAAGAACTTCTTCCTCGGGGCGGGGACAGGAGTGTCCAGCTCCGGAGCATACGGGAAGATACCTATCTTCTGAATCTTTCCTGCAGCAGCCAACTGGCTGAAGTGGCTCGGCGTTGCTTCCTTTGCCATCCTGTCCCCTTTACTGGTTATCTGTCTTGTAAGCTCCCTGCGCGACAAATTAATGGAGTCATTGAAGTATTCTGTTTCCAGGAACGCCACGGAGACATTTGTCATTGTCTGGACGCTTGCATCCAGCCTCCTGTTCATATCGGGATTCTTCCTCAGGCTCAGAGTAGAGAAAGCACTGGCTGAAAGCAGTAAAACCATGAGAACTGGTAAAACAAGTTTCTTCCACTCCAGAGTGAACAGATCCATGTAGAAATCCGAGGCCTTGCCCGCAAAATCATCTGCCATGGCAAATTATTTCTACTCCGGTATTGAAAAAACGACACCCCCCTGATAGAGAGATAAAAGATTTCAGAAGAAAAAATTCCAGTATGTTCACAGGCCTTGTACAGAAGACAGGGAAAATCAAAGAACTCAGCGAGGCAGGGGAAGGCCTCAGAGCAGTGATAGAGGCCGGAAGCTTCTTTGAAGACGACCAGGTAGGCGACTCGATCAGCGTTTCGGGCACCTGTCTCACCATCGAAAGCCTCTCGGAGTCCGGAGCAGAATTTTTCCTGGCGGAGGAAACACTGAACAAGACATGGTTCTCAAAACTCTCTCAGGGGCAGAAAGTCAACCTTGAGAAGGCTCTCAGAGCGGAGGATCGCATGGGAGGACACGTGGTCCAGGGTCATGTGGAGGCCTACGTCGAAGTAGAGGATGTCGAGGAGC
>JBDGSM010000072.1:0-5907 GCA_042217545.1 Candidatus Nanohalobium sp. | reverse complement strand
TGGAGTACGAGCAGATGACGGGAAGAGCTGGAAGGCCTAAGTACGATGACCGGGGTGAGGCGATCTCTATTGCGAAACAGCCGGGTATGAAGGAGGAGATCCTTGACAGGTATATCCTGGGCGAGCCGGAGAGGATTCAGTCGAAACTGGCTGTTGAACCAGTTCTAAGGATGCATACGCTTTCCCTGATCGCCTCTAACTTCTGCACGACTATGGAGGAGCTTGTAAGCTTTTTCAAGAAGACCTTCTACGCCCATCAGTTCGCGGAACCGAAGGCCTCAAATGGGCCTTCTGGACAAGAAGACTTCACGAAGTCTTCGGGCATGTACGAGGTGGAGCAGACGATCAAGGAAGTTGTTGAGACGTTGAGAGATTATGAGTTCCTTAAGGATCAGGAGTTGGAGGCTACAAAGGTCGGTCACCGGGTTTCCGAGCTGTATATTGATCCTGATTCCGCCCATCATATGCTGGAGTGTCTGAAGACGGCCGAAAAACGAAGTTTTTCTGGACAACCAGAAGACGAGAAGTCTTCGGATGCTGAAAAACGTAGAGAGGACGGAGAGGAGAACAAGCCTATTTCTTACCTGTTTATGCTGTCGAGGACTACCGAAATGAATCCTCTTCTGCGGGTCGGAGACGATGAATGGACGGATATAGAGAAGGCCTTGCTAGACGCGGAAAAGTACATCCTTGAGTCAGTGCCTGAGGAATGGGATGTGGAGTACGACCGGTTTATGCGTGTTATGAAGACTTCGATGATGATGCAGGCCTGGATCTCCGAACTGGATGAGGAAAAAATAATGCAGGAGTACGGAACCGCTCCAGGAGGCATTAGGGCTAAAATGCGTAACGCGGACTGGCTGGTGTACGGTGCGCAGGAGCTGGCAAGGATGAAGGAGCTTGACGTTGGAAAGGATCTGGAGAAGATCAGGCTACGTTTGAAGCACGGGATCAAGGAGGAGCTTCTAGGCCTTGTGAAGTACGATCAGATCGGCCGCGTAAGAGCGAGAAAGCTGTACGACCACGGAGTGCGGGATCAGGAGGAGATCAGAGACGTAGGCTTCGAGAAGCTGAAGAAGCTGATAGGGAAAAGGACTGCGAAGAAGCTGAAGAAGCAGGTCGGCGAGGAAAACATATTTGATAGGGAAAATGTTCTGGACTATTTCTAACGGAAATGCTTCTCAACTAGGGCCTGATTACTCCAGCAGGTAGACTCTTCGGTCAACGTCTCCTTCGGACATCCAGTAGCTGTCTACAAAGCCTCCTGTAGAATTTATGGCTCCATAGTAGCTCTTGTCGTCTGCAAGCACATCCACGTCCAGCTCGGAAAAATTCTCCCAGCAGTTGTCCCGCATCTGTTCTCGGTCTGCCTCCAGATAGGTTGGAAGATTTTCACCCCTGAATCCAAACGCCAGGACAACGGTCTCGCCTTCAAGGCCTTTTCGACAAGCTCCTTCAAATCCTGGAAACCCTCCTTCTTCGTCTTCATAGGCTTCAGGTCCTGGCTCATATTTTCTACCACCCAGATAATCTATCTCCTGCCTTTCAAAGACAGGTTCATCCGCATAGACTTCCACAGCGTTTCTGTAAGAGCCAAGTAAGTCCTCAACATCTAGAAACTCGCCTTTGTACTGTAAAAGCGATGCGCCCAGGCCTATTCCAGTATCAGAGGGTTCACTGGTGTCTTCTCTTCGGAACCGGATTTTTCAGATGTCTGGGCCATACTACAGGCTTGGGAAAGCTTTTTTAAAAGTTTTCGGGGTGGAAGGCCTGTCTTCTGGGCTTCCCAAGACACCGAAGGCATCCCGAAGGCCTGAAAAGTTTCTGAAAAGTTTTAAGAAATTAAGAAGAGTTAAGAGATCTAGAAACGTTCTTCTACTTTTTCTACAAGCTCTTTGTTGCCGAGAAAGAGCGGAGTTCTCTGGTGAAGATCTTTGGCTTCTTTTTCGAGTATTGATTGCTGTGAATCTGTCGAAGATCCTCCTGCTTTCTCGAAGATGTATGCCATAGGGTTTGCCTCGTAAGTTAACCTGAGTTTTCCTTCCGGAGCGTCTGTCCTGAATGGGTAGGCGAAGAGGCCCCCCTGGTGGAGTACCTGGTTGACATCTCCGACCATCGCACCTCCGTAACGGAGTTTCAAATCCTCAGAGATCTCATCGTGAAAGTCTCGGAATTCCTCAGTCCAGTTCTTGTTTCCCCCGAAGCCGTAGACGTAAGGTTCAGGCATCTTAACATCCTCAGATGCGAGATAGGGTTCGACACGGTCGCCGGACTTCTCCTCCAGGACGTATTCGTTCACTTGATCGCCCTCAGCCCTCATGATAGAGATTAGAGGGCCGTAGACAACGTAAAAGGCCTGAACCAGGTTTTGGCCTTTGCATGGTAGTTCTTCGTCGTATATGCCTATGATTGTTCCGATGATGTTGTTTGTAGGTATGTTCGAGGAGCCGTCCAGAGGATCCATGGATACGGAAAGGCCTTCTCCACATTCGACTGCTTCATGTTCTTCCTCGGATGCGATCTGTCCTACGCCGTCGATATTTGCGATTTCCTCTTTCAGAAGTTCGTTTGCCCATACATCGGCTTCCATCTGTTTCTCGTTGCTCGGGTTTTCCTCCCCGACATACTCTCTTCTGTGTAGAAGGCCTGAGCGGATATGAGGCGCTACCTCCGCAACGGCTTCGAAGACCTTCTGTGCTACGTCTTCCTTACTCATCTCTCTGCACTTCAGAGGACTTTTTCCGGCGTTTTTCCTTCGAAGATAACCCCTTCAAGCTTGTCAAGAAGTTCTTCCGGATTCTCGCGCTGGAAAACGTTTCTTCCTACTGCGAGGCCGTTTCCGCCGACTTCGATAGTTGAATGGACGTCTTCAAGGAAGGCCTTATCTGATCTCTTTGATCCTCCGCTCATGACGGATTTCATCTCGCCGATGTTTTCCTCCACCTGCTGCCAGTCCTCCTGTTTTCCCGGGTACTTGCATTTGACCATGTCAGCGCCGAGCTCAAGGCCGAGGCGTGCTCCGTATGCAACTACATCTGGATCTTTCTGTCCCGAGTACTCATCGTTTTCCTGTATTCCTTTTCCTCTTGGGTAGCTCCACATGATTACCGGGACGCCGTATTTCCTTGCTTCTTCCTGTACTTCTCTGAACTCCTTCCACATCCGGTCCTCGTTCTCGCTTCCGGCGTACATTGTGTACCCAACCGCTTCAGCACCTAGCTCCTCGACCGCATACCGGACAGAACACTGCTTCGGCGAGTAATAATCTTCTCGCTTCGCCAGGTTGGAGTTTCCGTTCAGCTTTACCAGCAGGTTCACTTCATCGCTGTTGTCAAGCTCCCTGAAGGCCTCAGCTATACCTTTCTGTACTGCCAGGGCTGTGACTGCATCGTGCCTGGCGACATTGAAGACGTGCTGTGGATCAGCGCTTGCAGGGTTTGGTTCGAAGTCTACAGGTCCGTGCTCGGTCCCGTGATCATATGCCACAATCAAAGCGTTACCGTTCCGGATAATCGCAGAATCATCAATCTTCTTCATATTACGATGTATTACGTTTCGTTGTATAAAAAATCTCTGGAGTTCTTGACAATTTTAATAAGATCAAGCAGAAAAATTTAGGTTATGGCGGAAGAAGAGGATAACCAGCCTGAAGACAATCAAGAAGAGAAAAGAGAGCCAGCAAATGACGAAAAATATTGCAGCAATTGTGGAGAGATAATAGACAAAAAAGCAGAGATATGTCCCGAGTGCGGAGTAAGAGTGAAAGAGAGTTCAGACTCTAATAACGTCAACATCAACATGGAGAACAATCAGGTTCAGAGCACAAGCTCAGAAGACACACTTGTGAGCAACAAGAGCAAAACTGTCGCAGCCATACTGGCAATTTTCTTAGGAGCATTTGGAGTACACAAGTTGTACCTAGGTCAGCCCGGAAGAGCTATAATCTACTTCCTACTTTCATGGACTGGCATCACTGCCATAGTAGGCCTTATCCAAGGAATATCATACCTGTTAATGTCTGAGCAGAAATTTGCCAGAAAGTTCGGATAGAAAAAGCCAACAGATTTCAAACTTGGAAACACCTCAGAAACCATGAGCAAGACAAGTTCTAAGGAAAAACTTGAGGTAAGCGAACAGGCACCTGCGTTCGAACTGGAGAACTATGAAGGAGAAAAAGTTGCTTTAAGCGATCTTGATAACTACGACGGAGTCCTGGTCGTCTTCATGTGCAACCACTGCCCCTACGTCAAGGCCCAGACAGAGGAACTGCGGAAACTGGACGAAGAGTTCAACAGCGTTGCGATAGTCGGTATAAACCCGAACGCGGAGACACATCCCATGGATTCTGTGGAGAAGATGGGAGAGTTCGTCGAGGAGAAAGGCCTTGACTCGCCGCATTTCTACTACCTGGCTGATCCGGACCAGGAAGTTTCAAAGAAGTACGGTGCGAAATGCACGCCGGACCCGTTTCTTCTTGACTGGAGACACCGTCTTTACTACCACGGAAGGCTGAACGACCGCGTCAGTCCGGACGACGAGGTCAAGGAGCGAGATATGCGGGACGCGATCCAGGACATGCTGAAGCGACGGTCCCCGCCCGGGGAACAGGAGCCGAGCCAGGGATGCAGCATCAAGTGGAAGGAAGAGGTGGACTGATGGCCAAAAGCTACACGGAAAGGATAGAACTGCTGAAAGAGGGTATAGATTCGGTGGTCAACGGGGCAGAGGAACGAGAACGAAGCCTACTCGACGACATGGTGGACGAGGAAGAGGTCCAGGGCAGGACCGAAGATTCGGAAGAGATAGCGCGCAGGAGAAAGAGGTCAGAGATAAAGTCCCGGATCCGGAACGGCGAGGCAGGGCACGATGAGTACCTGGTCAGGGGTCTCGACCTCCTGAAAGATTCTTCCAGGGACGTGGAGCTGATCCGGGAACACCTGGAGAGGATGGATAAACGGATCGAAGTGCTGGAAGATATAGAGAGCGACATGGCCGATGTGGACAGGGTCCTGACCCCTGAATGGCTTTACTACGACTTCACCTCCCCCGCCAGGAAGATGCTCAACGACGCAGTAGAGAACTTCAGGACCGCGGGAGAAAAAGAGATCGAGCAGAGAGAGCCGTCGATGGAGGGCGCCCTACCCGTGGATTACGTCAGGGAGAAAAGGATACTGACGTTCGACAGGGAACTGGAGCCAGGGGACCCGGATAGAAAAGATGTGGACTGGGAGATCGAGGTCCCTGAAGGAGAGCTGAAGCCCGGTAAGTTCGGAAAACTTGAACGAGAACACTTCGAGGGCCTGAAGTCCATCGCGGTCGAGATCCGGGAACTGAGACATGAGATGAGTTCCGCCGGGCTGGTAGCCGCGTTCAGACTCGGAGAGCTGTCAAGAAAGCTGGATAAAGCCGGGAAAGATCTCAAGAGATCCGGTAACAAGGAGTTCGCCGATCGATGCGGGAGCATGGAGAGGGAAGCCCGCGAGCTGCGGACCGCTCTTGAGAGAGAAACGCTGGAGCCCCTGGAAGACGCCCTGAAACGCGCCGAGGCTTTCATAGATGACTTCCTGGAGGGAAACAAGGAGGAGATAGAGCTGGCAGTGGAAGAGGGAACCTGGCAGTCCCGGTGGGACCTCCCCGACCGGTACGAGAAAGACTAACCTGTTTTCACCCAGCAGTAACAAAAACTATTTAAGGCTGCGGAACGAACTTTGGGTGTGAGCCTGGCCCAGGATCCCGGACAGGATTCTTACATGAGGACGGAGAGGGAAGACCTCGAGGAGGAGTACCTCACCGGGAGGAGAATAGAAGTTTAATACTGGACCCCGAAGAACCCTGTAAGGGATGAACTACTCCGTCAAGCCAGAGGAGCACGAACTGAGGCAGGCCCGCCAGCAGGTCCAGAAAGCC
>JBDGSM010000071.1:0-4958 GCA_042217545.1 Candidatus Nanohalobium sp. | reverse complement strand
AGAATGGCGGCAGGTTGGATGGCGCTCGCCAAGGAATCGGGAAAACTGAAGGAACTGTATAACAACAGGACAGCAAGGAAGGCCTTCAAGTACTACCTGGAAAGAGCGGAGTACTACGATTCCAGGTTGATGAAGAAAGGATTCGAGATGAAGCCGGTTCAGATGGCGATGTACACGGACACAGGACTGTACGCTGTAGGCGAAATCCCGAACAAGCTGAAGATCGACGGTAAAAACGTCGAGTTCAAGGAGTACTCCAATCTCCTGTACGCAAATATCACGTTAGGATTAGGAGAACACAGGATAAAGGCCGGCAACCAGTCGTTCGAGATCAAAATAGTCCACAGAATCCCTGATACCAGTGTGACAGATTCAGGGCTGGGTGTAGCTACTGAAGAAAATAGTTTCTACCAGACTGCTATACTCACAGGCCCTGAAGGCAAAGTCAGAAAGGAACTGAAGGAGAAAAATAACACGTATATCGAGATACCCTCCACCAAAAGGCCTGAGAATGAGAAACCGTACCTTGCTGGAGGATCTAACTACAGGCCTTTCACTGTAAAACTGGTTTCGGAGGAGGTCAACGTCACGCTAAATAAAGGGGTAGATGACACAGGAGTCGAGAACTCATTCAGATACTACTTCGGCATGACTGATAAAGAAGTCAGAACGACGATGGATATCTTGAGAAAGACACAGGCATTTCTGAAGCCTTTCCTTCCTGAAGGATACTCAGAAAAACTCCTGTAAAAATAATTATAACTCTGAAGGCCTCGACCTATGTTATGGATGTGGAAGGCGGTGATCTCGGCAGCTAAACCTTTAAAGCAGAAAATAGTGGGTTTTGGAGCAGTAGCGGCCAATGACTTATTTAATGAAAGGCCTCTAATAGTGTGGTATGAAGAAGCTTCTGATCTCCGCAGTACTTGTTTTAGCGTTCACAGTACCGGCAGCATCGGCACAGCAACAAAATTCTACTAATGTAAAGGCTAACCCAGGTATAGTAGGCCCTGGTTCGATGTTCTACGGCGCTGAACTGGCCATGGATGACTTCTCCATGAGCATAGGCCTTACAACCGCACAGAAGGTAGCTGCCGAGAGAGCTTCAGAAGCACTGGCAGCTGCGGGGCAAAACAATACAGAAGCCGCGAACCAGGCGCTCAAGAACCTGAACAAGCTTGCCAAGAAACATAATATCACAGAAAAAGATGGTACAAGCAAGGCCTTGCAGATCCTTGGAAAAGTAAAGGAGAAAGTGCCTGAAGAGGCGATGCAGGGTATCCAGACAGCTATGAACAATATACAGAAGAACGTACCGGCCCAGATACCTGCAGGCCCTATGAGCGGGAAATCGGATAAGAAACCAGCAGTGGGGCCGGGTTCCGGAAACAAGACGCCTGGCACAGGAAAGATGCCTAACGGTACAGGAGACAGAGCTCCAGAAACAGGAAACATGACTGGGGGAAAGGGCGATACACAGGCTCCTACGAATACGACGACAGGAGGAGACAGAACAGTAACAGATGACGGTTCCACGACACAGCAGACATCCGCACCTTCAGGACGTTTCTACCTGATGGTATCGGACAGGCCTGCGGATATATCTGACTTCGACTACCTGAACGTCACTTTCTCGAAGGCAAAGATCTTCCAGAAGAACACAGACTCAACGGGAAACACGGAAGATAACACAACCAGTAACGAGACAACGAACCAGACAGTAAACGGGACAGAGATGAACTCCACGGAGACAAACAGTACAGAAACTAATACAACGGAAAAAGAAACAACGGAAGAGAAAGGTTTCAGGACAGTAGAGCTTAACGGAACAGCAGACCTCACACAGGTAGTAGGAGATAAAGCAAAGAGCATCGCAAAGCTGAATCTCGAGGAAGGAAACTACACGAAGATCTCTCTTTACGCAGCAGACATCGAGGCCTCGGTAAACGGTTCAGAGGTCAACGTCAAGATCCCTCCAGGGAAGCTCATGATCACAAAGCCTTTCACAGTAACATCTAACTCGACGACAGGCTTCGTGTTCGACATAGGAGTGTTCCTCAGAGGAAACCAGCAGAACAACCAGGGATACATCCTGAAACCGGTCATCAGCGAATCAGGAGTCGCAGGAAAGGAAATCCCAGTCAACCTGACAAACAGGAAAAGCATGGGACAGATCCCGGACTTCGCAGGAAAAGGAAAGCCTGGGAACAAGACCTCTGGAGGACAACCAGACAACAGAACCTCAGGACAACAAGGCCAGCCTGGAAATCAGACCGCAGGAAGGCCTTAACACATTTCTCTCCTTTTCATTTTGTTAGAGTTCTCTTCTGGAGAAAAGTTAAATTCGATCAAGAATCAGAGTTCTACATGGACCAGACATTCCTCCTGCTTTCAGTGATGGGGATTGTGATGGCGGTCTCAACAGCGGTTGCTGTACTTGTCTACGATGCACTTGAAAACTCTGGAGAGCAGGCCATGGTAAAGATGAGGCTTCAAGCAGACGCTACCTTCCAGGAGTTCACCGCACTGAAATGGGGCCATGTGATACAGGCAGCAGGCCTCTTCATACTAGGATTCGGAGCTGCAGTAGGTAACGAAGTCGCAGTATCCATAGGAAGAGTATCAACACTTGTACAGGGGACGATAACCATCGCAGTGATATACAGATGGTGGAGGAGATTCCGATGAACGAACTAACCCGAACAGGATTCATATTCCTGGGAACGATAGGGGGAACGATCTACCTGTCAATGGCCATATTCTACGCAAGGATAGTCGAAAACATGAGGGAAGACAAACAAACAGCCATAGCCAAGTTCTTCCTCAAGGACAGAGCACTGAAGGCCTTCAAGACACTAATAACTTCAGGCCTTGTGCTTGTAGCAACACTTCTGCTTGAAGTATATGGTATAGCAACAGGTAACACGGTAATAGCAACCGTTGCCAGGATCATCTATCCCTTCCCGATGATAGGCCTTGCCTACTTCTCCTATACACTGCAGAAAGTCACAGGAAAAAGCGAGAAACAGAGCTAACTGTAGTAAAAATTTTAACACGTGCTGTGCTCAAATATTAAAGCTGGAGGCCTTTGCTAAACTGTTTTTGCCCTGCAAAAAGCATAACTTTTTATTGTGGTGTTGCACAGTACTGTCTTATGCATGTGATCGTGCTCATCCCGATAGTCCTGGCAAACGCCGTGATCGCAGGGTTATCGCTACTGATCTACAGAGAACTCCGCGAACACGGAGACACAGCGATGGCAAGCCTCAAACTACATCCGGGTAACACGGTTACAGACTTCAAAATCATGATGTACGCCCACGGCTTCGAGGCCCTGGTCCTGCTGATGGTTCTCTACGCAGGCCTAATAGGGAACGGACCGCTGGTAGATATAGGGAGGCAGCTAAGCGTGTTATACGGACTGACCTTCGCAGTAGTCTTCTACCGCTGGTACAGGAGGTTCTAAAAGAACATGGTAATGCTTGACGGCGTGATCCTAGGCGGTTTAGGCGGCGCACTGTACATCTACATGACATACTCCATCTGGCAGATACTCCAGAACATCAGAGAAGACGAGGAAACAGCGCTGACCAAACTCCTTATAGATAAAGACGCAAGGAAGGCCTTCAAGATACTTTCAGCCTCCACACTGCTCATAACAGCCATCTTCTCAGGAAGAATAATACTAGAAAGCCTCAAAATGGCACCAAAACCAAGTCCACTGATAATAGTTTTACCCCTGCCTCTGGCAGGTATCGCCTACTTCTTCCACAAGATAATGCATATCACAGAGAAAAACTCCTCGAAGGAATCAGCCTCTTAACCTGTGCCAGACGACCAGAGCTGGAGGTAGAACTATCAGCGAGGAAAGATACGAGTAAAAGATGCTGAGGCCTGTAATCAGGCCGAACTGCCCCAGGATCGGAGTAATCGCCAATACCAGAACACTGATACCTGTCACAGTCGTCAACATCGAACTCGTCAAAGCACCACCAGTACCTCTCAGAGTAACCCTCAAAGCCTCGAACAACTCCCTGCCGGACTCAAGCTCGTCCTCAAACCTGTGCGTCACGTGAACACTGTAATCGACACCCAGGCCTATAGTAATCGAAAGGATTGTCGCAGTCAACGCATTCAGAGGAACATCAAGGAAACGCATCGTACCCAGGATCAACGCAAGAGTAAGGCCTACCGGAAACATATTCGCCACGGCCAGGAAAGGCTTCTCAAACGCAAGATAATACATCAACACCAGGAAAGCAGTCGACACCGCCATCGAAATCAGCAAGGCCTTGATAGCCGATGAAAATATCATGTCTGAAACACCCTGGAACACAATCGTCATACCAGTAGCAGTAGCAGAGATCCTGAACCTGTCGGCAAAGCTCTTAGCATCACCCGAGATCTCCGACTGCGAACTCAAGGAATCAACAGTGTAAACCAGCTTCGTCGACCTGTAGCTATCGGAAAGATACTGTCCCGCCGAATCCGGAGCAACCTGGAACAACATATCGTAGACATTTTTCAGATTCTTCTCCGGCAAACCATCGTTATCCACATCATTCCTGTCAAGCAAGGCCCTGAAACGCGGAGAACGAGCCGCTGCAGAATCCATAACATCGAAGATACTCCTGTACTCCGCCCTACCACCCTTGGTCACGAAACTTGCCGGAACATTCCTGCTCCTCTGCCTGATCTCCTGAAGAACCGAAGGATCACGCATAGGAGCCTGGACATACATAGTAACCGAGTCCTGACCCGCAAACTTGTCATCAATCATGTTCAACGTCGCCTTAGAACTGTAATCACCGGGAGCAAACGGCTCGGGAAGACTCTTTAAAGCAGGAGAAACATGCGCCGGCGGAAGGAAATCCTCCTGCGAGAAAGAAGTACTGACCCCGGTACCATAGGCACCGATCAACGCACCCAGCACCAGGAAAAACATAACAGAAGCATAA
>JBDGSM010000070.1:0-12456 GCA_042217545.1 Candidatus Nanohalobium sp. | reverse complement strand
CGAGTATTGCTGTTCCACCAGTCATCCCGGCAATTGTTGCTGCTGAACCTGCTGCGACGCCTCCGCCTTCCACCATTGTTCCGAGCATAGGCATTCCCTCCAGGACGGATACCATGTCTCCTGCGAGTGCGCCCTCTCCAGCTGCTGCTTCAGCGGTATCCATTGCGCCACTTGCCAGGTCTTCTGCAGTTCCTTTAGCTGCTTTTATTTCTTCTTTGTTCTTGTAGGCCTTTACGCCCATTGCTCCTGCTGATGCGGCTGCTCTCGCTGCCTGTCCTGTTCTCCTCTTCATTCCTGTGTTCATGCCGCCCGGCATCTCTTTTCTTGCAATATCTGGCATCCTGAAGTGTGCGGATATGGCTGCAACCAGGAATGTGAAAAAGAACGGTATGAAGAATACCAGCGGTAGTATTAGTGTTGCACTTGTAAGGAAGGACACCATCGCGTCCGTGTTGTGCGGAAGGAATGTTCTTATGGTGAACAGTAGCAGTATTCCAAATAAGAGGCCGTATCTTTTCTTCTTTGCGACCATTACGCCGTAGGCCTTGCTGAATGCGTTGGAGATGGTGTGCACTCCTACGCCTATGTAGTACAGTGGTAGCTGGATGAATAGCCATATTGGGAATCTTATGATGAGGTAAAGCATCTTGAAGTAGAACAGTACGCACATCTTGACGTACTTCCATCCAATCCATACGAAGAACAGCGGAGGGAAGATGCCGAACAGGAATAGTAGTATACCCCATTTTAGGAGTTTGCCGACCATTCCTCCGCCGTCGTCGTCGCTCATCTATTCTTTCACCTTCTCAGAAACTACTTGGAGGTTTTGCATGTTAAATGATCCATCGCTGTTTATTGTCAACGTGTTGTCCTCTTTAAGATCTGAGGCCTTTATATCAACAGTATTCTTTCCGTTCAAAGGAGATACGCGGTATTTATTCCCGTTCAAGGATATGTCAAGGGGATGATCTGAAGGAAGATTGTTCTGATAATCGAAGCTGATTATCTCCTTCGTAGCTCCATCCTTGGCGTATGCAAGCTGTCCGGGCGTGGCCTTGAAGTCGAGCCTTAGAGTACCAGGCCTCGTAGTACCGAGGTACTGCATCACGATTTCAGGGTCCTGAACGTGGTACATTGAATCGCCGTTGGTGTCAAAGTCTATAGTATTGTAACCTGGTGTCAGGTCTGCCTCCCTCTTGCCTACCTTGATCTCCTGAGTCGATCTTACAAGCTTGTCGGAGAATACCTGATGTCCGTTTACATCGATCTTTAACGGTGCGTCAGGCCTTGAGGCATCCATGGGTATTGTAAATGTCAGGTTGCTTCCTGCGTAATTATTGAGTTCATGGTTGTATAGTTTGAAGGAGGTCTGGTAGTCATGGAACTTCCGATCGTTGACAGTTACCTCCACTTCTTCCAGTGTGTAACTGGCCGAGCTGAACCATCCTCCGCTGGTCGTACCTATCCTGATGTCATTCATTCCCGGATGAAGGTTTTTACCTGAAAAGTTGATCTTCGGTGTCGCTCCTGTTACCGTGGCGGCCTTGAAGACATCTTTACCGTTGACGTTCACCCAGATCTTTCCTTTGCCTGTCCGTCCCAGGACTTCAAAGCTTACCTGGCCGCCTTCGGGCTGAGTTGCGTTATACTTCACATCTATGGAGTCGCCGGAGAAGAGGCTGCTTGAGATCTGTTCCTGGTCCTCGGTGTAGGCCTGGATATCACCTCTTGTTTCGCCGACAGTAAAGCTTCTGAATGAGATATTTCTTATATCGGTTCTGGCTCCGCCGACAGTGCCGACATTTTTCTCGGCCAGAACTACTCTATTCCCCTGTACAGGCTGCTGAGGCGTGAAGTTGGACTGGCCTGCCAGGAACATCAGGCCGAAAACTGCGAGGCCTGCGACTAGAACTACGGCGAAACCTTGCTCCATGGTTCAGTTTTTCGTTTGGGGGTTTTTATTTGTAAGAGGCCTTTTCCTTTGTATGGAGATAATCAAAAGCAGTAAGGAAGACGGATATGCCAAGATAGCCCTGGAAAACAGGGATGATCTCTGGTATATGAAAGACCTGATCGCTGAAGGCGACCATGCACGGGCCCTGACGCAGAGAACCAAGCTCGACGGCCGGGAGAAGAAGACATGCACCCTCACGATCCGCGTCGAAAAAACTGAGTATCAGCAGGACCGGCTCAGGGTCACCGGAGAGATCACGGAAGCAGTCGACGATGTGGAACTTGGCTACCACACATTCAACCTCGAACCAGAGAAAGAGTTCGAGCTCTGGAAAAAGTTTACAGAGGAGGAATGGGAACGTCTCATGGAAGCAGAGCAAAACGAGGCCTACAAAGTTCTTTTCTGCCTAGTAGAGAAAGGAGAAGCCAACCTCTACGTCGTGGAGGAGTCAGGTATCAAAGACCTATCCGATGTCGCTGAGAACATCCCCGGGAAGATGTATCCAGACCAGAAATCAGGTAAGGACTTCTACAATCAGGTAAACAAGGTCCTCAAACGCTCAGCAAAAGACATGGACAAGGTAATCCTTGCCGGGCCGGGCCACGAGAAAAATAAGGTCTACAATGAGCTCTCAGAAGATTTAAAGGAAAAAATCTTCCTCCAGGACACTTCAGTGACTGGAAAGACAGGCCTTCACGAAGCTATCAAACGTGGAGCACTGAAGAAAGTAGAGGAGAGCTCACGTATATCCGAGGAGACACAGGAAGTCGAAAAGTTCCTTGACGCACTCAGGGAAGACGGACTTGTAGATTACGGGGAAAAAGTTGAGGAACAGGCGGAAATTGGAGCGGTCGAAAAACTGTTGATAACGGCGGAGAAGAGAAGAGAGATGCCTGAAGTCCCTAAAATGGTCGAGAGACAGGGCGGAGAAGTAATAATCCTCCATACAGACCACGAAGCAGGTGAAAGAATAGAAAACTTTGGAGGCCTTGCGGCCTTCCTCAGATACAGGCCCTAATTGGCTTCAGGCCTTGAACGGAGCTTCAAGTTGAATGTTTTACGTTTGCCATCCCGGATGACTGTGATAGTTATCGTATCGCCTACTTCTGCCTCTCTAGCCAGGTAAGTCAGCACGTCCTGGAGGCTTCTTACTTTGGTGCCGTTGATACCTACTATTACGTCTCCTCCAAGGCCGATCTTTCTTCCCTGGATGGTGTCCTCGTACTGTCCTCCTCTGAGACCTGCCTCGTCGGCTGCTGTGCCGTTAGGTACTTCAGTGATGAGGAATCCTGAGGCCTTATTCAGATTCATCTTTTCCGCGATGTCAGGTCCTACGTTGAGGCCTCTGACACCTATGTAGGGATGATTGTAGTCTCCATGGGAGATAATTTCCGGTACTACACGTCTTACGGTGTTGGCAGGAATAGCGAATCCCACGCCGGAAAACGTTCCTGTCTGCGTGTCGATCGCCGTGTTGACGCCGACTACTTTTCCGTACTTGTTGAGGAGAGGGCCTCCGGAGTTTCCAGGGTTGATGGGTGCATCGGTTTGGAGGATGTTCGGCATCGAGAAGCCCTGTTGTGCCCGGATGGTTCTTCCTTTCGCGGAAATTATCCCGCTGGTCATTGAGCTTTTCAGGCCGAAAGGATTGCCGATCGCTATCGCTTCCTGCCCTACCTCGACTTTGGTGGAGTTCCCAAGATCTACCGGATCGAGGCCTTTCTTGCTGACCTTGAGTACTGCAAGATCTGTGTATGGATCTGTACCGACGATGTCCGCGTTAACTGTTGTGCCATCGGTGAAGGTGACCTCTACGTGGTTCGCACCGTCGACGACATGGTTGTTAGTAACTATGTATCCTTTCTTGCTGTAGATGAAACCTGATCCCTGGGCGGACTGGGCACCGTAGGAAGTTACAGAGACGACGGATTGGTCCAGCATATCGTAGAGTTCAGGTAAGCCGCTGTTTGTAGTATTCACGTATACGAGCCTGGTGGTGACATTCCCGCCGGGGTTCGATACCTGGCTTTCCAGGCTGTTAAGCCGGGAATTCATGTTCTGGAACGTTAAAGCTCCTCCAAGAACCGCCCCGAAAAGCAGGACGGCGATAACGCCGAAAAGGTCGATCTTCCTGCCTAGATTCATACTACTGTAATGATCGTAGAATCTTAAATATCTGGAACCTGTCCTACGCAAAGTTAAAACCTCTAATGGTACAATATCCAACATATGAGCCTTTCCAAATTCACACCTCTCGGAAGAGCAGATAAGATCCTCAGCGAGGAAATAGAGCAGTTCAAAACTCATGACCGGGGGGAATACAGACAGGCAGTCAAGAAATACAGGACGGCTAAAACAGCTCAACTTATAGTAAAGATACTTCTCTACGCGGGCATAATAACGTCCTTCGCAGCAACATTCGCCCTCAGAATGGATATAATCGCCAGAATATCATCTTACGTAGGGATTACAATCCTCCTGGCCCTCTACTCGGGCCTAACATACATAGCATCGATCTACCGCGAAACATACCTGGTCAGGAGAGAACTTCTGATCTCTCAGTCAGTAGATAGGTAAATGTAGGTTCGCCGGGGATGGGATTTGAACCCATGAGGGCCGGATATGGCCCACCAGCTTTCCAGGCTGGCACTTTTAGCCAGACTCAGTCACCCCGGCACAAAGTTGTAACAGTTGGCAGCACTGGATGGGCCGTTTGACCCATCTCTCGTTGTCAACTGTACGTCAAATCTGTATAGAAAAAGTAGCCTGTAGAATTTTTAAATTAGGACAGGTTTTTTCCTCGTAAGGCCTTTATTCCTGTAGTTCGATTTCGATGTCTACGCCTTCTGGTACATGAACTCTCATGACCTGTCTCAGCGCCCTTTCTGACTCTGTGATGTCGATGAGTCTCTTGTGGACGTGCATCTCGTAGTGTTCGATTGTAGAGCTTCCTTCTCCGTCCGGAGCTTTTCTTGTGGTTACTTCCATCTCCTGTGTCGGGAGAGGTACAGGTCCTGATACCTTGGCGTTGTATTCGTCGCCGATCTCCAGGATTTCATCTGCAAGACTGTCAACCTTTCCCTGATCGGTGCTTCTCAGCTTCACTCTTGCTCTCTGCATACAAAACAGGTTCGGAGTTAAATCTTATAAATGATAATTAAGGCCTTCGACTGTCTAGGATGAGAGCGAAAGGCTGGTAGGTTGGGAAGGAAGTGCAGAAGCACCCATCTTGATTTTGCTGGTAAACTGGCCTGTCACGATCTGGTTCTCTATACCTCCCGAGTCATAAGTTATCTGAACCTGAATCACGTTACAGCCGTTGGCTTCCTGGAAGTAGACATCTGAGACTGGGGCAGTAGAGGTCCCAAGAGCCGGTATCCTAGTTAAATCGCCTGAACTGACCGTCTGACCTGAGGTCTCTGAAGTAACTGAAATATTGGTTATCTCGATCGGTTCCGGATGAGCGTTCCTCAGGTTAAACCTTAATTCACCTGAACCTGTTGTTCCGAAGTCTGCCACTCTTACGTCTGTACTTGAGAAGCCGGAAGTTGAAGTAACGCATCTTCCACCGACTGTCGTGTAAATAGCACCTCCTATAATCGCTACTACAAGCAGCATCCAACCGTAACTCATCAGGTACTCTATAGCCGACTGTCCTTTCATCTCGTGAATGTTGCACACCCTTCTACTGGAGCTGAAGCTCCTGCCGTGTTAAAGGCCTTAACCCTGTAACATACGTAGTCTCCATCCTTTATGTTAGGATTGCGGTCCTGGAAACTTTCAGTATTTCTCTCTACTTCTCCTACCTTGTTCCAGGAACCTGAGGCATTAGTATAGATTTTGTAGCCGATTTCGTTTGAGGCCTTGTCGTTCCAGGAGATCTCGGCTTTGATTCCGCTGAACTTGACTTTTATTGTCCTCGGATCTGTCTTCGTGACCTGTCCGTCGCTCTGCTTCACACTCAGTACAGTCTTGAACGTCTGTGGCAGACTATAGTCAAGGAACCGGAGACTGAACTCGCCTGAAGTCCCGTTAAAGACGTCTTTCTTGCTCAAACGTTTCTTGAAGATTTCATGATCGACGTAACTGAGGTTCACCTTTCTGAGCGCAGGTGTCTTCTCCGAACCCGAGGACATCTCAGCTCTAAACCTGAAGTACTTTGACTGTGGAAGACTTGAAAGATCCGGGAAGACCTTCCAGGCCCCTGAAGTGTTCTCAAGATACTTCAGATCAAGGCCTGTGCCTGTAGGAACATCTTTATCGATGGAGGCCTTTGTAATATCTACTTTCTTGCCTGTGCTGAGTACTGGAGACGTATAAGTTCCTGAGCTTTCTGTATCTTTAAGGAAGAACCTGTTTGAAGGTATCACCTTCATGTTGTTTTTGTTTGGTCTTTCCCATGCGATGCTTACTCCGTCTCCTCCCGTGTCTTCCTGCATCCTGACCTTTAACGTGTGGTAGCCTTCGGAGAGCTCCACAGTACCGCTGTGACTGTAGTCACCTGAATCTCCGTGTCCTCCATAGTAGGAGGTTACCATTTCTCCGTTGATGAAGAGGTCTGAGGCGTCATCGGAGTCTATTCCGAATTTGTAGGTGCCTGTGTTCGGTGCGTAGATGTATCCTGAGGCCTTCCATGAGTAATGATCTCCTGGCAGGTAGGATGGCTTCGGATCCCACTCGTTGTTCTTCCAGTCGACTTCTCTGGAGTATTCTCCGGAGCCTTCAAGGCTTACACCTTCGATCTTGGTGTTGAAGAACTTGTCCATATCTTTTTTGCTGTCGCCGTAGCTGTTGTCCTGGTTAAGGCCTTCAGTGTCGTACCAACGGTATCTCAGCTTCCCTTGCTCGCCAACTTCTCCTTCAAGCTTCACTTTACCACTTTCGAAAGTAGTATTGGATAGACTGCCTCTGCTCCAGTCATTATCCTGGTTGAAGATCCAGCTTCCTTTCTCTCCTGTGCTGTTGAAATAGAGGCTTACCTCGTAGCAGCCGTACTCGCTGTAGCATTTCGGTGTGAAGCTGAAGTTTATCGGCGTCCTGTTAGAAGTCCCGTCCTCAGGTTCAGACCACTTTATGTCTGGTGAGGCGAAACTATGAGGCCTTACATTGACCTCTCTACTTTTTGAGATATTTGTGCTGCCATCGCTCTGCTTGACCTGTATATTCCACAGAAAGTTAGTTGGAAGGGAGTAACTTGAGAAATCAAAGCTCAAATTATTCACTACACCGCTCTGAACATCTGTTACTGTTTTCATCTCCTGGAAGGAGGCCTTAGAGTTCGAATAGGTCAGGTTAACTTTGTCGACTGAAGGAGACTTTTCTCCGTCTGCAGTGCTGAGCTCTAGCCTGTACTTCAGGAATCGTGTCTCGGGCACTGAGCTTATTGAATTTACGTAGGTCCAGCTCCCGCTCGTGTTGTATCCGTACTCTATACTGTAGTCTGTATCTGTTCCTGTTGAGGCCTTTACACTGGCTTTTTCCCATTTAACTTCTCTTTTCGTGGAGAAGGTTTTGGATGTGTAGTTCCCTGATTGCTGGTACAGTCTGCGAGAGAAACGGTTGCTCTTTATCACTTTCATGTTGTTTTTGTTTGGTCTTTCCCATGCGATGCTTACTCCGTCTCCGCCTGTGTCTTCCTGCATCCTGATTTTGAACCTGTGATATCCTTCTTCCAAGGTGATCGTTCCCTGGTGACCGTAACTTCCTGAAGTCCCGTGAGGGCCATAGTACGAGGCAACTTTCTCACCGTCGATGAAGACGTCAGAGGCATCGTCGGAATCAATACCTATAGTATAAGTACCTGTGTTCGGTGCGTAGAGGTATCCTGAGGCCTTCCAAGCATAGTGATCTCCGGGAAGATAAGCAGGTTTCTCATCCCACTGGCCGCTGTGCCAGTGAACTCGCTCAGCATGAATGCCGGAACCGCCGAAGCTTACTCCTTCTGTAGAGCTGTTGAAGAAATTATCCATCTCTTCAGCGCTGTCAGCATAACCATTTCTTTCATTAAGGCCTTCAGTACTGTACCAGGTATACTTCAATTCTTTGTTGGGTCCTGACCTGTTCCTCTTCAACTTGACGGTGCCTGAGTCGATAGAGGTCAGATCCGTTGAGCCTTTCTGCCATTCGCTTTCGGAATCTGTGATCCAGTTGAACTCTTGGTTGGCAGGCATCTTGTACTCAAGGTTCAGATAACTTACTTCAGGGCTTTTCAGAGGCTCATCCGTGGAAAGAGAGAAGTTGACTTTCAGCTTCCTCGTCTGAGAAACATCGCTTAAAGATTCAAAGTATTCCCAGCCACCAGGCCTTTTACTTGCGTAGTTAACGTCCAGACTGGTGTTTGCAGGGATGGAGGCCTCTAAACTTTTTCCTGTCCAGTAAGCAGGATTACTCAGTGAGAAAGGCTCTGTCTCGTAACTTCCCGAGCTGTTGTACTCCATGCTCGAGTTCGAAAATCTTTTACCAGGTATCAGTTCGAAGCTGGATTCTCCTGGCTTTTTCCAGGCAACTGAGACGCCGTCGTCTCCGCCTCCTTCCTCCATCCTTACCTTGATCGTGTACTGGCCTTTATCCAGGTATACTTTGTTGCTGTGGTCGTAGCTGCCGGAAACTGCGTGGCCTCCGTACCACGAGACGACTTTACTGCCGTTGATGAAGACGTCAGAGGCATCATCTGAGTCAAGGCCTATCGTATAGACCCCTGATTCCGGTGCGTAAAGATAACCTGAGGCCTTCCAGGAATAACCCTGTGCTGGCAGATAATCAGGTTTCTCGCCCCAGTCTGAACCATCATACCAGCTTACACTACCGTTGTGAAGGCCTTCGCCGCCTAGATTTACTCCATTTTTTGAACTGTTGAAGAAGCTGTTCATCTCCCCGGTGTTGGATGGATGGCCATTGCTGCTGTAGTAACTTCCTGTATCGTACCATCTGTAGTTCAGGTTTCCTGTGCTGCCTTCACGGTAGAGTGTCAAGTTGCTGTTTGAGGCCTTTACCCCGGTTTTTTCGCCCGTTTTCCATTTGTCTATGGTCCGTGAGAATGTCAGGTTTCCTGTTGTGTTGAAAGATAAGGTTGCTGAGCTGCAGCTTGAGCTGCACTGAGGTGTGAACTGGAATTTGACAGGGCTTTCTGCTTCACTGCCGTTGCTGGGTCCGTTGAGAGAAATGCTGGGAGCTGCAGCCGTTAGAGAGGCAGAGAGAATTAGCAGGAGAACGCTGAACGCGGTTTTGCTTTTCATTACCCTTCAATTGTGGATAGTTTATAATAAGTCTTGTTCAGGTCCACAAAGGTTGAGAGTTCTTCAGTATTGAGAGGTAGAAAAGCTTGAAAAAATATGTGGAGAAAATGTTGGGAAAATAAGAAAGAGATAAAGGCCCTAGATTGAGGTCTTTTGGTTTATTCTTTCTCTTCGACGGATAGGGCCTGTCCGGCTCCTACTGTCTGTCCCATGTCTCTGATTGCGAAGCGTGACATCTGTGGGATGTTGTCGTTTGCTTCGATGACGAGTGGCTGCTGTGGCCTGATTGTGACTTTTGCTGCCTGTCCCTGTTTGATGTAGTCTGGGTCTTCTTCGATCGTCTCTCCTGTCTTTGGGTTCATGGTGGACTTGATGTCCTCGAATGTGCATGAGACCTGTGCGGTGTTGACGTGGAATACTGGTGTGTATCCCTCGGAGATGACGTTTGGGTGGTTGAGGACGATGACCTGTGCTTCGAACTTTTCGACAACTGTTGGTGGGTTGTCTGCTGTTCCAGCTACGTCGCCCTTCTTGACGTCGTCTTCTCCGACGCCTCTTGTGTTCCATCCGATGTTGTCACCAGGCTCTGCTGCTTCTACTTCTTCGTGGTGCATCTCGATGGACTTGACTTCTCCACCTACATTCCTGTTCAGTCTTGTGGATGCTGGTTCGAAGACTACGTCGTCTCCTGTGTTGAGTTCACCTGTCTCGACTCTTCCGACTGTTACAGCTCCGATTCCGGAGATGTTGTATACGTCCTGGATAGGGATTCTTGTCGGTAGATCGATTGCCTTCTCAGGTTCTTCTAGGTCGTCAAGTGCTTCAAGTAGTGAAGGTCCGTCATACCAGCCCATCTCGTCTGAGCTTTCTGCTACTCCTTCGCCGTCGAAGCTGGAGATAGGTACGAAGTCGATGTCGGAAGTATCGTAACCGACTCCCTGGATCATCTGCGAGACCTCGTCCTTGATGTCATTAAATCCGTCTTCTTCGTAGTCAACTAGGTCCATCTTGTTGACTGCAACGACAAGCTGGTCGATTCCCAGTGTCTTAGCGAGGTAAGCGTGCTCCTTTGTCTGAGGCTGGATTCCGTCGTCTGCTGCGACGACAAGGACTCCGGCGTCAGCCTGAGAAGCTCCCGTGATCATGTTCTTGATGAAGTCACGGTGGCCTGGAGCGTCGATAATCGTGAAATAGTAATTCTCAGAGTCAAACTCCTGGTGAGCCAGGTCGATTGTAACTCCTCTCTCACGCTCTTCCTCTAGATTGTCCATCGCGAAAGCGAAGTTGAAAGACTCCTTACCTGCTTCCTCAGCAGCTTCCTCAAGCTTTCTCATTTCTTCTTCTGGAAGGTTTTCTGTTTCCCACAGCAGCCTACCGATGGTAGTAGATTTACCGTGGTCAACGTGTCCAATGAATACAAGATTAATGTGTGGTTTATCAGCCATTTTTTGTTCACCTAACTGCGTATAAAGTCGGATTACCTGTTAAACTTTAAAAAGGGTTTCGTGAAGCCAAACTCCTGAGAAAAGGCCTGAGGAAATCCTGAGTTCTGAATATAAAGAGGAAAAGTAGAAAAGAGGAAAATATGTGTGAAAGGCCTGTTACTCGTCTTCGAGGCTTGGAATCTCCTGCTTCATGCCTTTTCTCTCACGGATCTCCATGATCTTCTCCTCCTGAAGGTTCATTGGAAGAGGCTCGTAGATGATATCGATCAGGGAGAAGAAGCCTTTACCGTTGGTTGCGGACTTCAGAGCGGCTTCAAATCCGAATAGCTCTTCTACAGGCAGCTTGCACTGGATGACTGAGGAATCTCCTTCCTCTTCCATGTCGATGACGTCTCCTCTTCTGTTGGAGACTTCTGTCATGGCATCTCCCATCGTGTCTGTAGGGGTGTCGATCCTCAGCTTCTGCTTTGGCTCGATCAGTCTTGGAGTGGACTGGAGGAAGCCTTTTGTCATAGCTTGCTTCGTCGTAGGGATCATCTGAGATGGCCCTCTGTGGATGGCGTCCTCGTGCAGGCTTGCGTCGTGAAGCTTCACCTTGAGGCCTATAACTGGCTCTCCTGCCATTGGGCCTTCATCCGTGAATTCGTGGAACGCGTCAACAAGGTATTCCTGGATTTCACGCAGGTTCTTGATACCTCTGGAAGCGTTGATTAATAGGTTCTCCTCGTGGGCCTCCATTACGTTGTCGGCTTCGTCCTTGTCAAGGCCTGCTTCTACAAGTGCTTCCTTGATCTCGTGGTCCTCGTTTGCCTGCATCTTGACATCCTGGTAGTCCTCCTTCAGGAACTTCCTGACGGATTCTGGAAGAGGCTCTACGGACATGACAAGCTCGTTGTGCCTGTTAGGGGACTTGCCGGAGACTTCCGGTGAATCGTCCTCGATACCTTCCCTGAATACTACGATAGGCTCGGAGACATTGATGTCGATTCCCTGTTCTTCAAGGTATCTCTCGACTTTTGCCTCGATGTGTAGCTCTCCAAGGCCTGAAACCTTTGTCTCTCCTGTTTCCTCGTCAATATCGACTTTGATGGTGTTGTCTTCCTTGGAACGTTTTCTGAGCGCTTCGATGAGCTTTGGAAGGTCGGATGTCCTCTTGGGCTCGATCGACTTTGTAACTACAGGCTCGAAGACGTGTTCGATTTGCTCGAACGGTTCTATTTCTTCCTCTCCTTTCCTGATAAACGTCTCTCCTGTTGAGAAGTCAGGGCCTGTGATAGCTACGATGTTTCCGCAGGGAACGCTATCTACTGTCAGCTTTCTAGGTCCTGAGTAAATTCCGACCTGCTGAGCTCTCTCGGTCTTCTGGGAGCCGATTCCGTAGAGTTCGTCTCCTTCCTCCACGGTTCCCGAGAACAGTCTTGCTGTAGCGATCGTTCCTGCGTGTTCGTCGTCCTCTACATTTGTAACTACGCCGACTAGACGGCCGTCCTGGTCGTGGTCAAGCATGTCCTGACCTACTTCTGAGCCTACGTCGCCAGGCCATACAGCGGGAATCCTCCATTCAGCGGATTCGTGTGGGTTGACAAGGTGGTCCACTACCATGTCCAGTACGACTTCTTCGATCGGTGCATCTTCTCTGAGGCCTTCGTGGTCGCCTTCGTTTACTCTTTCGATTACGTCGCCGAATGTGATTCCTGTTTCCTGCATGTAAGGCATGGAGATCGCCCAGTTCTTCAATGCAGAACCAAATGCTACTGTTCCGTCTTCTACGCTCATTTCCCATTTTTCGGCTGTTTCTTCGTCTGCGTATTTTCTTAGTGCG
>JBDGSM010000007.1:0-24133 GCA_042217545.1 Candidatus Nanohalobium sp. | reverse complement strand
CCGGATTTTTTCGACTTCTGTCGCCCCGAGGTAGAGTGCTGTGATTATCAGGAGCATCGGTGCGATGAATATAGCGTTGTAGAGTATCAGGAGAGGGATTGCCAGGTTCCAGGCTGTGTTGGATAGTATTCCTCCTGCTACGAAGTATGGTCCGGATGTGCAGGGCAGGAGGAAAAGTGAGACTATCAGAGCTGTGAGGAAAGCTCCTCCCAGGCCTGTAACTTTTTTGAGGTAGGACTTCATTTGTGGCCTCCAGGAGAACGGTACTTCCATTGCGAAGCCTCCGAGGCCATGGCTGTACCAGTCCTTCAGATTGAGAAGACCTATCAGGACTGCGAAGCCGCCGAAGAACAGGTAGACTCCGTCAATATTCAAAGCGGTTGCTTTCTGGACTGATTTAATGCCGAACACCAGTAAGACGCCCATGGTGAGGTATGAGGCGAAGATTCCTGCGGTGAATGCTGCTCCTGACTTCAAGGCCTTCAACTGGTCTTCCAGGTTGCCGGACATGATCGAGCCGATCAGAATCAGCAGGACAGCCAACGCACAGGGATTCACGGAGTCGGTCGCCGCCAGACCCGCCAATCCTATGATTCCAAGCTTGGAGAGAGCGTTTTCCTGTTTCCCTACCTCTCCTTTTGCATCTTGACCAGTAGAACTGCTTTCCTGCTTTTCACCTCTATCCTCGCTGTTTAAAGTCTTTTTGATGAGCTGTATGGAGTTTTTGGAGCCGACCGCGGATTTTTCATCGATGAAGACTGTGGGTACCGCTCCCGCAAACCGCGCCGGTACTGAGTGGTTCTGTATGTAGGCCGAGAACAGTTTTGAATGAGTTGAGGCCTTGTACTTCTTCAGGTTGAACTTTGAGCGGTTCAGGCCTTGAATGTACTCTTCTACGTGGTCGCAGTGTGGGCAGGTCGGCGAGTAAAAGAAAACTATGTCAGGTTTCTCAGTAGCGGTGTCCGAGATATTTTCCGTGATGTTCTGCGTTGCTGAACTGTTTGAAGCCGCTGCCGTGGAGGAGACAAGGAACGTGAAAACTATCGCTGCTGCCAGAATCTGTTTCTTCATGGTTTCATGACAGTTGAAACGGTTTAAATACCTTTGTTTCAAAGGGTGAAACAACTCGGTTTAGAGGCCTTTCAGGTTTTTCAGGCCTCGGCTTTCTCCCCTTTGATAATTTCCTTGATCCTGGAGCTCGAAGCCGCCTCCTGCATCAGCGCAGGCCCATAGTAGAGAGCTGGATTCTCGAGATCCTCGGACATGCTGTACAGCCTTCCAAGGTTGCCCCGAGCAGTGTCAAGAAGATTAAGCAACTCCATATCCGGCTCGATCTCCACAGGAAGTTCAGGAGGTACAAAGGCCTCAGCTTCAGCTTCCTCCGTCTCAACGGACTCGAACCTGCCTCTCGTTGAACCGAAGTTTTCCCTCTCCATAACTCATATTGGAGAAGATATCTCTATAAAAAATCCTGCAAACAGATAAAGATCTCAGGCATCTTTACAAAATAAGACTTCCTCTTCAGTACAAACAGCTGTTTTAAATGGGTGCATACATAGAACAAGGGTTTCCATAAAGAAGAGCTCAAGTTTATACCAAGAAAATCAGTTTCTTTATGAGCAGATATCAAGTTCCAGAAATTCTTACAAGAAAAGCCAAGGATTACACAAACATATCTCGAAAGGCAGGAAATTTGTCACCGAGACAGGAATGTTAACCAAATCTCCACATGAAATCAGGGGGTGGAAAAGGCCTTTGCTCGAGAAGTAGATGCGAGGAAGGAAGCTGAGGCCTTCGACTGGAGAAAACAAAATTCTGAGTTCGGGAGCGGGAGATCGGTCGGCCAGATTTTTTCCTGCGACCCGAGGAGAAAAGTATAACGGCGTTATACAGGTAGGCCTGCTCGCGGAAGTAGCCGTATGCCGGAAAGGATTTCTGCTGTGCTGGAAATATGCTGTTTCAGTGATCTCGAGCTACTGTGGAAGAAGCCGCCCACCCCTTTGTTTCAAGTGGAAGAAAGCTTCTGAGCTGGGAGTTCGGATATAACACTGCTATACTGTATAACAACGTTATAACTATATAACACTGTTATACTCAGAAACTTTGGGCAGATTAGTTTTCCACACGAAATCAGGGGGTGGGGGTCCAAATCACCCCGACTTCGATTGGAAAGGGATTATAAACCTTGGTTTCAAGTAGAAATGATACGGGGACAAAGATGATTCTGGATTCTGACTTTACGGAGGGGGTCGAATGAGTCAGAGTAATCTGAAGTCGATGTTCTCTAACTACATCGATAAGGATTCTGTTTTCAAAAACAAGGACGCTCTGACCACCAGCTACAAACCGGATAACATCCTTCACAGGGATGAACAGATCAATGATCTGGCATCTATTCTAGCGCCATCACTGAAAGGCAATGATCCTAGCAATGTTTTCCTTTACGGATCTGTAGGTACAGGGAAAACACTGGTCGTAAAACATGTTACAGATGAGCTTCAAGATGTTGCACATGAGCAGGAGATAGATCTGAACATACTATACATCAACTGCAAGATGAAGAAGGTTGCAGATACTGAATACCGTTTACTAGCTAAACTTGCTCGTCAATTAGGTGAAGAAGTGCCTAGCACAGGCCTTCCTACAGATGAGATCTACAACAGGTTCTTCGAGGCCTTACAGGACCAGGGCGGAGTCGTAGTTATCGCGCTGGACGAGATCGACGCGCTCGTGAAGAAGGTCGGAGACGAGTTCCTTTACAACCTTACCAGGATCAACGACGATCTGGACGAGACCAAGGTCTCCATTTTAGGTATCAGCAACGATCTCAACTTCACTGATTACATGGATTCAAGAGTCAAGTCCTCGCTTTCCGAGGAGGAGATAATTTTCGCTCCTTACAACGCTATCGAGTTGAGAGAGATCCTGAGAGCCAGGACTGACAAGGCCTTTGTCGAAGGCGCTCTCCAGGACGGAGTTATCTCGAAATGTTCTGCATTAGCTGCACAGGAGCACGGGGACGCAAGAAGAGCTCTCGACCTGCTACGTGTCGCAGGTGAACTGGCCGAGCGTTCCGAAGTAGAAAGAATAGAGAAAGAACATGTGAACAAGGCACAGAGCAAGATCGAGCGTGACAGAGTGGTCGAGACTGTAAGAAGCCAGCCGAAGCATTCGAAGCTAGTCCTTTACACAATACTTGATATGACGGAGGACGAGGACGAGATCGCTACAGGAGATGTCTACAGCGAGTACAAGGCCCTCTGCAAGACAGTAGATGTTTCAGAACTTACGCAGAGAAGAGTTTCAGGCCTTATCTCGGAGCTCGACATGCTTGGTGTTATCAATGCCAAAGTCATCAGCAAGGGACGTTACGGCAGGACTCGACAGATCAGCGTAGACCTTTCGGATAATATCTGTGGAAGGCTTGAAGAAATGGTAGAGGACAAGTTCTACATCGGGTAGAAAGGCCTTAATCAACGGGGGAGAATCTTTGTATGGAAGAAAACGCGGTAAAAGAACTTACTAAACAGGGCTGCATGGTGGGAAGAGAAGCAGCAGAGAAACTGACTGAGAGAGATGTAGAGCTGATCAGAGAGCTTGACACCACTCCGATGTATGTTTCAGCTGATATGGTGCAGAGGCTCAGGCAGAAGCTTTCTCAGGACGTCTCCACGGGCAAGCAGAGGCAGGTCGTTAAGGCAAGGCCTGGTGGAGGCTCAGAGGTGGAGCAGGAATCTTCTTCACAGCCCGGTGATTCTTCGCCTGAAGCTGTTTCCGAGACTGAAATAAGTGAAGGTACAACTACTGAACAGGAGGGGGAGATGGAGGACAGCGTTATAGTTTCGGATAGTTCAGAAGATGAAGACGCCTCCGAACAGCAAAGAAATACTGAACAGGATCAGGAAGAACCTTCCCAGGATCAGACTTCTCAGGGCACCGACTCCACAGATGAAGACTTTGATGAAGAAGTGGACGAGAGCAAGCTTAACAATGATCTGAGCGAGGAAGAGGAGGAGCTTTACGACCGCAGAGGCTCCAAGTTCTCCTCAGAGAAAACTGTAAGACTTCGTGATTCAGGTAGAAGAGATCAGCTGAGGACGAAGGTCGAGATAATGGACGAGGCAGATATCAATAAAGAAGAAAAAGACGTCCCAGAGTTCTTATCCTATTACAACGACCGTTACGACAGGATGAGAAAGCTTCTTACCCGGAGAACGCAGCTTCAGTCAGCAACAACCATAAAGAGACTGGAGAAGAGAGATGAAGGGGAACAGGCGACCACAGTAGGCCTTGTAAAGGACAAGTACTCCACATCCTCAGGTAAATACATAGTAGAGATTGAGGACAAGACAGGGACTTTCAAGGCCCTTGTTGATGAGAGGCCTGGCGAACTGATTGTTCCGGATGAGATGATCGGCGTGCAGGGAAGCATGGGGGGCGACATCATCTACGCGAACAGCGTGGTGAGGCCTGACCTTCCTATTCCTCAGGGCAGGACAGCCTCCACTGAAGATGAGGTCAAGGCGGCTTACATCTCTGATCTACACCTTGGATCGATAGATACTCTTGATGACCGTCTGGACCGTTTTGCCGAGTGGCTTTCCACGGATGCGGCGTCGAAGATCGGCTATCTTGTTATCACAGGCGATCTTGTTGAAGGCGTGGGCGTTTACCCAGGACAGGAAGAGGAACTGCGTGTAACCGATATTTACAAGCAGTACGAACTGTTTGAGGACTGGGTTGACAAGATACCGGAGGACATACAGATAATTATAGGACCGGGCAACCACGATATAACAAGGCTTTCCGAGCCACAGCCAAGGCTGCCCAGGGAAGCGTTCACAAGGATTCCTGAATATGATAATGTTCACAGGGTCCAGAATCCTCAGACTGTCAGGCTTCACGGCATCGAGTCAAAAGGCCTGAAGCATCTGATGTATCACGGCTATAGCTTTGACGATCACGTGGATAAGATTCAGGAGCTTCGTGAGCACGCTTACGACGAGCCGGACCGTGTTATGATAGATCTTCTGAAGCGCAGGCATCTTGCGCCGACGTACGGAACAAACATGCTTTCGCCCGAGGCTACTGATCACATGGTTATCGAGGAGAAGCCGGATGTAATGGTTTCAGGTCACTTCCACAGCCATGCAGTAAGCAGCTACAAGGGCGTGAACGTCATCTGCTCGTCGACGTTCCAGGCCCAGACAGATTTCCAGAAACGTGTAGGGCACGAGCCAGATCCAGGAAAAGTAACTATACTAAACTTCAAGAACAGGAACACAGAGGTGAAACAGTTCTGATGACAACTGGTTACGCTCAGTTGGCACGCAAGAAATGGCTCTCTCGAGCCATGTATTATGATGGTCGAACTCCCGCAACCTATGGTTGCTGGCCGGGGAAGACTCGAGGAGTCTTAGAGTTCAGAAGTTCGGAGGTGAAACAGTTCTGATGAAAGATATAGAAGTACTATCGGGAAAAAAAGATTTCAAGGCCTTTGAAGGGAAAAAAGTTGTTCTCATGGATGTAGAGGGAACTCTCAAGCCAGGTGACCGGCATGTGCCTCCGAACCCGAGGCCTGAACACGTTTACAGGATGTTTGAAGGGGAGAGCTTTGAAATAAAGACGGATCTTGGCTACTGGAGCGGACTCCATCTCCTTGCCGGTGAAACGCCTGAAGAGTACTTCAGACGCGTGGACAAGTGGTGGAACGGACAGATTTCACGGGAGGAGTTCGAGCAGGAGAACGTCCAGCAGCTGAACAAGTTACTGGAGGAGACAGACCATGAGACCGCGGAAGACCTTGTGGAGTGGTACAACAAGTCGTTCCTGAACTTGAGAGATCGCAGCGCAGAGCTTGTGAAGGCTTTCAAGGAGTCAGGCTTCAAGGTAGGCATTCTCTCCCATACGTCGGAGAGCATGTCGTGTAAAGCGGCCAGGAACCTGGATGCAGACTTTGTAGTCCCGAGCTGGACCTTCAAGTTCAGCGATGGCAGGTTCAAATTTATAGAGAAAGACGTCTACGCCGATGATAAGAGCAAGGCCTTCAACGAGATGAAGGAAGCAGGAGTCCGGAAGATCGTTTTCGTAGGCAACGGAGCGAACGACGTTGATATCGCTGAAAAAGCCGAGAATTCATTCATGGTGGAGAACCATGAACAGGTGGAGTACAATAATGTTGACGCGGAGACAGGAGAGTTCAAAGACATACTTGAAATTGTAAAAAAACGTTACGGAGGCCAGGAGTAGGATGAAAACGGAGGAATACTTTGGAAAAATATCACAGGAAACTGAAAAGGCCTACGATGTAGCTGAGAAGGCGAGAGATCAGTCCAAGGATCCTGAAGACAAGGTAGACATCCCTGTAGCCACAGATCTGCCTGAGAAGGCCTCTTCGCTGGTTATCGCGGCGATGTTCCCGGAGCTGGAGGATCAGGGCGTCGCCGCTAGGATCAGGGAGCTTGAGGACGAGTACGGGAAGAACGACGAGAGGGTTTCGTTCTCTATTGCTCGGGAGATCGCGGAGGGAAACTTCTACGACTTCGACGACGTGGAGAAGGCCTGCGACGCAGGTATTCGTGTAGGTGTCTCTTACATGACGGGGGGTATCACGACTGCGCCGCTGGAAGGTATTGGAGACATCCGTGTACGTGAGAACGATGATGGAAGTAAGTACCTGGCGGTCTACTACTCAGGACCTATCAGATCCGCGGGCGGTACTGCGAGCGCCATGTCCGTCCTGCTTTCCGATTACGTCAGGATCGGCGTAGGCCTTGACCGTTTCAAGCCTTCAGATACTGTCGTGAAACGTTATTCTACAGAAGTTGATGACTATATTAACAGGGTTACGGCGAAGCAGTATTCGCCGGAGAGGGAGGAGACAGAGATGATTGCCGAGAACGTTCCTGTCGAGGTCACAGGAAGCCCTACTGAGGACCTGGACGTCTCGAACTACAAGGACCTCGACCGCGTTGACACGAACCAGATCCGTGGAGGCCTCTGCCTGGTCTACCTGGACGGCCTACCGCTGAAAGCTCCGAAGATCAAGAAACGTATCGAGAAATGGGGCGAGGAGTTCGGCCTGGAGCACTGGGAATGGATAGGAGAATATCTTGACCTGCAGAAAGAGCTCCACTCGTCCGGAAGCGACGATGAAGAAGAGGACGATGAGGAGAAGGACAAGTACACGCCGAGCGACAAGTATCTCGGTTCCCTAACCGCTGGAAGGCCTGTCTTCGGACATCCCGGGAGGAAAGGAGGTTTCCGCCTGAGGTACGGTCACAGCAGGACCAACGGCCTCGCAGCGACCAGCTTCCACCCGGCGACGATGGAGATCACAGAGCGGTTCCTCGCGATCGGAACCCAGATGAAAGTGGAGTACCCGGGCAAGGCAACGGTCGGGAGCCCGTGCGACAGCATCCATCCGCCTGTAGCCCGTCTGAAGAACGGAGATGTGGTAAAAGTCGATACGAGGGAAGAAGCAAAGGAACTGGAGAACGATATAGAGGAGATACTGTTCCTCGGCGATATACTTGTAACGTATGGCGAGTTCGTGGAGAACGGTAAGAAACTGCTGCCCTCACCATACGTAAGCGAATGGTGGGAGAAAGAACTGGATAAGGAGCTGAAAGAGCAGGATGTAAAGCTTGGCAAAAGCTTCGAGGAACGGGATCCGACGCCGGAGGAAGCTTTCAAGATATCCGAAGCTCTCGGAATGCCTCTACATCCCAAGTGGACGTACCACTGGAGAGAGACCTCTCCAGCAAAGTTCAAGGCCCTGTACAAGGCCCTGCGCAACGAGGAATGGAACTCGAAGGCGAAAAAGGCCCTGGAAGATATACTTGTACAGCACAGGGAGAAAGAAGGCGAGATCGAGCTCAGGGAAAACGATATGGCGGTGATGAGAAAAGTTCTCGACCTTGAAAACGACAATACTGAAAGACTTGAGGAAGTTGAGAAGGCCTCAGATATACCGGGGTTCATAGAGGATGTTTCAGGTATAGAGGTCAGGGATCAGGCACCGCATTACCTTGGAGGACGTATGGGGAGGCCTGAGAAAGCCGAGCGCAGGACCCTGAACGGCGATCCACAGCTTCTGTTCCCCTGCGGCAAGCAGGAGGGCGGACGTATGAGAAACCTGTCCGCTTCCTACAAGCAGACAATGCATGGAGAGCAGGGAATTGTACGGGAGCAGATAATTCATAATAGATGTACGGAGTGTGGTGAGATCACGCATTACAGCTTCTGCCGTGAATGCGACGCTCCTGCGGAAGCTGTCTGGGTCTGCAGCGACTGCGGCAAGGAATACACGGAGGAAAAGGATAAATGCGGTAACTGCGGCGGTACCTGGCTGAACAGGTACAGGGAGACCGATATCGATGTCAGGAAGATGATGGACGACGCCCTGGAGAACCTTGGCATGAGAGAGCCTCCAGAACTCCTGAAATCCTTCAGAGGGATGACATCGAAGCACAAGCATGTGGAACCTATCGAGAAAGGCCTTCTACGTGAGAAATACGATCTATACGCGAACAAGGACGGCACAGTAAGATACGATGCCTCGGACATTCCTATGACCCATTTCAAGCCGAAAGAGATCAATGTATCCGTCGAGAAGCTGCGGGAGATCGGCTACAAACAGGACGTGAACGGAGAAGAACTAGAGAACGAGGATCAGGTTCTGGAGCTGAAGCCTCAGGATCTGGTCATACCTGATGGCGAGAACACGTTGAAGGCCTCCGATTACTTCGTGAGAGTTGCGAACTACGTCGATGAGCTGCTGGAGGAGTTCTACGGCCTTGATTCTTACTACGATGTCGAGGAGAAACAGGATCTTGTCGGCTCCCTTGTGATAGGTCTGGCACCTCACACGTCCGGAGGAACCGTGGGCCGTATAATAGGTTTCACGGACGCCAAAGGCATCTACGCTCATCCTTACTGGCATGCAGCGAAGAGGAGGAACGCTGACGGCGACGAGGACGCTATCCTTTTGATGATGGACGGATTACTGAACTTCTCAAGGAAGTATCTCCCGGACATGACGGGAGCGAGGAGTATTACGAGGGATACGAGGCTTGTTGTCAAGAGGAACGGAGAGATCAAGGCTCCGAGAGCGGATGAGCTTATAGACGAAGTGCTGGAGGAAGAAGGCTTTGAAACGCGTGAAGATGGGTTTGAGGTAAATAGAAGCTTTGATGAAGATATCAAGGCTGTCTCGTTTGATAAAGATTCGGGCGACGTCGAGTTCAGGGATGTCTCCGCTCTGATTAGGCACGAGAACGATAAGGAAGTGTTCGAGGTCAGTACTTCCCGTGGAGAGATCTCTGTAACCGGCGATCACAGTGTTTTCGTTACTGAAGGAGATGAGATAGAGGCAAGGCCTGTCAGGGAGCTTGAGGAAGGAGACTGTATAGTGGTTCCTTCGAACCCTGAGCTGGAGGCTGAAGGCCTTGAGGATGAGATCGATCTCTTCGAGTTGCTGCCGGACGATGAATGCTACGTGAAGGTTCCTGAGGAAGAGCTCGAGGAACTGGAGTCGGAGATCAAGGCCGAGGCAGGAGAGGAAGTGAAAGAGGAGTACGGAGAACACAATATCTACAGGTACAGGACAGGTAGAAGGGACGCACCTCTGGAGTTCTACAAGGATGTGGGAGTCGTACCTTCCTGCAAGGTAAGGCTGAGAGCTAATACAGATCCAGTAGACCGGTTCATCGAGAACTCGGCCGAGCTTTACCGCCTGCTGGGCTACCTGCTTTCAGAGGGCGACCTGGACAGGGGAAGGATAACAAATACAGATGAAGATGTGATAGAAGACGTCGAGCACTGCATACGTGAGCTGACAGGTGTGGAGCCGAGAACTCATATAGACGACAGAGAAGGAAAAAAGAAGTGCTACTGGGTCGATACTCCTGCGGTCCTGATGCGGGCGCTGGAAGAGCTAGGTCTTGAAAGGGAGAAGTTCGACGAAAAAAGCATTCCTTCGTTCGTGTTCGGCGCCGAAGAAGAGAAAGTAGAGGAGTTCGTACAGGCCTACCGGGCTGGAGACGGCTCTATCTACGAGGAGAAAGGTTTCTCCAAGCTCTACACCAAGAGTGGAGAGATGGCCACACAGCTCTCTCTACTTGTCAGGAAACTGGGCTTCAAGTCTTCAACCCGGAAGGCGGGCGAGACCTGGGAGGTCCTCTACTCGGAATGGACTGACAAGGATCCTTACTGGCCTCTATGGAACGTGCTGGATGAAGGAAGAGAAGCTCTGAGAGCCGACGGCGCCGACTACAAGGAGATAAAGCAGTCTTTCTCCAATGACAGGAAGAACGACAGGATGAAAACTGCCTCCAAACAGAGAGTAGAGGAACTTTACGGTAAAGGCCTTGACTCGCTGGAGAAGCCGGTTAGGGGAGATATATCTGTTGAACGTGTTAAAGAGGTGGAGAAGAGGGATTACGGCGATGACTACGTGTATGATCTGGAAGTGCCGGGGAACCAGAACTTCCTCTGCGGCCCGCATCCTGTATTCGCTCACAACACGATGGACGCTCCTCTGATCCTTTCAACTGTTTTGAACGCTGACGAGATCGATGATGAGGCCTGGGCTATCGAAACGGTGGATGAATATCCTCTCGGTTTCTACGAGGAGACGCAGGAGTACAAGAAGCCGTGGAACCTGGACAACGAGATCCAGATCGGCGAGGACATCGTTCACAGTGATGAGCCGTACAGGCATGGTTTCACTCATGAATCGACCAGTGTTGAGAACGGGCCTAATCAGTCGGAGTACGTTACGCTGGATGAGATGAGTGAGAAGACCTCTGCGCAGTTAGGCCTTGGTGAGAAATTGAAAGCGGTGGATGAGGACAAGGTCGCGGAGCTCCTGCTACAGAAGCACTTCCTTCCGGATATCAGAGGTAACCTGAGAAGCTTTTCCAGCCAGGAGATGCGTTGTGTTGACTGTAACGAGAAGTTCAGGCGTGTTCCGATGACACAGCAGACGATCGCGCCTTCAGGCAAGGAGACCGCGGAATGTCCGGAGTGCGGGGGCAAGGTGCTGCTGACGATTTCTGAGGGAACTATCAAGAAGTATATGCAGCCGTCGAAGGAGATCATCAATGAGTATGAGATTACGCCGTATCTGCGCCAGCAGGTGCTGATGCTGAACAAGACCCTGCAGAGCCTGTTCGGCAAGGATCAGCGCCAGACAGGCCTTGGACAGTTCGCAGGGTAAAACTTTTTTCAACCCGTTTTTCCCGTCGAGAGCGTAAGGTTAATTAGTTTCGAGGCCTCTTCCCTGTAAATATGAGCCAGAACGTTGAGATTGCAGAAGTCATGACAGATGGTGTGATCGCCGTTGAGCAGGATAAACCGGTTACGAGAGCTGCAGCATTACTTGAAGATGAAGGCATTCGAGGCCTGATCGTCGTTGATGACGGTGAGGCAGTGGGTGTTGTTGTCTGCCGTGATATCGTCTACAAGGTTACGAAAGACGGGAAGGATCCTTCCGAAGTGGCTGTCGAGGACATAATGAGTACTGACCTTATTGTCGCTGAAGAGGACGAGTACCTTGATGAGGTTGCTATGGCGATGGTCAGGAACGATGTCTCCCGTGTTCCGGTGGTGAGAGATGATATGCTTGTCGGTATTGTAACTCAGTCCGATATCCTCCGTGCATGGCCTGGTTTCGCAGAGATCATGGAGGAAGAGGAGGAGATGGAGGCCGAGGCGTCTCCTAGACCTGAATCCCGGAACGGCAACTGTGAATCCTGTGAGAACTTCTCGGAGGACCTGGAACAGGTCAACGGCATGTGGGTCTGTCCTGAATGCCGTTGAGAGCCTTGTTTTTCCCCTGATTTTTTCTTCTGCACCGAAGGGCTTTTTTACGGAGGCCTCCAAAACTAGACTTGTATGAATATCGTCGAGGAAGTCGAGCGTCGCAGACTTACTGTGGAGGTCGAATATCCGAAGGAGGCCTACAGCGAGATCAAGGACCTCCTGGAGAACAGGATGACGTTCGACCACGTCCACGAGGAGAAGTACTACAACGACGTCGACGGCGACATGATAAGAGTGAAGATAGAGACTGAGGAAGGGCTTGATGGTGAGACGGCGGAGGAGCTGGAGATCTTCTTCAAGATCAACAAGGCCACGGGAGAAGTCGATATCCAGGTTAATGGCAAGCTTGTGACAGAGTACCCGGATGAAAGATTCTGGCAGGAAAGCCTCTGGTACTACGCCTACAGATCGCTTTATGACAAGTTCCTGTACGGCAGCGTCCGCGAAGGCTATGAACCTGCGGTAGAGGAAAAAATGGACACGTTAGTCAACAGGTTGAGGGAGACACTGGAGGCCTGAAAATCATGGAAAACGAGAACTGTCCAACTGCTCGAAAATCTCTAAGAGATTTTCTGGACATGCAGAAGCTCTATCGAGCTTCGAATGCTTCGTCTGGCAGTGGGATTGGTGAGACACTGGAGGCCTGAGCATGGTTAAGTTCGAGGAAGATGTTATCAAGAAGGCAGACCACTTCTTCGTGGATGAGGATCCGGCCAGGATTTACAGAGGCCTCAAGGACCTTCTTGTGGACGAGTTCGATATGGACAGGATTGAGGAAGGGAAGATGGAGTTCAATGTTTCAAAGCCCAAGGACCGTGTCCGTATGCATGCTTTCAAGGAGAAGTCTCCTCATACTGTGATCCATTACAATCTTTCGTTCAAGGCGAAACCGCCTAAAGATATTTACAAGCAGGAGAGGACTCAGGATATCTTGAAGGCCCGTGTACAGGTCTCGGCGGATGTTATTTCGGTTTATCCTGGCTGGAATCCTGCCTCCTGGACGCCTCGTGGTCCTTCTTACCTGGAGCAGGAGAGGATGCCGGGTGCGCCCACTGCTGAGGAGAAGACCCGTTTTCAGCGTTCCAAGCTTTATAGAATACTTGTAGGGATCTGGCATAACAAGTTTTACTCGAAGGAGATTGAGAGGTATGAGGAGGAAGCGGAGGAAACTGTGTTGAGGATTCATAACTTGATGCGTCAAAAGTTTGGAGTTCAGGAGTCTATTGGAAGGACAGGAGCGTCTCATTACGACGCTCCGTGGGGCTGAGGTGAAAAATACAGGTGAGCGACCACGATGACGAAGATTTTGTGGAAAAAGTTGCGTACTGGTTCAGGACGCCTGAACCGGATGAAGACGAGGACGACAATATCTGGAGCGACATCCATATCTTTGACGGTGGATGGGTGGAGCTAGTGAACCGCCTGGACTGGTACGAGTCGCCGAATGTTCCGACTATCTACGAGGAGCACAAGTACCTTATGAAGGAGAACATGAATATGACAAGGCCTTTCGAGAAGTACTACTACCAGAACGTTGACAGCAATCAGTTCGAGTCGACAATGCTCTGTGAGATGCCTCTGCCGAGTGGCCGGGGCAGTTACAGGATCAAGCCAAGGATCAGGACCAAGTCCGCTCCGTCAGGGGAGAATAATTTCTGCCTGGTGGAGTACTGGTCAAGAGTTGAGATGAAGTATGATATGCCTCAGGGAATCGACTTCCTTCCAAGACTTGTGGCGAGGCCTCTGAACAGGTTCTTCAGATGGGCTTTCATGAAGTATATCGGTAAGGAGATGATAGAGTACGACGGCGAGTACGCTCGAGAGAAGATGATGGAGTACGTCAGGTACGTAAGGAAGTATCACGGTGAGGAGCCGACCCAGACCAAGACACGCCAGGCCCACTTCGAACCGGACCTAGAGGAAGGGATCTTCTTCCAGTGAAACCGGTATAAGTTTAACCCGTCAAAGGAGTATATGGGCTAGTATTTTTTGGCTGCCCTTTGGTCAGCACGGATGACCGGAAAAGGGACCCGGAATGATTGCGTGTGTTACCGGGCAGCCAAATCCCTGTTTTTCACTTAGGAGGTGTTTTTCCAGTGGGCGAGGTATACGTCAAGGTGAGGCCTGAATGCGAGGAGTTCTCTGTGGAGTTAGGGGATTTTCCGCTGTTCTTCCTGGAGTCGGAGGCCTCGCGGGGCAGGGCTAATTCGGAGCTTGTTCGGCGTGTGGAGGAGATCACCGGAGAGAGGCCTGCCATCATTTCGGGGCACAGGTCCAGACGTAAAAAGCTGAAACTGGATATGGATAAACAGGAGTTCGAAAAGAGGTTGAAAAATTACGATGGGTAAGGTGGCACAGGATCAGGTAAGTTATGTTATAGAGGCAAGTCTTGAGGCAGGCGGAGTGATCGAGAAGTCGGATATCGTCGGTGCGATATTCGGACAGACTCAGGGCCTTCTCGGCGAGGAGCTGGACCTTCGTGAGTTGAAGGAGACCGGGAAGGTCGGCCGTATGGATGTTGAGATTCAGAGGAAGGATGGTAAGACCGAGGCTACTATTGAGCTTCCTACTTCTCTTGATGCGACCGATACCGCGTTGCTTGGTGCTTCTCTGGAGACGATAGAGCGTGTCGGGCCTACGAACGCTGATCTGACTGTTGAGAGAATCAGGGATGACCGTACGTCGAAGAGAGACTATATTGTGAAGCGTGCGAAACAGTTACTGGATGATATCGAGCAGGAGACGCCTTCGAAGGCGGAGCTTGAGGATGAGATAAAGGAGGAGGTCCGTGAGAACCAGGTATCTGATTTCCGGGGTTTCACTGCCGGGCCTGACGCCGAACGCGAGGATGAGGTCGTTCTGGTGGAGGGTAAGGCCGATGTGGTTAACCTGCTGAAGCATGGTTTGAAGAACGCTGTGGCGATCGATGGCACGGACGTTCCCGAGGGCATCTCGAAGATAGCGGAGGATAAGGATATTACCGCGTTCCTGGACGGCGACAGGGGCGGCGATCTTATCCTGGAGGAGCTGAAGGAGAAAGCCGAGCCCCGTTACGTGGCGAGAGCTCCTGAAGGGAAGGAGGTAGAGGAACTGTCCAAGCAGGAGGCTCACGAGGCTCTCAGGGATAAAAGGCCTGTAAAGTACGCTAACTCGACCGAAGTTGATGAAGAGGTCGATGAAAAGTTGAGATCCGGTATACTTGAGGCGCTGGAAGGCCTTGTTGCGACCAGGGCTGTGAACGTACTGGATGAGGATCTTAAAGTGATTGAGAAGGCGCCACTGGATAGAGTGGAGGAGGCTTTGCGCAAGTCGCAGGGTGAGGCCTTTGCAGTGGTTCTGGATGGCGAGGTTGATAGTGATCTTGTCTCGATGGCTGAAGAATACGATGTAGACTACGTTGCCGGTATGTCGAGGTCTGATACTGCTTCTTCAAGTGATCTGGAGATCTTGACGCGCGAGAAGTTGGCTGCGGCTATTTCGTCTCGATGAAGTCCATTACGAGCGCTGCAGCAAGCACTAGCCGGGGATCCAGGTCGCTGTGGATGTTAACGTTGTAGACATCTCTCATGTTGAACTCTCCATCGATGTCCGCCAGGTGTTCGCCGTCTTCATCTACCATGTCGTATCTGAAGGGCAGGACGGTTGTTATGAACCTTCTGATGAGTGAGAGCGAGAGATGGTCCTCCTTTATCGTTCCAACTATGCTGTTGTCGCCTGCTATCAGTTTCCAGCGATGTCTTAGAGATCCCCATTCTCTTCTGAGGCCTCCAACAACTTCGTCTTTTTCACTATCTATTATGCTGTAGGAAACCGGGACATCAAGCTTAGGATTGGTCGTGACTACAAGCCGGGTATTGTCGTCCTGGTCCACGAAGACCACGTCCTCCCGGAGATCCTTGTCCTCGATCCTGGAGTAGAGAATAAGATCGTCTTCCTCGTAGACCTTGTGCTGATCGCCCTTTGACAGGGTTTTCTCCCGGACCTGGTAACGGTTCGATTCAAACATCGTCGCAGGAAAACTCTTAACACGTTTTCTTTATAAGACCTTTACATGGTATTTGAAATCCCACTCCTTAACGGAACAAGCGCCTACATACAGCTTGTCAGGTTCTTCATTGCTTTAATAATTGGCGTAGCACTTACCAGGCTGCTCCTGATACCTCTCACCAGGAAGCTTGTAGGAAGGAGAGCGGATTCGAAGGCTGTACAGTCTCTAGGAAATCTTGTGGGCGTGCTAGGACTCTTCGTATCCTTTACTGTTGCTCTCCAGGCCGGTGAATTCGGGAACTTGCAACCATAATAGGTGCTATCGCGGCTGCACTTACTGTAGCAGTAGGGTTCTGCATGCGGGATCAGGTCGCCAGTATCGTGGGCGGCACTTTCATCCATCTTGACAACCCTTTCACCAGAGGGGACTACATCAAGACAGGCGACTACGAAGGTGTCGTAAAGGAGATCAAGCTGAGAGCGACAGTCCTGAACGGTTACTCAAGCGAGAAACTTGTCGTACCGAACAGCACCCTCGTAACCAGCCCAGTCAAAAACTTCACGAAAGGAACAAAGACAAAGACCAGCCTGGAGATCCCGCTCGATACGCTGAAACAGGAAGAGCACGCGGAGCTCTTGAAAGAGGCGGCGAACAAACAGGGAGAAGTCATGACCAATCCAGAACCAAAAGTAATGCTGAAAGGCCTTGAAGACGGCAAAGTCCAGGCGGAACTCCAGTACTGGCTACGCAACTCCGGAGACGTGAAAGATGTCAGGAGCAGCGTCCTGGAGGACTACATACAGGCAGCGATCGAAGAAGGACTTGTCCATGAAGAAGCAGAGTAAAAGTAGTTTTTCCAGGCCTCAGAGCTCTACAGGCCGGCATTCAACTTTGGAGTCGAGGGCGACGTTCGTCTTCGTATCGGTTATTCCGTCCAGCTGGTTCAGGTCCTGTGTCAGGTTCTCTTTCATCTCTTCACGGCTTCTGAATTTGCAGATAGCGATCAGATCTGTGTCTCCGGTGACCTGGTACAGTGAATGGATGTAGGTCTTCTCCGAGAGCTCTTCTGCAACCCTTTCCTGCTCCCCCGCCTCCGCCTTGATCTGAGTGAGACAGGTAAAACTGAAGCCTAATTTGCTGTAATCCAGGTCAGGCCTGAAACCCTTTATCACTCCCTCCTCGAGAAGCGTCCTGAAATGGTTGCTGACTGTAGAAGCCGAATACTCGAGGTTTTCCGCTATCTTCCGCAGAGAGGCCCGTCCATCCCTATTCAACTGTTCAATTATTCGAATGTCTCTCTCATTTGGTTTCATGTTGTATAAGTGTAGTTCTGAAACCACTTAAAATAAACGAATGTTTGAAGATACATATTTAACCCTGGCAAACGTAAAAATACTGTATGGGAGACGATGTCTGTGTTGTCTGTGGCCATGAAATCGAAAAGGAAGGAGTCGAGATAAAGGAAGGCACAGCCCACGAATTCTGTATCGGAAAGATGTTCTAGGTAACAAATTTTTTCTAACAAGGATCAGCTATCTCGCCAGAAAGGGCTTAGAGACTGTAATGGGTGAGAGCCCCGTCCGGGATTTGAACCCGGGACCTGTCCCTAACTCAACGTAGTTGCCTGTAAGCGATGCCGGAGGCATGACCTGTTGCGTCCGGCTCGAGCATCGCAGTCTACTTCCTTAGGAAGTTGACCTGCTCAAAGCATGCTTCCCTGAAGGAAGATGCACTAACCACGCCTACGAGGGGACCGCTCTAGCCAAGCTGAGCCAACGAGGCGGTGTAGAAAGGTTTCTTCAGTGAAGTTTTTAGTAGTCACCGCCGGTATTCGAAGGCCTGCTGGAAGTCTGTTATCGAGGCCTCTCCGGAGATAAGGTAGTCTGAGGCCTCTGAGACTTTGTCGACGACTTCTTCTGTTTCTTCCGGCGCGTATCTGGCCAGATCGCAGGCGAATTTCTGGTACATGACCGGTGCTTTCTTTGAGAAGCTGTGAAAATCTGCCTGTGACATTTCTTCAGGCCTTGATTGGTAGAGGTCGAAGCTGGACTCGTCGTAGACGTCGAAGGCCTTTGCTTTGCCTGAGAAGAATCCTATGTTGTCTCCGGGGTCGCTGTAGACCAGGCCTCTTTCCGTGAATTCGTCAAGCAGGTTTTCGACGGTTTCCTCGACTACGTGGCCTGTTCTGTAGTGCTGTACTGCTTCTTCCAGTTCTCTGTCCGCCATCTGCTGTTTGATTACTACTGTGTCGGGCCAGAGGCCTATGTCGGTGAAGTCCCTGAGGTTGATTTCTGCGTCTGCTGTAAGTTCTGTTCCTGTCAGTCTTTCGTGGTTTTCCTCCTCGAAGTCGTCTTCCTCTACGGGCTTCACGGCTCCGCGGAGGCCTATGTAGACGTCTTTATGTGTTCCTGTCCTGATCACTTCTCCGTGCTGTATTGCTGCTTTTTCGTCGGCTACACGGTTTTTTGATTCTCCCTGGAGAAGTGTCTGGACAACCATAATTGTTGTTATGTTTCAGTAGTTAATAGTTTTTCGGTTGGTCCTGGTTTCGGGAAGGTAATTTAAACCGGGAAGGGGAATCTCTGTTTACTGGTGAATGATTTTGGAAGAAACGATAGGTGAAGTCGCAGGAGATGTCTGGGATTTCCTTGATGAGAACGGAGAGACCTCTGTTTCTGGGGTTACAAAGGGGGTTGATGCCCCAGGCACCAAGGTTTACATGGCGATCGGATGGCTTGCACGCGAGGAGAAACTCGAGTTCGTTGATAAGAAACGTGGCAGTGCTGTCCGCCTGAAGTAGGGCCTTACGGTTTTAACCTTCTGTATCCAAGTTTTTTCTATGTCTTTGAGATCCGGGGCTGAAACTATAGTTAAACAGTGTCTAAATGTCCAGAAAGATGAACGCGTTCTTGTTCTGAACGATTCCAACGACCAGGAGTTAATCGACGCTATCCTTGAAGTTCTCGAGGAAGAGGCAGGCCTTGCACTTCTGAAGGAGTTCGAGGAGCCTGGAAGCCACGGAGATGAACCTCCTGAGGAGGTTGCGCAGGCGATGAAGGACGCCGATGTTGTCATCGCGCCGACTATGAAGTCTCTTTCACATACGGAGGCCAGGAGGGAGGCCTGCGAGTCAGGAACTCGTGTGGTGACGCTTCCGGCGATAAACAGGGAGATTTGGAATGATTCGCTTCAGGCAGATTATGAGAGGGTGAAGCAGATCTCCGAGAAGGTCTATGAGATGCTTGAGGACACCGATGAGGTCCGCATAGAGACTCCTTCGGGCACCAATCTAACTCTCGATATCGATATCGATACTTTCCATACTGATACAGGCCTTATCGACGGGGAAGGAGGCTTTGGAAATCTTCCGGCGGGAGAGACGGATGGGGCGGCGGCGAATGCTGAGGGAACTCTTGTGATCGATCACTGCGTTGTTTCCGGTGAGGGCGCGGAGCTCGAGATCAGGGACAACGAGGTCGTCGCTTACAGGGGTGAGGAAGGCACCAGGATGGAGGAAGGCCTTTCAAAGTTTGAGTGTGTGAAGAATGTGGCGGAGTTCGGTTTTGGTACGAATCCCGAGGCCTCTCTGATCGGTAATCCGCTTCAGGATGAGAAGGTTCTCGGGACTGTTCATATCGCTGTCGGAGATAACTCTTCGTACGTTAGCGATGATAGGGAAGTAGAATGTGAGGTTCACTGGGACTGTGTCTGTGTTGAGCCTACTGTCTGGTTTGATGATGAGAAGGTTCTGGATTCGGGGGAACCGGTTTTTCTGTGAGGTTACATTTTAAACTCGGCTTCACGTAATTGTTACTTGATTCCATGGGATTGCTGAACTCTGACGTTGAGGACTCGGTGAGTGATGCGGTCGCAGAGACCAAGGATAACGCCGAAAAGTATGAAGGCGAGATCAGAGATGAGGAGTCGAAGATCCAGGAGCTTCTGAACCGAGTTTCCAAGCTTGAATATCGTCTGAATCAGTACGATAACTCGGAGGATAGTGAGGTTAAGGAGAGGCAGGAGGAGCTTCTTGAAGAGGTCAATGACCTGAGAAAGGATGTCTCCGATCTGAAGATTGACTACAGTTCTCTGCCGAAGGATTACGAGTTCAGCGATATGGTTGAAGAGTTCGAGGATAAACGTGAACGGATTGAGGAGCTTCTTCCGACGGTTGAGGCTGCTTTCGACGATATTGAGGAGATTGAAAACAGTTCTATAGTTACTGAGGAGGACGTTGAGGATATACAGGACAGGATTGATACTTTCCAGGAACGTGAGGAGGAGATCCAGAAGCTGAAGGCCCGGATGGAGGATATGGATCACAGCCTTTCTGACATGGGACGGGAGCTGAAGGATTCGGAGATCGAGGAAAAGGTTGACAGATCCCGGTTTGAGCAGAGGCTTGAGCAGGTGCGTGGAGACCAGATAGTGGAGCTTTCCCGCATCCGTGATCGCGTGAAAAAACTTTCTGTAAGTGAAAAAGTCGACGGTTCCGAACTTGAGCAGGAGCTGGATGAGCTGAAAGACGAGATCGGCGTAAGCATACTTGAAACAGAACACAGGCTTCGAGAACAGCTTGCTTCGAAGTCGGAGATCCGTTCGCTTTGGGATAGCCTGGAGCAGATGGACGACAAACAGGATGAGAACGCTGGCCAGGTCGAAGGCCTTGAAAAAGACGTTACTGAGAACTTCGAGAAGCTCTCCGATGTGAAGAGCGAGGTCGAGGAAATGAGATCTGAGCAGGGTGATAGGGCCTCGGATATTGAAAAGCTTGAGGAGCGGTTCGAGGAGAAGGAGAAGTCTCTTGACGAGCTCCGTGAAGGAAAGCTTGACCGGGATGAGTTCAAGAAAGCGGAGATTGAGGACAAGATCGAGGCCTCAGAGCTCGAGAGAGCCCTGGACGATGTTAGAGAGGAAATGGGCGTCAGAATCGCTGAGTCAAGGCACAGGGCCCAGGAGCAGCTTGCTTCGAAGTCGGAGATCCGTTCGCTTTGGGACTCCATGGAGCTGCTGGAGGACAGGCATGACGAGGCCCTGGAGGAGATAGAATCGGCTGAAGGCCAGATCTCGGACGTTGACTCGGATGTCTCCCGGCTCCAGGAAAAGCTGGACGAGAAGGCCGAGGTACTGAAGGAGATCCGTGAGGAACAGCAGGGCAAGGTCTCGCAGGAGGAGTTCCAGCAAAAAGCAGAGAGTATAGAAGGCCTTGGGGACAGGGTTTCACGGCTTTCAGATCAGCTTGATGGCCTGCAGGACGAGATCGAGGAGAAGACCGAGGAGGTCGAACAGGTGCTTCCTGCACTGGAGGAGGCCTTTAACGATATTGAAAAGCTTGAGGAGCGGTTCGAGGAGAAGGAGAAGTCTCTTGACGAGCTCCGTGAAGGAAAGCTTGACCGGGATGAGTTCAAGAAAGCGGAGATTGAGGACAAGATCGAGGCCTCAGAGCTCGAGAGAGCCCTGGACGATGTTAGAGAGGAAATGGGCGTCAGAATCGCTGAGTCAAGGCACAGGGCCCAGGAGCAGCTTGCTTCGAAGTCGGAGATCCGTTCGCTTTGGGATAGCCTGGAGCAGATGGACGACAAACAGGATGAGAACGCTGGCCAGGTCGAAGGCCTTGAAAAAGACGTTACTGAGAACTTCGAGAAGCTCTCCGATGTGAAGAGCGAGGTCGAGGAAATGAGATCTGAGCAGGGTGATAGGGCCTCGGATATTGAAAAGCTTGAGGAGCAGGTTAACGAACTTGTTTCCGACTTTTCCGATGTGAGCGACCGTGTTGAGAGCGTTGAGGAGGAGGTTGATTCCGGTGAAAATGTTTCGCGGGATGAGTTCAGGGATCTTCAGGAGAAGGTTCAGAGACTGTCCGAAGCCCTGGTGAAGGTTGCGAACAGCAAGTAATACGTGTGGTTTTTTAACTTACGGGTTCTAAGTACTGTTTGGATGAACCTGGCAGCTGTGCCTGAAGTATCTGAACTTTCTGAAGTTGGAACAGCTGCTGCCATGTGGTTCAAACAGAATTTTACCATGTTCAAGTCTGGGGCTAAGTTTACCTTTAATTAAAGCCCCAGAACCACGGACGAGGCCTGTATTTCTGTATGGTTCTGGAACAACTCGATGACGGCGCCCAACGGCTCTTGCTGGTTCTCTGTCTTCCTCTGGTCGACGGAGTGTTCGCTACACTGCTTGTGACTGATGCTGTGTCGACTTTCTCGGACGTGATTTCGATAGGCCTTACGATCTTCACGGGTGCAGGTGCTTTAGCGGTTCTGTACTCTGAGGCCGGTTCCAGGGAGGAGGCTCTGTCGCTGGTGAACCAGGTTGCGCCATTGCTGCTTCTTGGAGCACTTGCAGTCGCTTTGATTGCACCGGTGTTCGATCAGGTGTTCTATGTTTCCAGGCTTCGTTATGCTGCAGGCCTTGCGTTACTGACGATCTCTGCAAAGCTTGCGGATGTTGAACTGGCGGAGAAGTTTTCCGTACCGGCTATAATAGTTACAGGAATGGTTCTGTCTCTGAGATCTTCCGTAGGTATTTCACTGAGCCTTGAATACGTTGTTCCGGCGCTTTTAACTTCTGGTACTGCTGTTCTGGCTCTTTATCTGGCTTCGCATCTTTACAGGGAGAATCTTTCGCTGAGGTATATCCGTGGCGGCGGCGCGCTTATTCTGGCAGTTATTTCAGCGTCTCTGTTCGGTTACGACGTTCCTATGCACCTGGGCCTGGTATTGTTCGTGTTTTCTGTCGTCCTGTCGTATGACAGGGGTTAGATGCGCTGTACTTCGACCTGCAGGTTGCTGTTCCTGTTGTTCATGATGTAGGCGACCACTCTTTCCCGGACTGGTCTTAGAACCAGGAGGAATCCGAGTGCGTCCGTGATGAATCCCGGGCTGAGGAGGAAGAGGCCGCTCAGTACGAGTATTGCCCCTTCTAGGAAGTTTCTGGAGATTTCTCCTCCTGTTACCGAGGTCTGGAGCTTCATGAAGACGTGTCTGCCTTCTCGCCTGATGAGTTCGGCTCCTACAAGGCCTGTGAGCAGTACTGCGGCGAGCGTCTTCCAGAAGCCTAGCACTCCTGCGACCTGTATAAGCAGGTATAGGTCGACGAACGGAAGTACGAGTAGTGCCAGCACCAGGTATCGGAGCATGTGAAGGCCTTTGTGTTGAAGATTTAAAGATTGAATCAGCAGGTTTTTACATGAAGAGTTTGCTTAGGGAACTCGTTGAGACTCCTGGAGTGTCCGGCCAGGAGAGCGAAATTAGGGATAAAATCCGTGAAAAAGTTGAGGAGCATGCTGAGAGCGTTGAGGAAGATGATATGGGCAACCTGATCGCGAGGAAAGGTTCTGGCGACAAGACATTGATGGTTGCGGCTCATATGGATCAGATAGGTCTTTCTGTTAAGAGGATTACTGAAGAAGGTTTTGTCAAGTTCTCTGTTGTTGGAGGGGTCACTCTGCAGTCTCTGATGAATCAGAGGGTCACTGTCCATACTGAAACCGGCGAGGTAACCGGTGTTATTGGCATGAAGCCGCCTCACCTTATGGATAAAGAGGAGAGGGATAAGCTGCCTGAGAAGAAACAGCTTTTCATAGATCTTGGTGCAGAAGATGAGGACGAAGTTGAGGACGCCGGTGTAAAGGTCGGGGATACTATAACTTTTGAAAGAGATTCTGCTGAGCTACGTGAGGGATACATCACCAGTATGGCCATGGACAACCGTGTCGGTTGTACTGTAGCGATCGAGACTCTGAAAGAGTACGATGGTGAAGGCGAACTGGTCGTGGTCTTTTCCACGCAGGAAGAGGTGGGCCTTAAAGGTGCAAAGACTTCTGCGTTCAGGGTTGATCCGGATATCGCTCTCGCAGTAGATGTAGGTATTGCCGGTGATATTCCCGGTGTTGAACCTGATGAGTCCACGCTTGAACTCGGTGGCGGAGTCGATATACAGATGGTGCAGTCATCGGGAAGAGGCCTTATCACGCCTGAGACGGTTAGAAACTGGCTTATTGAGACTGCGGAAGAAGGTGATCACGATTATTCCCGCGGAGTGATGGAAGGTGGGGCAACCGATGCGGCCAACATCGAGCTGGTTAGGGAGGGGATCCCTACAGGGTCCATCGGGATACCTCTGAGGAACATGCATTCGGCGACGGAGGTCGTTAAGATGTCGGATGTACGGGCTGCAGTGGATTTCGTAGTCGATGCTTCAGAGAGTTTCACCGAACACTTCTGAAAAATCAGTCTCCACATTTTTTCTCTATTCTTCACTCGTATCTGAGCGCTTCCGCGGGTTCAAGGCCTGCTGCTCTTCTGGCGGGTAGTA
>JBDGSM010000069.1:6521-7819 GCA_042217545.1 Candidatus Nanohalobium sp. | reverse complement strand
ACGAAGTCTTCTACTATCGAATCTTGTCTTGAGCAAAACTTGTTTGCGGGGGACAAGATTCGAACTTGCGAACCCCTACGGGACAGGATCCTAAGTCCTGCGCCTTTGACCACTTGGCTACCCCCGCGTGTATCCTCTTGCCGGTTGTTTTAGGGGGTTGGCAAGAGCTTCTTGTGCTACCCCCGCGTGAAATTAGGTAGCAGATTTGAATGGGTTCAGGCCTCTAAGAAGGCCTTGATGCGTGTATCTTGTTTTTCACGGTAAAGGTTTTTAATCACACCTCTTTACTGCTGTTTTTCCACTGGGTTGGAGGTAATGGATTTAAGTTTGGGCCGTACGGATTCTTTGTAAGGGGTACAAGGGGATTTACTGATGGAGTACCAAGATTTTGATGTTCACTGGGATGGACATGCCTCAGTTCGTGTAGAGGACAAAGGCTTCACTGTCGCCGTTGATCCGTACAGCAAGACCTTCACAGATTTTGAAGCCGATATTATTCTGGTTACGCATGAGGATGCAGGTCATTTCGATCCCGAGGCGATTGAAAAGGTGAAAGGCCCTCGCACTGTTCTTGTAGCGCCTGAAAGCATGAAGAATGAGGAGTTTCCTGTCCGTGATGTGGAGTTTATCTCGGAGGGTGAGCACCTGGATATCTACAACGTGGAGATCGAAGCTGTTCCGATGTTCAACGAAGACCATGAGAGAGGCAACAACGGTGTCGGCTACAGATTTGTCATGAGAGACAGGGCCTTCTATGTGGCCGGGGATACCGGGCTTCAGGACGAACTCAGGGAGCTTGAAAACCGTGTGAACCTTGCCTTCCTGCCCGTGGACGGAGTCTATACTATGGATGTTGAGGAGGCTATCAAGGCTGCGGTCCGGATAAAGCCTGATATCGCAGTACCTTATCACTATGGAAGGCCTTTCTTCGAGGAGGTTGAAGTTGATCTGCGAGGTTTCGAGGCCGAGCTTGTAGAAAGGAATATCGGTGTCGAGGTCCTGGATTCAGAGGTTTGAGAATTTTTCCGAGCCGTACATGTAGGAGTAGTTTTCGCCTCTCTCGGTTTCCGTTTCCCATGAGTCGGAGTTCAGGGCGAGGGATTCAAGTATTTCTTCTCTCAGTTCTTCGAGGTCGGGGCCTTCTTCTCCGAGGTGTTCAAGGGTGATCTGGAAGAATTCGTCGCTGGAATGAGCTTTCACTCCGTAGTTCCTGTCTCTGAGCCCGTAGAAGCTTTCCACGTATCTCTCCAGTTTTTCTTCGTCCATCATCAGGTGAGCTCTTCCTCCACCACCTGCTT
>JBDGSM010000069.1:0-6421 GCA_042217545.1 Candidatus Nanohalobium sp. | reverse complement strand
CTCCACCACCTGCTTCACTTCGTCCTGGACCTTTCCTGATTCTGGCTCCAGTACGTCGCCGACGCGGACAAGTATCTGGCCTCCGAGAGGTGCAGTAAGACTGTTCCTGTAGACGCGGTCCATGTAGGTGTCCTGGTCCGGTGTAGAGTAGAGATTGAATTTGTCAACGTAGGCCTCGACCGCCAGTATGCGTCCGACTGAACAGGCCAAGAGATTAATGCCTCGAGGCCTAATCTCTGGATGTGGTATCTATGAGAGGTTCTCACGAATTCGAAACTGTACAGGTCGACTGGATCGACCACGCGAGCGTAAAACTGAAAGACTCGGACGGCTTCACCGTTTACATAGATCCGTGGAGCGACGTCATGGACGCAAACAAGGAGTACGGGAAAGCGGATGTCATCGTCTCGACGCATGATCACTTCGACCATTTCGACAAGAAAGCGATCCAGGCCCTGAAGAAGAGAAACACCGTCCTGATCCTGACAGAGCAGTCAGAGGAAGAAGCGCCGGAGGAGATGGAGACAAAGGTATTCGAGCCAGGAACCAGCGTCAAGGCACATGATCACAGGTTCAAGGGAGTCGAGGCCTACAACGTCGACAAGTTCCGGGAACCTGACACGCCTTTCCATCCTAAAGGCCTCTGCACGGGGGTCGTCTTCGAGCTTGACGGCGTGAAGTTCTATCACGCATCGGATACGGATCCTATCGACGAGATGGATAAGTTGGCTGAAGAGGAGATCGACGTGGCCTTCATGCCAGTCGGCGGTCACTACACAATGGATCAGGAGGAAGCTATTGAGGCGATTAACAAGGTAGAACCTGGGAAAGTCGTCCCTATCCACTATGGATATGTGGACAAAACTTCAGCGGATGTTGAAAAGTTCGAGGAAGATGTCAGGGAGGAGACTGATTCAGAGCCTGTAGTTCTTGAGGACTAGAGGCCTTAACTTTTTTCTTTCTCAACTATTTCTTCAAAGTTTCTCAGAGCTTTCTGGGTTTTCTCCGCCTGGCGGTGGTTCTCCTTCTCCGCCTCCTCCATCAGGGCCTCTTTCTTTTTCTGTGAGATGTCTTTGTCGCGTATGATATCTTTCACTGATTCCAGGTCGAACTCCGGGTGGAACTGGATGCCGTAGATGTGCTCCTCCCTGTGTTCGAAGCCGTGGATGCTTTCATCGCTCTCCGCAGTCTTCTGGAAGTTTTCCGGCAGTGAAACCACTTCGTCTTCGTGCGTGGAGAAAGGATACTCGACAGAGTTCATGTCGTCGAAGATGCGGGATGTGCCGAGGCGTATCTGTCTGTAGCCGATCTCGTAGCTTCCCATGTGCCTTACTTCGCCGCCCAGGGCCTTTGCGATAGCCTGGTGTCCGAAGCATACTCCCATCAACGGTACATCATGTGAGAACTCTCTGATCTTCTCCAGGAGAGGCCTTATCCAATCCCTATCGTCGTAGACCGCGTACCTTGATCCTGTCACAAGAACTGCGTCAGGATCGTCCGGAAACTCTTTCTCCTTCACGTCGAACCGTTCAGTTCTGTCGAGAACCCGGGAAAAGTTTTCGTAGGCTGTACCGTCAGATGAGGCGTCAAGTACCGATATCTTCACGGACAAATTATCCCGAGGCCTGCTATTTAACGGTGACACTTTTCGCCAGGTTACGGGGCTTGTCCGGATTGTGACCTAATTCAACAGATGTGAGGTACGCGATCATCTGGAACGGAGCGACCTCCACGATCTCCTCCACGCCTTTATCCGGGATCTCGATGAAGTACTCGAAAGAACCTATCTCGTCTTTGCCTACTCCGATCAGATCCGCGCCCCTGCTCCTCGCTTCAGCGGCGTTGGACACGATCTCGTCGTAACCGTTCTCCTTCAGGAACGCGACAACAGGTGTACCTTCCTCCACCAGAGCGAGCGTCCCGTGCTTGAACTCTCCGCCAGGGAAGGCCTCTGCATGGATATAGGACAGCTCCTTCAGCTTCAGAGCGGCTTCCTGAGCCATCTCGTGGCCTTTATCTCTGCCGATAAAGTAGGCGTGTTCCTTCCCGGTGAAGTAGTCGCTGACTGCTTCAATAGTATCCTCGTTCCTCTCAAGAACCTCTTCAACAGCTTCCGCGGTCTCGAGAAGTTTTTCACGGCCTTCCTCGATCTCTCCTTCAGAAGCGTACTGCAGCAGCTTTAACACGCCGAGCTGTGAGGTGAAGGCCTTGGTGCTTGCGACCCCGATCTCAGGGCCTGCGTTGATGTACATGGTGTGGTCCGCCTGGCGAGCGAGCGTAGAACCTACAGCGTTCACGACCGCTAGAGTCGGCGCTGGAGACTCGTCCAGCAGGGAAAGAAGGTCTGCGGTCTCTCCGCTCTGGCTTACAGCTATCACAAGATCTTCTTCCGAGATGTTATCCGCGGAGTACTCCAGTTCATGGGCCTTTTCGGTCCTCACGTCGTATCCAGCATCCTCAAGGTATTTCGCGCCGAGGCTTGCTGCGAAGCTGGCTGTTCCACAGCCTGTCAGGTAAATTTCTTCTGCTTCGTCAAGCATCTCGACCGCCTCCTCAAGATCGCTTTTATCCTGGAATGAGGACTTTTTCACCGTTTTAGGCTGTTCCTTGATCTCTTTCTGCATGAAGTGGTCGTGGCCTTCCTTCGAGGCCTGTTCTGCGTCCCATTCGATCTCCTGTGCTTCACGTTCCACAGGTTCTTTCCCGTTGAATATCTCAAGTTTGCCGTTCATGACTACGATGTCGCCGTCCTCCAGGAATATCGCTTCAGAAGTATGTTCAAGGAAAGGTGTGACATCAGAGGCTAGGAAATGTTCGTCGTCGTTCACTCCTATTACGAGAGGAGAATCCTGTTTTACAGCGGCCATCTCACCCGTCTTCAAAACTGCTGCGATCGCATAGGAGCCTTCCAGACGTTCTTCCACATCCATCAGCGCTTCCTTCAGGGAGAGGCCTTTCTCAAGTTTTTCCTCAAGAAGGTGAGGTACGACCTCCGTATCAGTCTCGGAGCGGAACTTGTGACCTTTCAGCTCTTCTTTAAGCTGTTCGTAGTTGTTTATGATGCCGTTGTGTACGACCGCGATCTCTTCGTTACAGTCTGTGTGGGGGTGTGCGTTCCTGTCGTTGACTCCGCCGTGTGTCGCCCATCTGGTGTGTCCTATCCCTGATGTTCCGTCTATCTCTGCTTGGGAAACCTCGTCAATGGTTCCCTCCCCTTTCTCGACCTTGATAGAAGGATTTCCGGCTGTAGCGATTCCTGCTGAGTCGTAGCCTCTGTATTCCAGCCTCTTGAGGCCTCTGTAAATTTTCTCGGCTGCTTCATCGTTTCCGTAGTATCCGACAATCCCACACATGACTACACATCTTTAGACCTCTTCCACTTACTTAAACCCCCGTCCAGAAGGCCTGTAACCATCCAAAAACCTGTTTGAACGGTTTCGAGCTCAGGTCGGGAAAACCTGTTTCCAGGCCTCGAATGTGCCAGAGCGGTAAAAGATTTATTAAACCAGTGTCAAAACTTTTTACATGGTCGAGTACTTCAAATCCGATCAACTTTTCGATGCGGACGAACTTGACGGGGAGAAGATCAAGGCCCTGGACGACGACACCAGGCTGGAGATTATGAAGCGCCTCGCGGAGGAGCCAAGCTATCCGAGCGAGGTGGCGGAGAACCTTTCCGTCTCCAAGCAGAAGGCGTACTACCATTTCCAGAAGCTTCAGGACGCAGGCCTTTTACAGGAGCTCCGCAGTGAGAACGTCTCCGGAGGACAGGCCACGTACTACAGTCCTGCCGCCGACGGCTACATCCTGGACCTGGGAAACAAGGGAAGGCCTTTCCACCTGCCTGAGAGGAAAGGACCTGTGATCGATTTTCTGCATCCGTTGATCGATGAAGGTGAGCTGAACGGCAAGGTTGTCGTCGGTTCCCCGGACCAGCACGGGCCTGACCAGGTGCGGGCGAGAGACGGACATCTTGCGGGTGAGGTAGCGCTGAAGCTGGGTAAGTACACCGACAGCGAGGAAGGCCTTGTGAAACTGGATACGGAAGTCGTGAGGGACGACAGCTTCGACCAGAACTTCCTCCTCATCGGAGGCGTTTTAACGAACACATTGACGAAGAAGTTCAACGAGGCCTTTCCGGCGAAGTTCTCCGGCGAGGAGTTTCCGTACAGGGAGATCTCAACACCTGAATCCACGTATACTGAGGACAATATAGGCCTTGTGGCCAAAGCTAGGCACCCAGATAAACTTGGGAAAACGATTTTCCTGGTGGCCGGTGTCAGGAATGCCGGTACAATGGCGGCGGTCAGAGCCTTCAAAAACCTGGAAGGCCTAATTGAAGGTTACGAGGGAGGCGAGTTTTACAGGGTCGTGAGAGGCCTTGACCTCGATGGGGACGGGGAGATCGACGACTATGAGGTAGTTGAATGAAAGAGAATGACTGGAAAGTGTTCCAGCAGGATGTGCTGGACGTCCTCAGGCAGTACGAGGGATACTTCGATTTTTTCGAGAGAGTCGGCAGTTTAAGCGATGATTCAAGGCCTGACAGCTTCGCTAGAATCACGAGAGATGAGAAGAAGGAGATATGGGTTCTGGACGCGAAGAACAAGGCGGAGATCAACGAAGACGATGAAAATAGGATGGAGAAATACCTGGATATGGCAAAAAGTAATCCGATCGATGTAGGCCTCCAGATGAGCGAGCTTTCAGAATATGAGGCCCGTGGGATCTTTGTCACGCCGCAGGAGAGGCCTGAAACAGATTTTGAAGCTGTGAAGTTTTCGGAGCTGCATCAGTTTCTGCAGAAGGAGTTGATCTACAACAATACTAACAAGCTGGTCCGGGATCTGGCGAAGATGGCTGAGAGGAAACAGCTTTCGCAGAACCAGGCCCGCCTCCTCTTCCGTTCGCTGAAGCCGTTCGAGGACCGCTTAGACGAGGCTATGGAGGAGCTGGAGGAGCTGGAGGAGAAGTATGTAGGCCTCAAGCTCAGGAAGCCTCCGCTCAGCAGCTTTGACTTCAAGGTGCCTGTCGATGCGGTCCTGGTGCATGAAGAGCGCGGCAAAGCTTTTCTGATCGATATTCCTTACAGTGAGGACGAGTTCGGGGGTATAGAGGAGAAGGTGGACGAGGTTAAGGATCGTATGAGCGGGATTGACAAGGAGGTTTATTACGTGGCTCTGGATACGTTTGACGGCCATGATTCGGAGTTCGTGCATGAGTTAAAGGATATCGAGGAGGAGGTTCAGAGGACCTCGGGCATTGTTTCTCCCGAGGAAATCGCCGAGCTTTTGACGCCAAAGGTTTCCACGGAGAAGGTGTACAGAGAGGACTATATCGAGGTCAGGGATACTGAAGGCCTTGGGTTTCATCTCCGGGTGCAGAGCTTTGACGATATTGAGCACCGGGTAGAGGTGATGCTCCCCGAGGACGCGACCTCCAGGGTCAAGGACAGGTTGATGAACTCCAGGAAGGATTTTGGAACTGTTGAGGAAGGCCTTATACAGCAGGAGATCGAGGTCACTCAGGATATGCGAATCAGGCTTTCAGAGACGGAGAAAGAGTTTAGAGAGTACAGATCGGACGTTAAGAGCCTTTATCATCCTGCTGTAAATCCTGTGCTCAGTAAAAAAATAAGGAAGACAGCAAAATAAATTTCCAGGCCTGGAAACTTGGAAAGTCCTTAAAAAATTTCGCCTTTCCCCTTGTTCTATGAACTCCTTTTCAAAACAGGAGTACATCCATCTGCATGGCCTCCTCTCGGAAATAGCGGATTACATGCAGAAACACGAGGACAGTTCCTACGACATGGAGGACCTCGAAAAATACCAGGAATACCTGGAACTCGGTGTAAACCCGACTTCAATCCACAAGAGAAAGTCCGACCACAGAAAGGCCATATTCCAGCTTTCAGATTCAATCAACGAGTTCCTGGAAGGAGAGGACAACCTTCAGGTAGAGTCCTGAAACTCAACGTATCTCACGTGGAAAAAATCCTCCAGTTCACCGTCCCTGAAACGTTTCATAACCTGTCCACCATCAGCTTTTACAGGACCAACAATCACGCCTCCGGGCCTCAGCTTTTCTTCTGCTTCCTCGAAGCTTTCTACGGCACATGAGAAAAGTATCCTGTCGAAAAGGCCTTCAACGTCCTCAAGTTTGCCTGTGTGTATTATTTCGACGTTTTCAAATTCTTTCAGTTTTTCCCTGGATTTCTCGACCAGTTCCCTGTTTATCTCCATTCCCACTACTTCTTTTGCAAGGTGTGAGAGGATCGCTGCCTGGTAACCGCTTCCGGAGCCGATCTCCAGAATTTTATCCTTTTTTTCTACTTCGAGAAGTTCTGTTACTTCTGCCACGATATGTGGTGCAGATATAGTTGCGTCTTCACCAATAGGTTGAGGCCTGTCCTGGTAAGCTC
>JBDGSM010000068.1:0-5656 GCA_042217545.1 Candidatus Nanohalobium sp. | reverse complement strand
GAACATTTATTATGAAGAATCGGAAATATTAAATCAGGGAAAGTGAATTCAACACAATGGTTTCCAGCAAATTTAAGGTCTGATTCCGGGACTAATTACAGTATTCGGAAAGTTCATCAAATGCTTCTCCTAATCCTAATTATCCTATCTGTCTCATCTATAGCCACTGCAACCTCAGTAGAACTTAATACAGCCACAGAACTCAATAAAGGTGCTTTCAATAACACCACAGTTGAATCAGGAGACCTCAGAATAAAATACAACTACTCAAACATCTCAAAAACCGGTTTCTACGACGAAGACATCAAATTCCAGCTTCAACAGGAGATGGTGGTGAACGCTAGCCCAAATGGAGCAGGCTGGAGCTCAAATCCTACGGACACTGGAACCAACAAGAACCCTCCATACAGCAACAAATGGCACGAACAGGACAACAATGGCGACAGCGACCAGCAGACATATTACAGTGGCGGAACCAGCTACACACCCGACAGCAACGACTTCTTCGTCACATGGGTATGGCCTGTAGCAGGTTCTGCACCTCCGTGGCACATGTTCCAGTTCCACGGGTGGAAGCGGAGGATACAGACAGGAGGATCAAGCTGCAGATGGAGTCCTTGTAATCTCACCGATATACAAGAACCTACTCCAGGGCAGTGGAGTGCATTTGTTATGAGAGAGGAGGACACAAATAGCGACCTGACGGGCGCATCAATCGATGGAATCGCATACACACATCCAGGAGACAGTACCTCACACGCTTACTACGACTCAGGGCTCTTCGTCGAAAACCCGAAAGTCAGGGAAGGATTCTTCACTCAAGCCAGCTACACCTCAGACAGGATATCCCGGAACGAGCTCAAGTCCTGGACCACGCTTGAAGTCGATGCAACCAACGTTTCAGGCACGGAAAGCAATGCCACAGCAGTTTTCCAGGCACTTGAAAACGGCACGACCAAAGTGATAGGCGAACAGGTTATAGATCTTAGTGAAGGCCTCAACAACTACTCTCTCAGCGTTCCCGCCACGGCAGACTCAAGAGTTATCTTCAACGGCTCCTCAAACACGAACAGGACCTGGAAAGTAAACAGTTTCGAAGTATTCTTCCAGCCAGGCCTCAAGATAAACAAAACAATTACAGCAACTAACTACTCGGACAGGCACAGATTTAACGTAAGTTCAGTGGCCAAGCACGCCAGCAGTGACAACAAGATCAGTTCATGCCGCGTCTACATCAAGGATCAGAAAGATTTCGGCTCATTCCAGAAGCTAAGCGGTTCAATGGTCGATGGAAACCATGCAGACCTCAACACAGGTTACTCTGGTTCAAAACTTGCATCATGTAACGCTTCTATAGACTCAAGTCTAAACGGAGTAGAAGTCGGAGAAAAGATAAGCTACTACATCGAGTTCGAGGCAGACAGCGGATACACGCGCAAAACAACGATCAAAACCAACACTGTGCCAAACAGAAGGCCTTCAGTCGTAACCACAAGCCAGGACCCTCTTGGCAACAGTCACGCGTTCAATTTCTCCGCTATCGGCTTTGACATCGATGAAGGTGCAGATGAAATCAATTCAACCAGTTATATCAAGGTTGATGATGTTGACAACAGTCTTCCTGACAGCGATCTCTCCAGTCCAAGAAAGAAAGGTAATCTGAACCAGACCTTCAACTCCTCCGAGGACTACGCATCCCTGAACGCATCGGTATCAAATACCTTGTTCAGCGAGTTCTCTGTAAACGAAGAGATCGAGATCTGGGCAGTTTTCAGAGACGTGGCAGTAGAAACAGCAACCACCTCCCGCTACACGTACACTATTCCTAACCACGAGCCATACATCACCAGTAATTCGATCAACTTCACAGACTCGATCGATTCTCACGCATTTAGAATCTCTGTAAACAGTAGCGACCCTGATGGAGACTCCGACCTCGACTCATGTACTGTTCACGCCTACGACCAGGACGGAAACAGCTATGCTCTAAACGGCAATCTAGACAAGTCTACAGCAGGAAACAAAAAGGCCTCATGCAGTTATTCCTCTGTCAACAGCAGTCTAAAAGGTTTCAATCCTGGAGAGACGATCTACACACAGGTAGAATTCTCTGACAAGTACGGAGGAGCAGTAAATACAAGCATCTTCACTCATGATATACCGAACAGGGCTCCAGGTAAGCCTTCGAGCGTCCAGTTCATCAACATGGAAGGCAACAGGACGAGACTAATAGACCACAGCCCGAAGATAAACTGGACTAACCCAACAGATGCAGAAAACGATACTATAACAATCAAGGCCTTCACGGAGCAGTCAATTGTCCCGGACAACCTGGATAACAATCTCAGCTTCACAGGAACAGGAAACAACAGCTTCCAGCTCGGGCAGAACGTTAACCTGATCGACGGCGACAGCTACAACGTAACCTTGAAGGCCTGCGACGAGTACGGGAAATGTTCTTCGCCTACAGATAATTTAGAGTTCAGAATGAACCAGGAGCCACAGATACTCTCCGCTGGCGTCAACGCCTCCTCACCGAACGCTGGCGATGACCTGAAGATAACAGCCGATATATCCGACCTGGACACAATAACTGAGACGAACTTCACAGTACGGAACCTGAACACCTCCAACATCGTGGTCAATAATTCAGACGACTCAGGCCCATGGAATTCCTCAGTCTTCAACGCGAACGACTCAACATCCTACAACTGGAGCCTTATCAGTTCGGACGGATACGAGACCTCACAGGCCTCAGGCCAGTTCAAGGTAGGAAACCAGATCCCAAGCATCTCAAAAGAAATAACAAAAGACAGGATAACAGGAACACACCTCTTCAACGTCTCAGCTGTAGCCAGCGACAGCAATGATAACGATCTTGTTAACTTCACAGTAACACTGAGCGATGGTACGAACTCTGTGACAGAAGGCCCTCAAAGCGTGGACAGGACCTACCCAGGAAAAGGAAAGGCCTCCGCAAACTTCACAGTCAACTCCTCGAAGTACGGCTGGATGGACGTGGGCGAATCGATCACAGTAGAGATAAGCTTCTCCGATGACTCGGATTCCACTGCCTCCACATCAAACAGTTTCACAGTACCGAACTCAAGGCCTGTGATAGATAGCCTAGGCCTGAGTAACAATCCATTAACGACAGAAAACCTTGATCCAAATATAACTGCCGGCGATCCTGAAGACGGTATAGTAAAGAAAGAATACGAGTGGTATATCAACGGAAAGGCTGCCGGGATATCGTCGAGCACCCTGGACAGTTCCGAGACCGCAGAAAGCGAAAACTGGAGCGTAAGAGTAAGAGTCAGAGACGAATACGGGAAATGGAGCAAGTGGAATCAGACAGAAAACGTCACGATCGCCAACTCCAACCCAGAGATACTCCAAGAGGTACAGTTCGATGACATAGGAGGCCAGCATGCGTTCAGAGTCAATGCCACAGCTCTGGATGACAACGGCCAGTCAGATATACAGTCCTGCGAAGTAATTTACAGCAACAGCACAGGAACAACAAATACCTCTGATATAGAGGCCTTGACAGGTTACGGCGGGGTTAACGAGCTGAAATGCGAGGGAGTGATCTCCGCGGAGAACCAGTCATGGCTGGAGCCGAAGGAGGATCTGAACGTAAGCATCAGGGTAACGGACGACAACTCCAGCACCGTAACTACTACTGAAAGAGAGAAAACCGTCTCGAACAGCAGGCCTTCGATCTCACTAGATACTCCTGTAAACCAGTCGAACTTCTCCAGTTCAAGCGTTAATTTCTCATGGAGCGCCAGCGATCCAGAGGGAGACAATCTAATCTATGTTTTCAGGGCCTTCAACAGCACAGGAGAGAAAATCAAACAAGAAAAGATTAATTCCAGATCGAAAAGCTTCAGCTTCGAGGATTCAAGGATTGATTGGAGAGTAGAGGCCTTTGACCAGTACAGCGGTGAGAACCTTTCCTCAGTCATGTCTAAAACAAGGCAGATAACAGTCGATACGACGCCACCGGAACCTGTGAGTACAGGAATCAATGTAGTCAATTCCAGCAACTCGACTCCTACAGGCGATCAGTCAGTGACCTGTTACTCGAGATGGACGGATAACTCGAAACAGTGGAAAAGCAGTTCGCTACTCTACAATGCAGAGATCTACGAGAACTCCACCTCAAGCACTCACGACATCAGTATCGCGGATAGATGGGTGAACTACACAATATCCGATCCAAAAGCAGGCAGAGTGAGCTGCGAATTCTCAGTGTCAGATAAAATAGGAAACAGGAACAGCACAAACCTGAGCTTTGAAGTCAGGGACGTGACAAGGCCTGATGTCTCCGGAATAAGGCAGTCGCCTACAGATCAGGCCTCTCTTGACCCTAACACGACTGTAGATGTGAACGTGACTGCTACGGATAATCTGGAGATTGCGAACTACAGCCTGGAGTACAGGAAGGAAGGAGGCTCCTGGAAAGACGGGAACGTTTCCAGAGATGGAGATCTCTTGATCGGGAACTTCAGTACGGGCGAGGAAGGCAATTTCACCTACCGGTTCACCTTGAACGACACCTACGGGAACACCGAGAGAGTAAACGATACCGTGGAGATCAGATGGGACCACGACTGGACCCTCAGTCCAAGTACATACGACGGAACAACAACACTGAAACAGAACCTGATACAGTACCAGCCCGTAACTATCACTAACAGCGGGGACTTCAACAAGACTTTCAACATAACAAAAAGCATCCCTGCCTCATCCTCAAACCTCAACCTCAGCCTCAACGTGACCAACACTACATTAAGGCCTGAAGAAACCTTAACTATAGACCTTAACGCCTCACTCAGTGAGAACAGCAGCAAGAGTAGTGAAGGAAACTATAACTTCGAGATAAAAGTTAAATCCAACAATTCCAGATCAACTTCCTCAAAGAAGATAACCGGAGATGCCTTATTTACACGTGATACACCATACCTTACATTAAGCAGTTTCTCAACCCCTTCCTCAATCACCAAAGGACAGGAAAAAGAATTTACATACAGCATCAAAAACGAAGGCGCGGAAAAAGCAGTTAACACTAGCCTATCTGTTGAACTTCCAGAGAAATGGGAACTTACTGAAGGATACACGAATGAAAAAGGAAATATAAGCATAGGCGGCTCTAAACTACTCACATTCAAGGCAAAACCCGCCAAAAAATCCAAGAATGGCACAAGAACCATAAAAATAACTGCAACCGAAGCATCCAGATCGTTCACGGAAAAATTCCCTATAGCAGTAATACAAGAACAAACACCAATAGTAAAAGAAGACACAACGGTGGTAGCAGGAGGTAGCGGAGGATCTTCAGGAGGCCTAACAAGACAACAGCAAATAGAACAAGTCTCCGATCAGATATTCAACCAGACTCAAAGCTTCGAACTCGTTAGAGGTCAAGACCAAAATTTCACAGTAAGCATTACCAACCCAACCAGATATAACCTCTCAAATGTCAGCATAGAGGCTTCAGGATTCCGAACACAGTACTTAAATCTAAAAACAGAGCATATAAGCAAACTAAAGGTTAACGAAACACAAAATATAACTGTAGCGATCACCGCGCCGGACTTCTTCGCGTCAAGCAGCTTCACAATCAACTTCGATATCTCAGGAGTAGGCT
>JBDGSM010000067.1:0-22787 GCA_042217545.1 Candidatus Nanohalobium sp. | reverse complement strand
GGGTTCAAATCCCTGTGCGGGCGTTTGAACAGACTGTAACTTTACCAGTTCAGAGACATATCATATAATCATTATTTCTCCAAGCGACCTCTAGGCAGAGCTAAAGCCGAATTAATTTAAATTTTGTTACTAAAGATGCACAACATGAGTCTTGGAGATTACCTAGAGAAAGTAGACAATGGCGAAGACATCACCATAACCGACATGTACAGAGATGGCGAATACCAAGCCATCATCGAAGCCGTTGAACACGGAAATTTTAGAGGAGCAGACCTTGAAATCGAAAGCGATACCGCCGACGAATACATGAGTTCAGGAGGCTTAGGCGCAGTCAGAAACGTTTTAGAAGGGATAACCTCGAACATATGGGATAACAACTATGACAGAGGATTTGGAAAAGGTAAAAAAGCCCTCGAAAATGAAGACGATAACGACTTGATGAGTAGAAAAGCCCAGAGCAAAGACGATAAGGCAAAAGGGGTAGATCTAGGATTTGCCACCGGCGCAGGAGTTACAGGCCTTGGATTATCAGCAGGATCTATCGAAGTCGCAGCAGGAGGGGCAGGACTAGGAATACTTTCTGGATACAAAAGCGCCGGATACCAAGGAATGAGAGACGCAGAGATGAAAGAGGCGGCAGAAGGCCTTGAATCAGCTTACGGAGGATTCCAGCTTTCGATCAATTAACACCCTTTTTATCTTATTACCATTCTAAATAGTACCCTATGAGCTTTGAAAAAATCGAAGTCAACGGAAAAAACTTTGAAGCGGAGGTCGCTGACAACTTCTACACTAGAGCGAAAGGCCTTTCCTTCCGTTCCGAGGGGAAGATGCTATTCAAGTTCAGCAGGGATACGACGGCGAGCATCGATATGATGCTGCTTTCAAGGCCTCTGTATCTTTACTTCATGGATTCAGAGGGAGAGGTGATCGATGTGCAGACGGCCAGACCTTGGGGCTTTGATCCGAGGACCTGGAAGGTTTATTCTCCTGACAGGCCTTACAGGTTTCTTCTTGAGAGTTTTGAGGAGCTTGATGTGGAGGAGGGGGACAGCATGGAGTTCTCCGGTACGGATTAGGTTTTGAGGCCTTTCTGTGTTTGTTTCGTGGTTTCTGGGTTTTCTGCTTTATAAGTTTTTGAGCCGGTTTTGGGTTTATGGAGCTTTCAAAATTTTGTCCGCAGTGCGGTAAGGAGACTGATGAGCTGTACGGGGATAAGAAGCAGCTCTGCGCGGACTGTTATCCAGATAAGCATGATCTTCTGGAGATACCGGACAAGGTTGAGATCGATGTGTGCAGTGTCTGCGGCAGGATGAGGAAGCACGGTGACTGGATCGAGGAGTATACTGTCCAGGATCAGCTTGGTGCGAAGTTTGCAAAGTTTTCCGAACCAGGTGTCGATATGGAACTTCAGTTCTGGGAAGATGAAGAGGAACAGATGTGGGTGAGAGTCCACGCATACAAAGGAAAAATGAAGGACGAGTACGACACCCAGGTAAACATCAAACAGCAGCAGTGTGAGGACTGCGCCCGCTTCAACGGCAGCTTCTACAAGGTGAAGATGCAGCTCAGAGGAGAGGCGGATCTTGAGCGTATCTCCGACGAGGTCGCGGATAAGGCGGCGGAGATAACGAACAGGGACAGGACGAGTTTCCTGGCAAACATCGAGAAAACTGATCATGGCTTCGATTTTTTCATGTCGACCGAGAAGATGGCGAAGGAAGTCCTGAGGATGCTAAAATCGACCAGGAATCCCGAAGTCCAGAGATCTTACGAACTGGTGGGCGAGGAGAACGGCGAGAAAGTATACAGGAACGTTATCTCAGTCCGACTGTAAGAACTTTCTACTGGACAGAGCATTTTTAAGTCAGGAACCAGAAAGAACTGATACACGTATGAACATACAGCTACCCACACTGCTCCTGACCGCAGGAGGCATACTGACATTGATCTACGGATTTTTCACAGCCTTCGAGTTCAGGAACACTCTAGGTAAAGGCAAACTGGCAGAGGCCTGGGACAAGCTTATTGGAATGATAGCATTATTCATCCTGGGATACATCGCATTCTCCGCACAGATAATAAGCTCCAAACGGTTCCTCGATCCGAGGCTGATAAGCGCACTGGTCTTCTTTGCCGGCGCCGTATTTGTTGCAGCAGTTGCAAAGCTAAACTACAATGTATACAAGGTGTAAAAAGATAATGACAGTATCTGAAGGCCTTAGAAACAGACTTGACACGCAGGGATTTCTAGGCGTTGATACGAAGAGCACAGCACGCTGGCTGAAGTTCTCACCTTTGATGTGTGCAGCGGGATTCGCCGCCGGCACATACCTTCAGAGTCCGGCACTGCTGTTCACGATGGCTCTTTTCGCAGTAGGAGGTCTTTCATTCCACCACACTCCTTTTGACTGGCTTTACCTCTACACGATAAGGCCTGTAATCAACGGCCCTGATCTTCCGAAGAGGCCTGCTCCAGCACGTTTCGCGTGTTTTATAGCTGTTGTCTGGTCTTCTGTAACGGCTTCGGCCTTCCTGGTAGACTACAGTACTGCAGGCCTTGTCCTGGGCGCGGTTTTGACCGCTGTCGCCCTTCTGATGGGTACCGCCAACTACTGTATTGCCTCGGTGATCTGGAGAAAAATCTATGGCTGGCCTGACAAAGATAACGAGTAATCAAGGAGTTTAAAAATCTCACCGGGATATAACTTCCTATGAGCGAGGAAGAAGAACAGGAAGTAGGAAGAGTAAGAAAGCCGCACGATGAGGAACTGCTTGGAATCGTCCTCAGGAAGGAAGGCGGCGGGAAATACCGTATCTACTGCACAGACGGAAACGAAAGGATCTGCCGTATCCCCGGAAGCAAGAAGAGAGGCCTGTGGGTCAAAAGAGACAATGTAGTACTCGTAGATCCATGGGACATCCAGGGCGACGAGAAAGGGGACATAGTAGAAAGCTACAGCAACGCGGAGACCCGCTGGCTTGAAGACCATGGATTCCTGGACGAAATCAAAGAATTCCTCTAACAGAATTTTTTCTTGAAGAAACCTGCCTCCCAGGAAAGTCGTAGGTACTCCGTTTTTTAGAGTTCAAGGCCTCAGTAAGTTCTATGGAAGACGAAAACTCTTACGATGAAGATATCGATTACAGGGAGCGCTGGAAGGAAGAAAGCCGTAAAATGTTCGACTCATCGGAAGCAAGGAAAGCGGTCGACAATGTCTTCGATCACGCGACCAAGAAGGCCTTACTGAAGCTCGGTGACAGGAAAGTCCTGGACAGGCTGTACGGAACGATAGAATCCGGTAAAGAGTCGCTGGTCTTTCTGGCGGATACACCTGAAGGCGAAAGAGTTCTTGTGAAGATCTACATGGCGCAGGCCGGAAGCTTCCGGGACATGATGCAGTACTTGCGTGGCGATAAGCGCCTCAGGAACGTGAAGAAAGACAGGAGAAGCGTGATCAACGAGTGGTGTAAGAAAGAGTACAAGAACCTTGACAAGGCCTTGAACGTTGTTAAATGTCCGGAACCGATCGCTTACGAGAACAACATTCTTGTGATGGAGTTTATCGGTGAGGAATTCTCGCCATATCCGAAGTTGAAGGATGTGGAGATCGAGAACCCAGAAGAAGCCTTTGAGATGGTTTTGAACGGTATTAAGAAGCTCTGGGAAGAGAAAAGAATCGTTCACGGCGATTTATCCGAGTACAACATCCTTGTGGCTGAAGACGAGCTTGTCTGGATCGATTTCAGCCAGGGCGTCCATGTATCGCATCCTGAGGCCCTTGAGCTGGGAAAACGTGATGTGAGGAATGTGGCGAATTTTTTCCGGAAGCAGGGCGCAGACATCGATCTGGAAAATGCCTTAAAACAGGTTTTTCCGGATGTAGAGGGCCTGTAGCTGGGATACAAGGTATAAAAAGGTTGGCAGTTGAATGTTATTTAGAGGCATCATCCAATGAAAGAGGTGAAGATACCAGAGGAACGCGTGGGCGCTCTCATAGGTGAGGGTGGCAGCACCAAGGAGGAGTTCGAGGACCTTACGGACTGCTCTCTGACCGTGGAGGATAACGTGGCGCGGATCGATGGTGATGCTCTTGATGAGATGAACGCCCAGAAAGCTGTGAAGGCGATCGGTAGAGGTTTTAATCCGGATAAGGCCTTCAGACTGGTGGAGAGAGATATTGCCCTGCATTTGATGGATATTAATGATTATGCTAAGACTTCGAATTCGCGTGACCGTTTGAAAGGCCGTGTGATCGGCCGTGACGGTGAAGCTCGCAGGCACATCGAGAAGATGACCGAGATCGATATATGTGTGTACGGCAAGACTATCGGGATGATAGGTCGAGCGGAGAACATTGAGGTTGCGCAGCAAGCTGTTAAGATGTTGCTTAACGGGAGTTCGCATTCGACTGCGTACAATTACCTGGAGAAGAATCAGGCAAAGATCGTAAAGTAGAGTTAAAAGTTGCGGAGTATTTGATAATATCAGAGGTTTAAACATAGTATGGCAGATGGCATAGACGAACAGGCAGTAGAGGCCGAAGGAGGAGATCACCGTGAGATTTCGGTGGCAGAGTTCTTCGAGAAGAACAAGCATCTTCTCGGCTTTGAAAACGCTCAGAAATCGATTATCACTGTTGTCAAGGAAGCTGTAGATAACTCGCTGGACGCATGCGAGGAAGAGGAGATTCTACCGGAGATACAGGTCCTGATCGACGAGATCGGCGAAGATAAGTGCCGTGTCGAGATCAGGGACAACGCGATGGGTCTTGACAAGGAGACGATTCCGAAGGTTTTCGGAAAGCTTCTCTACGGTTCAAAGTTCCACAAGCTCCAGCAGAGCCGTGGACAGCAGGGTATAGGTATATCAGCGTCCGCTATGTACGCCCAGCTCACGACCGGTGAACCGGTAACTGTCTGGTCCAAGCAGGACGGAAAGCCATGCCACAAGTTCGTAGTACGTATCGATACTGAGGAGAACGAGCCGGAGATCCTTGAGGATGAAGTCGTTGATCCTGAAGGAGACGAGTTCCCGGGACAGAAAGATTACTACTTCGACCACGGAACCACGATCGAGATGGATATTGAAGCGAAGTACACGAAAGGCCATCACTCCGTGCGCAACTACCTGAAGCATACAGCGATCATGAACCCGTACGCAAGAATCGTGCTGAGAGAACCAAGCGGGAACAAGATCGAATACCCAAGAGTCTCCAAGGAGCTGCCTGAGAAACCGGAGGAGATCAAGCCACATCCACACGGCGTGGAACTCGGAGTCCTCATGAGGATGGTGGATAACACGGACTCCAGAACAATAAGCAGCTTCCTGCAAAACGAGTTCACAAGAGTCGGAAAAACCTCCGCAGAAAACATCTGTGAAGAAGCAGGTATAGACGACGGTAGAAGGCCTAACACGATGACCAAGGATGAGATCGAGACCTTGCTGAACGCGGCACAGGAAGTGGACCTACAGAGTCCGCCGACGGACTGCCTCTCGCCTATCGGGGAAGACCTGGTCGAGAAAGGCCTTCAGAAAGAGCTGAACCCGGATCACATCTTCTCTGTGACACGTAAGCCTACAGTATACAAAGGCAACCCTTTCCAGGTAGAGGTAGGCCTTGCCTGGGGAGGAGACATCGAGGACGAAGGCTCCTTTGAAGAGCTACGATTTGCTAACAAGGTGCCGCTGCTTTACAAGAAATCTGCATGTGTGACAACGAAGGCTATCGAGAACGTTTCCTGGAACCGTTACAATATCTCGCAGACAGGTAACAGGCCTCAGGGACCGCTTTACATCCTTGTGCATATCGCATCTGTCTGGGTTCCTTTCACCTCTGAGGGTAAGGAAGCGGTTGCGAACTACGATCCTATCCGGAAGGAGATGAAGCTTGCGCTCCAGGAAGTTGGAAGGAAGCTTGGAAAGCAGTTGAAGCGTGAGGAAAGGAGAAAGATACAGGAGAAGAAGAAACGTAAGCTTACAAGTTATGCGAAGGAGATGGGTCCGGCGATCGCCCAGCTTGCGGAGGAAGGAAGCGAGGAAGAGATGGTGGACAAAATCCAGGAACTTGTTCAAGCCGATTACAACCCGGAGCAGCTTTAACGAGGTAAGAAATGCTATGACAAAAACAGAAAACAAAAGAGAGAATGGAAGAGCCGTTGAGGCCGCAAGGCCGAATGCGGCAGGACCATGATCGAACTTTGGTGAAAGCCATGACGCAAATCAGAGATTTGCTCTTTGCAAAAGACCACCGAGGTGGTCTTTGAATGCCGAAGAAAGAGTTTGGAAATGACGAAAAGACTGTAGAAAAACTGAAACACTTAGGAAAGAAGATCAGGAAGCAGTTAGACGACCCTGAAGAAAAAGATCTGACTATCGAGACCCAGGTCCGTTCCAAGTCCAACGTGGAATACGATGAGGACAAGGGAAGGCTGGCGCTCGGAGATAACTACTCCACAAGGAAGTTCCTCAACATTTCACATGCCAGGAAGTTTATGCAGACTCTGATGGTTGCTTCCAAGACCAAGGAGCTTGTTCAGAGAGGAAGAACCGCATCAATCAGAGAGATCTACTACCAGCTGAAGCACAGCGTTCCAGGCCTTGACGAGAACACGTTCGAGGACCAGGACGAGTCCAACAACGTAGTAGTCGACATCGAGACAGCGACAGGAGCTATCAGAGAGGATCTGCACCTTTTCGCAGAGCCAAAGGGAAGACTGTTCGGCCCCATCAAGATCGATGACTCCGGAGACGTTATCGACGGAATGAACATGGGTACATCAGGCATGGCAATCAACTCTATCGTAGACCACTTCGAATTCGTGGAATGCAACGCGGACTTCATACTTGTAGTCGAGACCTCCGCGATGGTTAACAGACTGGTCGAAGAAGATTTCCACAAAGAACACGACGCGATCATCATCGGAACAGGAGGACAGCCAGCAAGAGGAGCTAGAAGACTCATCAACATGATGCACAACGAACTGGACCTACCGGTCTACGTATTCACCGACGGCGACCCATGGGGATACTACATCTACTCCGTCCTCAAATCCGGATCCATGAGCCTGGCATTCCAGTCCGACAGACTTTCCATCCCGGACGCAAAGCTCATCGGAATGACAATGGAGGACATCGAAGAATACGACCTCCACCACGTCACAGAAGACCTCAAAGGAAAATCCGAGGACAACGGAGGCCCAACCAAGGACTTCAAACGCATCCACGACGTCAAAGACTACGAATGGATGCAGACAGAACAGTGGCAGAACCAGTTCCAGAAAATGCTCGACCTGGGAGTCAGGGTAGAGCAGCAGGCCCTCGCAAGCCAGAGCCTTGAATTCGTAGCAAACACCTACCTGCCGGAAAAAATCGAGAACGAAGAATTCCTGGACTAAAAAAACGGAGAGCGGAGGCCTCTAAACGGCCTCCACCTCACCCTCTCCAAGACAGGTCCTGTGGACGCAGTCCTCCTTAACGCACACATGAGGCTCGTCCTCTATCGGTTCGCCGCAGAACATGCACTCATCAGTCATACTTACCTTTAGTAACTCCCGATATATATGCTGTCCCGAACCAGGAGGTAACCAGGAGCACCTGAGGTAACCCCGGAAGGGTTTCAGGTTTAAAAAAATAGCCTTGTCTCTACTGTTTACGCTTTAAGCCCAAGTAGCTCAGTAGGTAGAGCGCCACGCTGTTAAACTCGTCCTTCCTCACGGTGAGGAAGGATATGCGGAAGGCCCGGGAAAAGGCCTTCATGTACAGTTACGTGGTGGTCCCAGGTTCGAATCCTGGCTTGGGCGTGTTAGTTCTATCTCTTCCTGAGAAGGAAGAAAGAGGAGGGGATGACGTCTTTGAACTGTTGGGAGCGGTTTCATTCCTGCAGCTGCTCTTTCATGGAGTCGAGGATCTTTTCGACCTGATCATGCTCAAGTAGCATCGTTATACCGCTCTTCAAGTCAGCTATCTCCATATCCGTGTTTATCGCAAGCACACAGTTACGATCCGGCCCACAGCTGCTGTTTATGCCGGAGGTAGTGTGAATGGTAAGTGCGTTCATGTCCAGAGTCATAAGTTTCGGTTCCTCGGTCTCTAGATCGATATCCAGGAGGTTCTGAAGTGCCTCTATGTAGAAATCTCCTACCTCCTTGCTGACCTCCATAAAGTTTTTCTGAGGGCCTTCTTCACCATCCTTACCTCTCCACTGTGTCAGGAAGTTCTGGTAATCGTCCTGCTCGAAGATGAAGACTATAAGGCCTCCCACGTCTTTCAGCGGTATCACTACGGCTGTAACTTTCTGATCAGGATCTTCCTGGAACATCTTTCTTGTGACATCCTCTTCCTCAAGATTCACCACCTCAACTTCAGGTATGCTGATATCCACACGGTGATCCACGAGATCTGAAAGATACCTGGAGGCTCTTCCGGCTCCAACATTACCTAATTCTCTTAGCTCATCTTTCTGTCTGTCCGTAAGTTCTGGTTCCATCATATATCGCCTCTACTTGTCTCTTACCTCTAATTCCTCCAGCATCTCGTTGAGTTTGACGGCCTTATCCGACATCGTGTCGGCGCTTTCAGAGATCTCCTTGATGGCTGTTGTCTGTTCATTGAGCGAGCTCGCGACCTCCTGTGCCTCCTCTGAGGCCTCTTCACTGACACTGGATACCTCCTGTACTTCATCGAGCACTTTCTCTGAGGATTCCGCCTGTTGATCGACCGCACTATCCACCTCCTGTACGCTGGCGTTAGCTTCCTCGATCTGATCAGCGATCTCGTCTACAGCGCTAAGACTGTTCTCGATAGATTCCTTACCTTCCTCTACAGACTGCCTCATACCTTCAACTTCTTCAACAGTCTCAGAAGTTGACTCCTGCACTTCATTGATTAGCTGCTGCATCTCTTCAGTCGAATCCGCAGCTTCTTCAGCCAGGTTCTTGACCTCATCCGCGACGACTGCGAAGCCTTCACCTGCTTCACCAGCCCTCGCAGCTTCCACAGAAGCGTTCAGCGCCAGGTTATCCGTTTCCTCAGCTATCTCGGATACCATCTCGACGATCTCCTCGAGCTGCTCCATCTGTTCGTCAAGTTCCTTGACCTTCTCAGTGACTTCCTCACTCCTGTCATCCATCTCATCCATCTCTTCCATAGCCTCCTTTGAAACTTCACGTCCCTGCTCACCGGTCTCAGATATCCTCTGTGACTTATTGGCAAGGGACTCGGCAGACGAAGCTATCTGCTGAACAGCAGCCGAAAGCTCCTGCATCTGCTCCTCAGCCTCTGAAAGAGTGGCAGTCTGCTGCTGCATACCTGAACTGATCTCCTCCATCGACTCATTAATCTCCTCACTGGATTCCTCAACCTGTTCAGAACTAGCATCAAGCTGCTGACTTGCAGAGGAGACCTCCTCCGCGAAGCCTCTTATCCTCATAATGATGCTCTCAACCTCGTCAAGCAAGGTATTGATAGATTTACCTACTGAAGTCATCGCTTCACTTTCACTTTCAGGCTCAACGCGGACAGTCAAATCCCCAGAGCGAGCTTCCTCCATGACCTGGCTGAACTCCGCAGCTTTCTCCTGAAGAGACGCAGTACGTTCCTGAGCCCTATTCTTCTCCTCCTCAAGCTCATCAAACAGTTGCTGAAGATCCTTCTTCAGATCATCAAGAGTATCACCAAGCTCACCAGGCACCTCACGGTCAAAGGCCTCAGAATCAAAGTCCTGCTCCGCCAGAGCATCTGCCTGAGCCGAGAAATCCTGCATGAACTGATGTATACCAGCGAAGGCCTTCTCGATATCTCCTATTTCATCGTCTCTATCTGCTTCGAACTCGACCTCCGAGACGTTGCCCTCGGCTACCGTATCCGCCTTCTCAGTGAGCCTGTTCATCGGTATCATCATGTAGAAGTAGAACCCGAACAGCACAAGAACTATACCGATACCTGTGATCACCATGGCCTGAATGACACTGGTATTCACGACATTCATCGATGCATAAGCCGCTGATTCAGGCGCAGTTGCCACGAACACTCTTTCAGACTCGGGATCAACGTTTACAGCCCCCAGAACAGTCCCAGACCCGGTATTCACACTGAAGGTCTGAGAACCATCTGAACCGGTCTTCGCCTGATTTAGAGCCTCCTGGAAACCCTTTTCTGCCAGAAAACCTGGTTCCGAACCAGAATCAACTGGTTCGCCGTTGAGGTTCAGAACAGTTAACTCCGTGCCTTTAGCCCCTATCCCCTTCACTTTATCCTGAAAGGCCTGAGAATCATTGGCCTCATAAAGGCCTTGGGCATACTTGGCATGTGTGGAAAGAGTGTTTCTCATCTGTTCCCTGTTCATCTGGCTTGTTGCATCGTAGACGTTGTAGGCTGACACTCCTATAAACGCAGAGAGTATTATCATACCTATACCGATTTTTACAGTAAACGATTGGTCATCTATCCAGGCCTTCAGGTCTTGTAGCATAGCATTGAACACGTCCGGGAAGCGACATCTTTCTCATAACAGTTTTTTCAGATGCGTTGCACAACTTCCTATCTTCAATTTGGGGTCCTCTGTATTAAAAACCAACACGTTATCTGTGTTCCTTGTTCCCCTCGAATGACTTACGAACTACTACGTTTCCTGTTCCGCTGTTGAACCAGATAGCTCTTCCCTTTTCTCCCCCGGTATCCTCTTCCCTTATCGGAATACCTTTCCGTGAAAGGATTTCCTCCACCGATTCAACGTTCCTCTTACCGATATCAAAGGAATTGTCGAACATTGAAGCTCCTCCATATATCCTGGCCTCCAGATCAGAAGTATCCGAGCCCTTATCATTTAGATCGTCGATCAAAGAATTTATCAGGATATCAGCGTGCTTCGATGAATCTCCTTCTTCCTCTTCGGGGAGCATGACGTGCGCCAGGCCTGCCCTTTTATCTTCAGGATCATATAGACACGTTGCGACGCAACTCCCGAGCCCCATGGCAGTGAGTACTTCCTTTCCTGTACCTATCTTGTACTCTCCCATGTTTACATTCTTGTTTCGTCCCATATGCCTCACTCCGTTCAAACAGAGAGTTCCTGCAGTATAAGCTCTCTACCATTCTTGCTGAACAGAAAAATAAAGTAGGAGTTCAGCTCTTCTCTGAAGCTGAAATCTGTCTGGAAAACCAGAGCCTCATCCTCAGTTCTGGCCATCTTGAGAAGTATCTCATCCATCACTGCACCCAGCATGTCTGTCTTGATGTCCGGCACCTCCTCCTGAAGCTTGAGATCGACCCATTCTGTCATTGCTGAAAGAGTTGCGCCGGTGAGTATATTTCCTGTTTCTTTCAAAGCGGATTCTTCCTGAGATGTTAGCTGCTGGCCGCCTTCAACCTCTTTACCCAGAAGATGCTCAGCCAGGACGTGAGCAGATTCCATATCAAGTATCAGCATCAGAGTCCCAAGATATACTTTTTCACCTTCTCTTTCCACCTTGACCTCTACACGGATCAGAGTGTGTATTTTCGAGCGCTTCCCTATCCTCTCAGGGATATCCTCTATCCTCATCGCATCTATGTCCGGGAATCCGATATCTATCTTTTCATCAGTCATCTGAGAAAGTGCATTCGAAGCATTCCCGGCACCTATATTACCTATCTCACGAAGCTTATCCAGCTGCTCATCATCAATTTCCATTTTCCTCACCGAGTAATTGATTGAAATCCAATATAAGCATCGGGTTGCCGTCGGAAAGCATCGAAACACCTGCCGCCCCCTCGACATCAAGAAGATCAAGGTCCTTTGTCACGAAATCCTGTACATCCTCTATCTCATCCACCAGAAGGCCTGCTCTAGTGTTCCCCTTCTCCACAACGACTATACTCCCTTCCTCAGAGGAATTTGAACCCTCATCAAGCTTCTGAGATAAATCGATCAACGGTATCTCCGATTCCTCATATTTAAATACTTCTCTATCCTCTATCCTCTTCACATCAGTTTCCTCTCTTTCAAGAACCCTCAGAATAGAGTCGATAGGAAGACCGTACCTGGAGTCTCCTATCCTGACAAGGAAACACCTGACAACCGCCAGAGAAAGCGGAAGTCTCATCTCGACTCTTGTACCTTCTCCTTCTTCAGTCTCGATATCGTATGACCCTCTCAAGTCCTCTGCAGTCTTCTTCATCACGCTGAGGCCCACTCCTCGGCCAGAAAGCTCCGTTACTTCGTCGTTCGTCGACATACCTGAATCAAAAAGGAGCATCAGCTTTTCCTTCCTAGAAAGGCCTTCGCCACTATCGATGACTCCTTCTTCCTTCGCTTTCTCAACCACTTTATCTGTATCTACTCCTCTGCCGTCGTCTTCGACCGATATTATCGCTTCGCTTCCCTCTCTTTCCGCCTTGAGCTTGATCTTTCCGGCCTCAGGCTTTCCCTTTTCTTTCCTCTCTTCTGGGGGTTCTATGCCGTGATCTACCGCATTCCGGATGGCATGTATTATCGGTTCGCCCAGTTCCTCGATTATTGTTCTGTCCATCCTGAGGTCTTCGCCCTCCATCTCGAAGTCGATCTCCTTGTCGGTCCTCCTGCTGAGATCTCGGACTGTTCTGGGGAACCTGTCGAACACCTGTGAGACCGGTATCATCCTTGCCTCAGATACCTCCTGTCGGATATCCTTACCCAGCCTTTCGAGCTGATCGAGTGTGGAGCCGAACTCGTCCATTTCTTCATCTTCCCCCAGCCTTCTCAGCTTCTTTTCAACGATCAGGAGTTCCCCGACCAGGTTCATGAGCTTGTCCAGTCTCTCGACATCAACTTTTATCTCGGAGACTTCCTCGAACTCCTCTTCAGTATCATCTTCCTGTTCTAACTCTATCTCCTTCCCGTCCCTAGCGTTTTCAAGGTTTTCAATCAGTTCAGAAACGTCTTTATCCGGCTGCTCTTTCTTTTCTTCTGCTTCATCCACCATCTCCTCGAGAGCATCCACCGAGGCGTACAGAAGGTCGAAGACCTCAGGTGAGGCATCAATCTCATCGTCCCTGAACTTTCCGAACACGTCCTCCATCCTGTGCGCCAGTTCCGATATCTGGTCGAACCCAAGAGAAGCTGACGAGCTCTTGATAGTATGTGAGGCCCTGAACATCTCCTCGATGGCATCCTGACTCTTATTCTCCTCGAACTCGAGCATCCCATCGTTGAGATCGTCTATCTTCTCGTTGGCCTCATCCACGAACATATCAAGCATTTCTTCGTTTATATCGGACATCTAGAGACACCTCGCCATCTCCTCAGGGATCTTCTCAAGAGGAAGTATCCTGTCTGCATCCCCCTGATTTACTACGTGTTTTGGCATCCCATATATCTTACTGGTAGCCCGGTTCTGGACAAATACTTTTCCTCCTTCAGATCGGATAAACCTCGAACCTATAGCTCCATCCTTCCCCATTCCAGTGAGGACCACACCCAGGGCCTTATCCCCATAGACCTCGGCCGCCGACCTGAAAAGCACATCGATCGATGGAGAAGTAGTATCGGAAGGCTCAGATAGCTTGATCATCTTCTCATCGTCTTCCTCTACCACCCTCATATCGCAGTCTCCCGGAGCAAAGTACACCATTCCTTCTCTGACCTCTTCCCCATCCTCCGCCTCCTTCACCTCGAACTCGGAGAGCTTATCCATACGCTCAGAGAAAAGGGCAGTGTAACTCGCAGACATGTGCTGGGCAACGAACAGAGGAGCATCAAGCCGATCAGGGAAGTTCTTCAGTATGAACTCCAGGGTACCAGGCCCTCCAGTCGAACTCCCGATGAAAACCGCAGCTTCATCTCCTGAACACTCAGCAGAGCCAGAGACCACCTCCCGACCAGAAACAATTTCATCAGCCTTCAGCGAAACCTCAAGCAGAGACCTCACCTCATCAGGCCTGTAATCCGGTTCCAGGACATCAACAGCTCCGTAGGAGAGAGCTCTCACAGCCTCCTCCCTCTCAACATCGTCTGAAGCCAATGCCAGTACGGGCCTCGGATCTGTCCTCTTCAGCTTCTCCAGAAGGTCAAGGCCTGACAGCTTCTCGAACTTCATGCCGAGAACGACGACGTCAGGATCTGCTTTGTTAACCTTCTCGAAGAAATCTTCAGCTTTCCTGACTTTTTCAACAATCTGAAATCCTTCAAGCCCTCTTATCTTTCTCGAAACAGTGTCCCTTGTACCTGATTCCTGGTGTGCAATCAGTATCCTTGTCATCATCTTCTCCAGTTATTTTAAAGCCTATATCTGCTGATTCTGGTTCTTCATGTTTAAACCTTTCCTGAGAAGGAGGGCTGAAGGCTTTTTAACCGCTGCTCACTATTTGTGGATATAGGCGGCACAACCTGGGAGAGCCGTCGAGAGGTTACCTTCATGACTGACGAAAGACAGGTATTCGTTTTCGTGCTTAACGGCGAGGAGTATGCGGTCGATGTTAACAACGTGAAAGAGATAATAAGAGCGGAGGAGAAGGATGTTACTTCTGTTCCGAACGTCCCCGACTTTATCGAGGGCATAACCAACGTTAGAGGTCAGGCGGTACCTCTGATAGACCTCGAAAAAAAGTTTGACCTCCGGAACGAGGAGAACAACTACATAGTCATAATAGAACTTGAGGAAGCTACAGCAGGCCTTCTTGCGGACGATGTCAAAGAGGTTATGAAGCTTTCATCAGAGAAGGTGAAGGATGCACCCGAGATAGTCGAGGAGGAAATCCACAGGAAATACGTGGATGCTGTGGGAGTGCTTGAGGACAGGATGATAATCATACTGGATCTGAGCGTCGGCCTGGAGGACAGCGAGGCGCTTGAGATGAAGGAGATAAACGAGGAGATGTCCGAAGAACAGGATGAAGAGGAAGAAGACACGGGAGAAGTATCCGAGGACGAGGTCAAGCAGAAAGCCCGTGAAAGAGTCTCCAGGGACGAAGATGAAGACAAGGAGGATGAGAACGATGAAGAGACCTCAGATGACTCCCAAGAGGCGTTCGAATGCGATGAATGCGGAGATACATTTGACACCAAGAGAGGTCTGGCCTCCCACAAGGCCCAGGCTCACTGATCAAGTATAAGTTCGGTTACGGTATCCTTGACGTCCTCTTCATCGAAAGGCTTGTTGATGAATGTTTCTGCGCCTTTATCCTTCGCTTCATCCACCATATCATCCTGGCCTACTGCGGAGACCATGATCACGTCAGCATCCTCGTCCATATCCTTGATCTCCTCCAGGGCCTCGATCCCTCCGACATCATCCATTATTATATCCAGAGTGACGAGGTCGAAATCCTCTTCCTCGAACTTCTCGATAGCGACACTTCCATCGTCCGCTTCCTCTATCTCCTCGAAATCCATGTCCTCAAGGATATTACTCATCATGTTCCTCATAAAGGAGGAGTCATCCACTACCAGAGCCTTCACAGAAAATCACTCCAGCACTTCCTCGACGGTCTCACGCAGATCGTCTTCATCGACAGGTTTTTCCACGTAGGCCTCAGCACCAAGATCCATAGCCTCGTTCTTCGTCTCTTCCTCCCTTACAATTGAAACCATAATTACATTGGGATTATCGTATTCATCCATCAGTTCTTCCAGCACATCTATACCATCACGGTCCGGAAGCCTGATATCCAGCAATACAAGGTCAGGCCTTTCCTCCTCAAATTTTTCAAGGCCTTCCTCAGCGTTCTCAGCCTCCAGGAACTCGTAATCCTCTTCCAATGCGTTCCTCAGTACTTTCCTCTCGAAACCAGAGTCATCTATTGACAACAGTTTGTGTGCCATACATACTAAATCAGTTGCCTTGGTTAAAAATTTACCTGGAGAAAGGCCTCAAAAACCTGCTTGAGAGGTCACCTCTAAGTTACCCCCCTCCATCATGTTCCCTGCTCATGAACTTGATCTGGGAACGGGGTATCAGCCATACAGTCCTCTCGGAGTCGCCATCCTCCTCGAGAACATCAAGTACAGCCCTAAGCATCTCATTTTCCCTGTTGTAAGCCAGTTCAATCACGCTGAAAGTCTCCCTCAGGCCTTCCACCTTACCGGAGCTTTCCAGAACGATATCACCTCTGTCCTGATTGTGATCGTACAAGGTATCGAGTGTTTCTCAACGACAGCCTTATCCAGCTCTACACGTTCTTTCCTCTCAACCATACTTCTTTGATGAGCGGCCAGGTTAATCAAGGAAACGGTTCCCCTCCCTTAGCCCCGCACATACCAGTCGGCGATCATCGGCAAACCCTGGATCAGTGCCGCAGTCTGGAACGTGTAGACCTGTAATCCTGGAGCAACGAACAGAGCCAGAGCTGCTGCGATGTTGAGGACGGCCGCAGCCCCGTATATCTTTCTGGATTCATCGTTCATCCTGTAAGCAGTGTAGACGAAAGCGAGGCCAGGAACGAGCAGCCATTTATGATAGTACGAGTAAGTGAGTATCTGCGGATCTGTCGCAAACAGCTCCCCCCGCGAAGTTTCCGACTACACCGAAAACGATAAGGATGCTCCAGCCCGTATTCAGCGTCTTCCAGCCCAGAGGACCTTGAGCCTCTCTGTACGAGTGATAGACAGGAGGTATCATCAGCAAAGTCCACATGAGAAGTATCTGAAAGTTCAGAGGAACTCCTTTCACCGGCATCAGGCCTACATACGGCGTAAACAGATATGCAAGAGTCACTGTTATACCCCAGGACAGCACGGGATCCATCTCCCTGAGATTCACTCAACGACCACCTTTCCAGTATGGGAGGCGTATTCATGGTTGTGATAACCCCAGGTACCGTCTTTTTCGAAAGTGAACCTGTACGTCTCGCCAGAGGAACACTGATAGAACGAGGAACCTCCTCCCTGGCCACAGTGCTCGCTCAGCGAAGAACCCGAATACTTCGAGTGGACCGGATGACGATCAGAAGCGACCCACATCGGAGTCGAGGTCTCAGACCTCCACACGACAGTATCCCCCACCTCAACGTTCACAGTACCAGGGGAGAAACCCGAAGAGGTATAGGTGACGACCGTAACATTTTCTTCCTCGCCTGAAGACGGAGAGGCCTCTCCACCCGGATCTCGGCCACGTCCGTCTCAGCAGGGTCAGAACCTCCCTCTACAGCTACACAGCCACTCACCGCCAGCACCGCAAACATCAACATCACAAACATTTTTAGTATACATTTCTAACCGCAGGCTATTAAGCTTTCCATACACAGAAACGGAACTTCCGGAAAAGACCCTGCAACCGGTTAAAAGGCCTTTCAACTACAATGATCTGGAAACAGGGGTTGATTACGAGTTGAAGAAAGATGGCATGATTTTTGTGAAGTTTGCGGGCAGTTAGAGGCCTTATTCGTCTTCTGCTGTGCTGGGGACTTCTCCTCCTCGGGTCATAGAAAGTATCTGCGACTTGGGTATAAGCCATGTCTTTCTCTCGTTCTCCTTCTCGTCTTTGAAGACCTCCATGATGGCTTTGAGCATTTCTCTTTCCTCCAGGTAGAAGAGCTTGATGACCGTAAAGGTTTCTCTGAGGCCTTCCGTTCTTCCATCGCTCCGAAGGATTATGTTATCACGATCCAGGTTGTGGTCAAACCAGGGGATCGCGTGCTTGTCGATCTTCACCTTTTCCAGTTCTATTCCAGGCATGTATAAACTCTGGGTGAGAGCTGCTCTTGAATATACCGGTTTACAGAAAAACCGGACGTAGCGGAAGTACCGGAACAGGCCCTGAAAACGGTTAAAAGGAGGGCTTCAAATTCGTAGTTGCTATGAAAGGAGATGGGAGGGGAATCAGTTTCTGTCAGAACTGCGGTTTCAAAATCACGTCAAAGGCCTCTGTATGCGTGAGGTGTGGCTCGGAGGTGAAGAACTAGAATGGCCACGAAGAGGATGAGAACACTGAGGCCTTTCAACGGGTTTCCGCAGAGTACGGATGCGAACATTGGTTACGTCATACAGCTCTGCAGAGGCTGCGGGAACAGGATCTGCGTACCTTTCAACCAGGTGGGCAGAGAACCCGAAATCTGTGAAAGCTGTTACTCTGGAGGCCTCTAACATCTCCCTCTTTTTAAACGAGCGGAGTCAATTATACTATATGAGTGTTTCGAGCATCTCTGCAGGACTTATAGTGCGTAACAAGAAAATCCTTATGTTCAGGAACGAGGAGGAAGAGGCCTGGGACGTACCCAGCGTAAGGCCTGAGAAAGGTGAGATTTCTGCTGAAGCTGCTCTTCGTGCTTCTGAAAAGTTCTCCCAGTGCGACTGCGAGGTAACCCGTTACAAGAGAAAGCTCCAGTTGACTCTCGGCTCAGGTAATAACTGGAATCCTTACCTGGTCGAGCTGAAGGGCGATCCCCAGAGAGGAGAATGGGTTTCGAAGGAGGAGATCAAGGAAAGAAAGCTTGTGCCTCACCTCGAGGAAAACAAGGAAAAGTTCATGAAAAAGATCTAGAGGCCTCACCGTGAGTGAGCTCTCCTCGAAGGTATGCACCGCATGCAGCGGTGACGCGGATACTTTGAAGGCAACCGAGATCCACGGGCACATGAAGGATCTCAGGGAGGAATGGACGCAGGAGGACAACCACCATATCAAGAGGAAGTTCGAGTTCCCTGACTTCCAGAGCGCACTGGATTTCGTGAACGATGTGGGGGAGATCGCGGAGGAGCAGGGACATCACCCGATCTTCAACGACTTCACATGGGGCAGAGTTACCGTGAAGCTGTACACCCACAAGATCGACGGGCTTCACGAGAACGATTTCATCATGGCGGCGAGGATCGACGAGCTTATCGAGGAAAACGAGTACGGGAACTAGATCCACTCCTGATTTAAAAAATTTTCTACCTCTCATGTAGTTACAGCCTTTAAGTGGCCCGCAGGCCTTGATGCCTGCTTGAACGCCTCTCCTCTGTGAGAGGGCGCCGCGAGGTGTTATCTAATTATGGACGCTAAAGCAGACCCAAGCAACCCTGTGCTCAGGGAGACAATCGAATTCCTTAAGGAGCAGGACGCTCCTATTTGGAATGAAGTGGCTGAAAATCTAGGTAAAGTTAATAGACAGAGGCCTGAAGTAAACCTCTCCGATCTTGAGAGAGTTGCGGAAGACGGCGAGACAGTCGTTATCCCGGGCAAGGTTCTCGGTTCCGGTCGTTTGACAAAGGAACTGGACGTTGCAGCTTTCAAGACCTCCACAGGAGCTCGTGAATCGATCGAGGAAGACGGAGAGTTCATGTTTATCCGCGATCTGGTCGAGGAGAATCCTGAAGGTTCCGAGGTGAGAATTGTAAAATGATCGAAAATCGTAGATTTTCTCATGATACAGAAATTCAGGTGAATTTCGAATGACAAAGGTTATCAACGCAGAGAACAAGGTTCTCGGACGTCTGGCTTCCAGCATCGCCCGTTCCGTTAAGGACGGCGAGGAAGTGAGAGTTGTTAACTCGGAGAAGGCGGTTATCTCCGGTGATGAGGCCGAGATCAAAGATCAATACAAGACGAAGTACGACAGGGGAAGGAAGGATTTCGGTCCTTACTATCCGAAGAGGCCTGACAAGATCCTGAAGCGTACTGTTAGAGGTATGCTTCCTGACAGTGAGAAGCGCGGACGTGAGATGCATTCACGTGTCAGGACTTACCTAGGTGTTCCGGATGAGTTCGAGCCCGAGGAAGTCGATGTGAAGGAAGGCGACGAGCTGAAGAACAGGAACTATGTAAAACTTGGCGACGTATCCAAGCATATCGGCTGGACTCCAAGAGGTGGAGAACAGTGACTTTCGAAGAAAGTGACTTTGCAGAAAACAGCCGAGGTGTTTTCGAATGACAGAAGCGACACACACTAACGGAAAGAGGAAGACAGCGAAGGCTCGAGCCACGATCACAGAGGGCGAAGGCACGCTGAGAATCAACTCCAGGCCTCTCCACGTTCAGAGAGATATGATCCAGGAGAGAGTCAAGGAACCTCTTATCATCGCCGGCGAAGAGGTCTACGAAGGCCTTAACATCAAGGTCGAGTCCCACGGTGGCGGAATCCAGGGACAGGCAGAAGCCATCCGTATGGCTATTGCCAGAGGCCTTGTAGAGCACACGGGAAGCGATGATCTTGAAAGAGAGTTCAGGGATTACGACAGAAACATGATGGTCGAAGATCCGAGAAGGACAGAGACCAGAAAACCAAGCCAGTCTTCGAAAGGAGCACGGCACAAACAGCAGAAATCCTACAGATAGGATTTTCTGCACTTTCACAGGGTGTATCAAAGAAAATGCAATTTCCGGTCAGATGTATGACCTGCGGCAAGGTTATCGGCGACAAATGGGAGGAATATCAGGAGAGAGTCCAGGATGGAGAGGACAAAGGAGAAGTCCTTGACGATCTGGATGTCGAGAAATACTGCTGCAGAACAATCTTCCTGACACACGTAGACACCATTCAGGAAGTCGGAGAACACAAGCTTACTTAGAGGCCTTCAACTGCCGCAGCACTCGAAACTCTTCCAGAGTTTCTGAGTTTCCAGAAAATCTCCAGAGGATTTTCGGTCATGTTGGCAGTGCTTGAGGGTTCTCGGGAACCCTCTCTACTATCCATATCCTTTCTCTTACTGATTTCGAAGAGCCAATAAAGTTTTAGCGCAAACTTCTTGATGTGAAAGAGCTTACCTACCCTGAAGAACTTTCTGAGGAAGAGCTCTACAGCTCCATCAAGCCAGTCCTGAACAGGAGAGGATATAGAGACAGGAACGGCAGCGGAGAAGCCCTGTACGACTCAGGAGAAGCCACTGTAGAAGTCGCGGACGACGTGCTTGAGATCACCGGGCCTTCAGGCAGCGAGGAAGAAGTGATAGCGACGCTTCTCGAACCTGAGCTACAGGACTAGAGTTTTCTCAACGCGGGAAGGATCATCTGAATGTTCGGCGCCAGTTCAAGATCATCCAGCTCCGAGGCCTCGAACCACTCCAGCTTCTCGAACCTATCCTCTTTTATCTCGGGTTCTCCCTCTATCGAGGCCCTGTAGCAGTGCCATAGAAAGATTTCGTCGTTGTGCTGGAACTCCCCGCTGTAGAATGGTTTTTCGAGAGAGGCCTTTACACCTATCTCTTCTTCGGCTTCCCTGACCGCTGCTTCTGTAGGCGATTCGTTTTCCTCCACCTTCCCACCGGGCACCTCCCAGTGCTGTTCGTCTTCCCTGTAGAGCAGGAGTATCTTTCTATCTCTGAGCATGAGGTTTCCAGCGAGTTCTGTGGTCATAGGTAGGAATTGTCGAGAAAGTAAAAAAATTGCCCGGTCATATCAGGAAGACGAGCGGGATCATCACCAGGAATCCTGTTACGAGGCCTGCAGCCATCTGTTTCTTCCCGTTTGCTGGAAGGTCCTCACCCTGTTCAAGGCCTTCCGGTACGAGGTCATCGTAGACGAGGAAGATCATCGCTCCGGCTGCGAATCCGAATCCTATGACAAGTATCTGCTGGGCGATCGTGACGAAGTAGTACGCGAGCACGGCTCCGATAGGCTGTGGAACACTTGAGAAGATTGAGTACTTCACCATGTCCCATTTGCTGTAGTCATATGTCTTCAGCGGGATCGAAACTGCCAAGCCTTCCGGAATGTTCTGGATCGAGATTGCCAGAGTCATGAAAACTGCCAGGAGCGGAACCACGAATCCCAGAATATTCACCGAAGCGAACGATGCAGATGTAATGCCGAGATTTGCAAAGGAAACTCCTATAGCCACTCCTTCAGGGAAGCTGTGAACAGTTAAAACGCCGAGAATCAACAGAAGCTTCTTGAAATTCGCCTCTGCCATATCCTCCGGCTCATGATCGTACTGGTCTATAACCTTGTCCGCTAACTCCACAAGAACCGCTCCGAGTAACAGGCCCAGGCCCAACTTCCAGAAAGCCGTGACGAAACCTGCTTTTGCCATGGCATAAAGATATCCTTTCCAGATAAGACCGAAGACCGAAGCAGAAAGCATTATACCTCCTGCAATCCCCCAGAGGCCTACGATCCAGCGATCACTGACCTCCTCCCAAATGAAGAATGGAAGAGCCCCCAGTCCTGTAGCTAAATCTGTTATCAGACCTGCCACAAACACCAGAATCAAGGCCTCCAAGGCCGCCATACCTCTTCAATAATGCCCCTGCGTTTAAGAGCCTTACTACTGTAAAATATTTAGGTGGGGCTAAATTTTTATCCCGGAGTTTAGAGAAACCTATGTAGAAAAAGACATGTTTTAAGGCCTTTTCAGGCCCCGAAATTTTGTTTTATCTCCTCTGCTACCTCTTCACCGTCCTCAAGATCGCTGCGGTTGTATGTGATATCCAGCTCTGTTCCGTTGTAAATAGGCGTTACGTGGAAGTGGAGATGGAAGACTTCCTGGCCCGCAGCTTTTCCATTGTTCTGTGCGATGTTGATACCTTCCGGTTCGAAAGCATCCTGCAAAGCGTTCGACACCTTGACAAGACCGTCATGCAGGTAGTTCATTCCTTCGGCTTCGTGAATGGTCTCTACATGCTTCTTAGGGATCACCAGCGTATGGCCTCTGGAAACCGGGTTTGCGTCCAGTATGGCAATCATGTTTTCGTCCTCGTAGACCTTGTGGGATGGAATCTTGCCGTCTATAATCTTGCAGAATACACAGTCGTCTGTCATAGTTAAGGCCTTCTCAGGTGAGAAATTTGTTGGTTTCGGTTGCCTTAAAAGTGTTAACTTCGACTTCAAGTACACACGCATATGCGGCAGTAGTGTAGTCTGGCCAATCATCTCGGCCTTTCGAGCCGAAGACCCGGGTTCAAATCCCGGCCGCCGCA
>JBDGSM010000066.1:0-3319 GCA_042217545.1 Candidatus Nanohalobium sp. | reverse complement strand
AACGGCAGGTGAAGGTCATTGCTTTCTTGCCGCATTTCGAACACTCTCCCATATCTTCGGTTGTGGGTCTAGGTTTTTATGTTTCCATAGAGGGTGCGATGATTTTTTATTGGGGTGATTGAAATAATTCTTTATGGGTACTGATGTAGGAGTTTCAACTGTAAGTCCTGAGAATGGGTCTATTAATGATGGAAAACAGTTAGTCAAAGATGCTAGGGAAGATGGAGGCATAGAGGATGAAGATTTTGGTATCCTGTTCACTTCTACACGTTTTGATTTCAAGTCGTTGGTTGAAGGGGTCGATCAGGAGATAGGATCCGAATGGATTGGCGGGACTACGGTCGCCGAGATATCTTCTGAAGGTTCTGAAGATGGCTCTGCCGTTTTGATGCTTGTAAAATCAGAAGAGGTTTCATTTGCTTCCGTTAGCTCTACCCCGGTTTCAGAGGGAGCTGAAGATGCAGCTAAAAAAGCGGTGGAGGGGATTGAAGATGAGTTCGACTCTGATTTGAACAACATGTTGTTTACTCTTGTGCCCGGGTTTACTATCGAAAAAGACGGTAGGGAGTTTAAATTCCTGAAAGGCCTTGAAAAACAACTTGAAAAAGATATCAAAATTACTGGAGGTTCTACGGGAGATGCTCATAATCTCAAGGAGAATTACCAGATAAAAAATGGGGAAATATTTAAGGATAATGCTGTTATGGCGTTTATAAAGACTGAGAATGTGATTGAAACGGGGATGGGTCATGGATTCCAGGATAGTGTCAAAACAGGTGTCGTTACAGATGCAGACGGAAGGATGGTCAAGGAGATTAGCGGAGAGCCTGCTGCCGAGTTCTATGCAGACGCTATAGATGTTGATGTTGATGAACTTGATCAAATTTACGATACGAAGTTGAGTGAAAAATTAAGTGTAGGCCTTTACTACCTGTATCTCAAACTTATGAGGAAGAATCCAAACATGTTCGATGAAATTTTGCACTATTCACTGGAATCTTCGATCGCCCAGCAGATCCAGCCGGGTAAATACAGAATCATCGCTCCTTTAGAGGTCAAAAAAGGAGGTATCAAACTTATGGATAAGGTTCAAGAAGGCCAGACTGTAGATGTGCTTGAGACAGATAAGCAATCAGTTATCAACGCCGGTAGAGAGGCCTTCTCAGATATTAACCCTGAGGATGTGCTTTTTGGATTAATTGCAGACTGCGCTAACCGTCATATGATACTTGATGAGGATGAAAGAGACGAAGAGATCAGAGGCGTAGCAGACCAGATCGGCGAGAACATGATCGGATTCTACGGCGAGGGAGAGATCGGTGATGGAGGCCTTGGAATGTGTACTTTCATGAGTCAGACCTTGACCGGGTTCGTCGTCAAGAAAGAATAAAAGAGTCCTGAGCATTTTTTCAAGTATGTCAGCTGTGGACGGTCTCCGGGACTCCAAGCTTTTCGAAAACTACGATAAACAGGTGTTCTTCGAGGCCTTAAACGAGTCTCTGGAGGTCTGGAAGCAAAATGAACTTTACCGCAGAAAGCTTGAGCACTCGGATTTTGAAGGAGAAGTAGAGTCGTGGGAAGATGTCAAGAAACTCCCAACTATCGGCATGAAGGAGTTCAAGAATCATCCAGAAGACCTGGCGATAGAAGAACAGGACGAGCAGAAAGCACTTTACAGCAGCGGAACAACTTCGGGGACGAAGAGCTTTGCACCCAGAACAGATGAAACACTAGAGATACACAAAGAGAACCTGGAAAGATTCGCAAAACAGATAATAGGGGACGTAGACTATTCTGCAGCCCTCAGCGTCTCGGAGAAAGACCTCGAGAAACTACCTACTGACCTGAGCAGAAGAGCGCTTTTCAGGTATATTCTGTGGCTGATGGATCAGTTCAATACTTCCTACTTTGTAGAGGTAGACGAAGAACAGAATATAGAACCAGATCACGAAGGCCTACTCGAATACCTCCAGGAACATGATGGAAAAGGCGTTATAAAGGCCTCCACTTCGGGGATGGCAAGTTTCTGTGAGTTCCTAGAGGAGAGAGACGAGGAAATAGACCTTGGTGAAGACGGTATAATCATCACTGGCGGAGGCTGGAAAGGAGACTCTGGAAAGACCAGAGAAGAGCTCAGGACACAGATAGCGGACCTTTTCAACATCAAAGAAAACCACCAGCTTGACTTCTACAGTGCAACAGAGTTCACTTTCTTCACTGGGCCAAAACCAGGAGATGAAGATCCTGATGCCAAAAGAGTGCCGTCACAGGCCTATACATATATCGCAGACCTCGAGAAATTCAGAGAGAAAGGGGTGGTCGAACCTGTCGAAGAAGGCGATGAAGGCCTTCTCGTGGTCGTTGACCCGTTAAATCAGAGCTATCCCGGTGTAATACTGACAGATGATGTCATGAAAAAGACTGGCAGCGAATACGGTAAAGACACCAGAATCAAGCATATGGGCCGCTCGACAAAGATTTAAGGCCTTAACAGGCTGGAAATGGTTGACGTAGGGAAAAGAATAAACCAGTAAGGCCTAACGTATCTATTATGTCAGATGTCAAGCAGCTTGTAGATCATGACCCGATGGATTATGATGAACAGCTTTTCTTCGATGCACTGAACGAAGCCCTGGAAACCTGGAAGGAAAACGAACTCTATCAGAGAAAGCTTGAGCACTCTGATTTCGAAGGCGAAGTAGAGTCTTGGGAAGATGTCAGAAAACTTCCTACGATAGATATGAGAGAGTTCAAGACCCATCCAGAAGACCTCCCAGTTATAGAAACTGATCCTGAAAAGGCCTTTTACAGCAGCGGAACAACTTCTGACTCAAAGAGCTTCGCTGCGAGAAGTGAAAAAGGTATCGAATGGGAGAAGAAGAAGATGGCTCGATATGGAGATGAGCTTATCGGCGATGTCGATTATTCTGCTGTGCTGGCGCTATCCGAGGAAGAGCTTGAGAAGTTGCCTACCGATATGAGCAGGAGAGGGATTTTCCGTAAGATTCTATGGTTAAAGAGCGATAAATCCGAATACTATCTTGAGATAGAGGATCAGGAGATGGTCCCTGACTTCGAGAAGCTTATGGAAGATATCAAAGATCAGGAAGGCCGTGGTATCCTGATGGGAGCTACCACACTTGCTCATGATTTCTGCCGTTTCCTCGATGAGAGAGACGAGACTGTTGATCTAGGTGAAGACGGCTTTGTCCTTGTGGCTGGAGGATGGAAAGGAGAACAGCATATGACCAAAGCAGAACTACGGCAAGATTTCTCAAAATACCTTGGTATTAAACCGGAAAACGCCATGGACGTATAC
>JBDGSM010000065.1:0-15254 GCA_042217545.1 Candidatus Nanohalobium sp. | reverse complement strand
GAACATCACCAAGATCGTCAAGAGGCTCGTTAAGCTTCTCTTCCTTACTCGACATCTCAAATCTTCACCTCGTAGAATGCGGTGCTCATCTCCATAACATAATTTTTCTGTTCCGGGTTTAAATATCCTGATCCCTGTGCCGTTGTGAACAAATGACCGGTCAGGATTCTCTGGCTTTCAAGGCCTTTCAGCTTGCTCTGGTGGTTGTTACGAAGACGTTCTTCTTATCCAGGATGAATTCATCTATGAAGGCCGATATGTGGACTACCGCCTGGAAGAACAGGTAGAACCAGAGTGTTATCGAAGCCAGGTACTCCCTGAGCTGATGCCTGTACTTTCCCACATCCATGCCAAACATTATGGCGGACAGAGTGACAGGTACAAAGGCAATGAACGTCCACAGGTACTTCGAGTATGGTATGAACGTTCTGGTATCGTATCCCAGTAGCGTAAGTGCAGTGAGCGGTAGCAGAGTAACCAGGAACGCCGGAATTATCGCATAGCTTAATGTGAAGGTGCCGTCAATTCTCTTCCTCAATGGAAGCTTGTTGTCCGAGGAAAAACCTTTCAGATGTTTCTCTGCGACCTGCATCCAGCCCCGGCTCCAGCGCCTTCTCTGACGCCACCAGGCATTCAGGTCACCAGGATTCTCCTCGAAACTGACGACATCCATGTCGATCGCGATCTCCTTACCTCTCCTCTGGATCTCGGTCGACATATCGATATCTTCAACCAGTGTGCTCTCGGAGAAAGGCCCTATCTCCTCAAAGACCTCTCTCCTGAAGAAGGCCTGGCCTCCACCGAAGAACGTGTAACCACCCATCACGTAACGAGCCGGTATATCGATCCGCTCCGTGATATGACGTTCAAGAGTAGCGTGAAGCGTAATAAGAGAACTATCAGGATTCCTGCCGTAACAACGGCCCTTAACACACCAGACATCATCCTTCTGGAACCATCTTACCGCCTTCTTCAACGCGTCACGCTTGTACTGGTGGTCAGCATCTATCAAAGCTATAACATCATTATCAGCTCGTTCAAGAGCATAATTTACAGCACGGGCCTTTCCACCGCCTTCCTCAGTCCTTTCCAGTGCTTTAACAAAGTCATATTTCTCAGCAGCTTCTTCAGCAATCTCACCAGTCCTGTCCGTACAGTCATCCTCGTAACAGACAATGACCTCGTACTTATCCGCAGGGTAATCCAGGTCGGCACATGACTCGATAGTCCCACCAAGAACACCCTCCTCATTGTACGCCGGAACAAGAATACTGACAGAAGGTAGCTCATCAGGAACCCCGGGCTTCTCAACCTCCTTGAAAGAGAAAAACACGCCCAGAAGAGTACGCCCTACAAGGCCTCCCAGCGCTACAAGACAGACAGTATTCAAAGCCCTCAAATACACGTTCGAGAAAAGGCCCGGAACAACGATAACGCCTATCAGGCCTATACCGATAACAGCGTAAATAGCAAAACTTCTCAAAGAGAAATCCATTTCCTCTGCTGGCTTCCCTTCCATATTACACAACATTAAACAAAAGAAGTTTAATACAAAACCCTTTCGGATCGAAACACGTCAAGGACCTTATAAAGGGTATGGCTTTACTGGAAACGGAGTTCGACCCCTCAACTGTGCCCTGCTGCAACAGTTTAATAGTTCCTGAGAGAAGTATTACCTGGCAGTCCTGGAATCTTTCAAAAGCGTTACAGAGAAAGGATTCATAGACCAGATCCTTGAAGCAGGAACAAGCGACCTCACTCTTCTACAGAGAGACATGTTAGAACCCGGAGTTAAAACAGCCTCCAGAAACAAGTTCGGGGACAAACTGAATTTCAAAGGAAACTACCGGAAAGAGAAATCAGTAGAGTACACGACCGCGGAAACCTACATGGTCGCAGAAAACGCCAGGCCAGAGGAAGGCCTGGATATAGGAGAACTAACCGAGATCTACGACTCAATGAAGAAGGAAAAAGAAAACTACAGGAAAGGAAGACAGAAATCAGCAGAAAAACTTGTAAACAGGTACATAGAGGAAAGAAACGTCTCCGAAGGCCTCTACGAACTGAACATAGACTTCGAAGACGTAACTGTCTGCCGCTGGAACTTCGAAAACCCTGAAGCCGACAACAAACTACTTCTACAGGCAGAAAACCAGAAAGGAAACAGCGAAAAAGACATACACAGCTGGTGGAAAGACCAGAACATCATCTACTCCAACGAAAAAGTAAACTACAGCCTCGAAGAAGCAAAACAGATGAGACAGAAACTCAGAACAGAAGACCATAGAAAACTGGCAACCCTTGAAAGACAGTACCAGAAAGCAGACAGCCAGTACGAAAGAGAAGGCCTTGCCAGAGATAACAGAAAAACTCCTGAACTCAGCAACACCCTCACTAATCTCAGAAGACACCGGAAAAAGGCCTTACTACGCCTGAAAGAGAAGCCATGTAGAAACAGGTGAGGAGTGGACCGGCCCAGATTTGAACTGGGGATCTCCACGTCTCTGACTTTTCCGACGGAAAAGTCGGATCAGAGCATCTTTCCGGTGGGAAAGATGAGGTTATCAGCGTGGCGCTCTAACCTGGCTAAGCTACCGGTCCTGGGTAATTTTTTAGGCCTCATGAAAGTTTTTAAGGGCTGTGAGGCGTGGATGGGCTCGACGGGATTTGAACCCGCGACTACCGGCTATCGTCCTAAGACCGTCAAGCGGATTTCCGCGGACGCGGAAATGGAACCGTAATGACCCAGAAGCTGGAGGGCTCCAGCTTAGGTAAAAGGCCGGTGCTCTGCCAGACTGAGCTACGAGCCCTTATTCTGTTGTTTCGTGCTCGAATTCACCGTACTGCACGTTCTCGATCGCTTCGTACGGGATGAAGACTTTTTCGGCTTGGATCTCCTGTGCCTGTTCGTCTTCGTTGATGATGTATGGCTGTGAGGCCTTGACTCCGTTGTCAGTTCTTTCTACCTGTGTGGAGTCTTCTACCATGAAGTCTCCTGCTGTACTGAGAATTATGACGGAGAATTCCATTTTCCTTCTCTATTCTTTGCGGGGTTTTACCTTGTTGAAGTCGTTGCGCTTCTTGGTCTTGCCGAATCCGCAGTGTGCGCACTGGCCTTTCTGTAGATGGTAGGCCTTTTCTCCGCATCTGCGGCATTTGCCGTGCGTCTTCTTGTTTCGTTTTCCTTTGTTCATTCCCATGAAAGTTTCACCTGATAAGTTTATTCTGGTGAGACGAAGAGGACGTTGTCTCCACGGACGAATAGCTTTCCGTAGTCGGTCTGTCCATCCTCAGTCTTGACTGAAGCATCGTCCAGCCAGATGTTAAGGTGTTTGTCGAACGCCTGTAGCTCTCCGGATACTGTAGTATCTTTTCCTGAGTATCCCTTCAGCTTTACTAGAACGTTTCCCTGCTTTGAATCATCGAGTACGTCAAAAGGCCTCCTGTTACTGTGGTTGTCAGACATTGAAATTAGGCACCTGTAAACGAGAACTTCTTGACAAGTTATATAAACCTACCCGAGGCCTCTGAGCAGGGGTGTTTTGACCGGGTTTCTGCTGCCTGGGAGAATGTTCTTTTTATAAAATTTAGTCGCGCCTTGAGTTGTATGGCTGTTTGGCAAGATCGTTCGCAGACTAAGAAGACAGGAGGTAAAACCCGCAGTTACAGGAAGTCCAGGAAGCATGACAAAGGTAACGAGTTCTCTGAGCCGAGCGTCGGTGAAGACAAACGTATCAAGAGGAGAATCCGGGGCGGGAATCAGAAAACAGTTGTAAAGAGAGCAGAGACTGTTAACGTTTCAGTAAATGGAGATGTAAAGAACGCAGAGATCGAATCAGTTGAGGAGAATCCTGCGAATCCCAACTATGTCAGAAGATCACTTTTGACGAAGGGAACGATCATCCAGACCTCAGAAGGTAAGGCGAGAGTCACTTCAAGGCCTGGACAGGATGGAGTAGTCAACGCCGAACTCGTGGAAGAGTAAACCAGGCGCATATATCTTTTTACTTTCTCATATCCCAATTACTTTCTATGAACCAGTCCTCGAAGAAGAGTGCTTTCTACACCGTGTACACCGGAGGCCTTGAAGAGCTATCCGAACTGGCGACGGAGTTCTGTCTCGGCGAGTACGGTGACAGATGTGAGTTCTACGAGGTGGAGATACAGAGGACGCATCCGGACGATCATGTATGGACTGTCCACGAGTTCCCTAGTTTTGATTCACGGGCAGCAAGGGCTATCAAACACCACTTGAAGGCGAGGAGAGACGTTGTAAAACTGGAGTTCGGTTCAGAGGAGAGGCCTAACATGGAGATCAGGATATGCAAGGCCAGGAACTCGAATGTTCTGGCCCGTTACCTGACTCAGGAAGAAAGAGAAGGCCTTGAAGACGAGGATCTTGTTGTGCTGGTGATAGGTCGTGATGATCTTGGCGATGAGGCGGAGAGGTTTATCCGGCAAGTTGAGGATGCGGGTTCAGGCTGAAAATAAAGAGTAGAAAAGTATGGGGGTCGGCAGGTTTACTTACTTGTCGTTACTTTCTGTCTGATGTACGTGAATAGCCTGGTTGAAAGGCCTCCACTTTCAAACTCCACCGAGATCTGATGCCCGGTGTCGTCCATGAAATCAGCTGCCATCAACCTAGAACAGGGCCTGAATTTTTATAAACTGTGATGGTGAGACCAGAGCTAAGAGTTTTTCAGCTAATTTAAGGCCTTCTGAGAACTTTTCCTCTCATACGTGTCTCAGGTTCAGCTGTAGCACATCTTCGTCCGCAAGTTCGTGGTCGGTTCCGACCTTCTGCTCCGGGAACTTGGAACTCTCTCCAGTCACTTTCGCGTCCTTGAACCTGTCCCTCATATCGCCTGGAAGTTCGTCAAGAGCATCGCCTACAGTCGCTCCTTCTGTCATGATAAGCGGATCCTCCCTGTCCGGATCCTCTCCTTTCTCCTTCATGTAGATCCTCATTAGGGAGAGGCCTTCGAAGATCTTGTCCTTCAGTTTATCGAGGCCTTCACCCGTCTCCGCAGACATCAGAAGTTCGTATTCTTTTTCGTACTCCTCTCTTTCTTCTCTTGACAGCATGTCGGACTTGTTGACCGTTGTGATGGCCGGCACATACTTCCTGTTCTCCATGAGACCGTCGATGAATCTGTCGAGATCCATCTGTTCTCTTATGATTACTTCGGCGTTTTTATAGCCTCTCTGGTGCATGATCTGCTTGATAGTTTCCTCTTCGATGTCAAGGTCGACGGTTGTGGAGATGTTGATGCCGCCTTTGCCTTTCTTCTCGACTTTCATGTTCGGAGGCTTTGTGTTAATCCTTATGCCTGCGTTGTATAATTCGGATTTGATCTCGTCTTCCCTCATCTCCTCAGAATCCAGTAAAATTACGACGAATTCTGCGTTTCTTACTACCGATAGTACCTGTGTTCCGCCTCCTCTTCCGTCTGCCGCTCCACCTATAAGGCCTGGTACGTCGAGTATCTGTATCTTCGCGCCTTTGTGTTTGAGCATGCCCGGGTTGACGTCGAGCGTTGTGAACTCGTACGCTCCTGTGTCCGATTCTGCGTTGGTCACCTGGTTGAGAAGCGTGCTTTTTCCGACCGATGGGAATCCGACTAGCGCAACTGTTTTGTCGCCTTTCTTCTTTACTGCGTAGCCTGAGGTCTCTCCAGTCCCTTTCTGCTTCTTCTGTTTCTCCTCTTTCAGGTCGGCGATCTGGCTCTTTATACGGCCTCTCTCTGTTTCTGTCGCCTTGTTGACCGGCGTCTTCTCAAGTTTCTCTTCCAGTTCCTGTATCCTGTCTTCGATGCCCATCCTTATGCTGAAAAGATGTCTTGGAATTTTAAATTACGGACGGAGATATGTAGAGGCCTGAAAGAATTTTATAATTCTTCAGTCACAATTATAGTTCGATGGAGGATATGGAACTTGCTGTCGATCTCGAAGATAGTTCGAGGTTCAATGCATACGAGAATACTGTAAACCAGGTGCTGAAAACTTTGAGCGTGACTTCGGAGTATCCTACTTTACAGTACACGAAGGAAACTGGTCCAGGCCTTTTCCTTGTTCAGAAGCTGGACGAAGGGAAGGACGATTTCGCGGAGAGATCCGAGCCTAACGCCCGGTACGATCTTAACAATGGTACGGACGTCTACTTGGACGACGATGCCTGGGGTGTCTACCGGTTGATGGAGGAGTCCGTTCTACCGGATGGAGCGACAGTAAGTACGCCTCACGGCGAGCCTATGGATTAAAACCAGCATTTCTACGTCCCTGACGAGGTCCACGACAAAGTTGACACCACCGCGGAGAAAGGGTCGAAGCACAAGTCTGCGAAGGCGGTCTCCACGATACCCAGTATCTGGTGGACCGAAGTCTTGAGTGCTGAGGACGGATCTATAGTTACTTACCAAGAAGGAGAACAGGGCCCATCCTCCTGTAGAACGGCAGGACCTTATAGAAGAGGTAAACGAAGGGGACGCAGAATGGTTGATTGAGGAGGCCTTCGAGGATCCTGATCAGTACGACTGGCTTGATACTGAAGGCCTTGATACATAAAATGGAGATATAGAAAATAGAGATATGGAAATAAAAGTGGAAAATTTTTGCGAGCTTATTCCTCCGCTTCTTCGACCATCTCTATGTTGCCGTCTCTGCCGATGTTGAGCTGAATGTCGTCAGCCCATTCCCTGACGTATGCTCCTGTGATGTGAACTTCTGCTCCTTCCTCGATCGCTTCAATCTCTTCTTCCCACAGTGTCAGGTCAATTTCTCCTGTATCGTCCTCGAATACTGCGGTCACTATCTTTTTCTGGCCGTAACGAGTGGAAACGGCGCGTGGAGTTGGTAGCTCCTTGATTGTTCCTGTGATTTCGACATCATCAGACTCTGGGTCAAGTTCCTCAACTGTCATTTCGGGCATCTATACCACTAAGAAAACCACAACTTGCTAATCTTAAAAGCTTTCCGCCGAGAAGTCCTGTGGATCAACAGTTTAAAGCATCGAACGCCAAGTTCTCGGTATGAAACTGCCCTGGAACACCGAAGAAAAAGACAAGGAAATACAGAGACTCCGGGAAAAAATCGGGGAACTGGAGGAGGAAAAAATGAAGCTGGAGAACCAGTACCAGGCCGAGAAGGAGAGAAGAAGCAAACTGTCCAGTGAAAAACAGGAAGCTCAGGAGAAGCTTAACAGGCTTGAAGATAAACTTGAAGGCCTGAAAGGAGAAAAGAAAACAGAGGAAGAGCAGGAAGAGCAGGAACTGCAGAAAATCGGCTTCCGGAAGGCCTTCAACCTGTTGAAGAAGCTTTCCACAGTCAGTGATAAAGAAGAGGAGCTGGTAACTGTTTACTGCCCCAGGAAGTTCGAAAGTTTTGATAGAAGAAAGGACCTGAAGAACTCCGTGAACCGGGAAGATTTCCAGCAGCTTTCGTCCAGGAAGAGCTTCGCCGCTTTCATGGACGAGGATCTGGGTAACTGGATGCTTGAGACAAGGCCTTTCTTCACGGAGAAACTGGAGATCTCCGGAAACTTCGAGGCCTCTGAACTCCTTGATTTTATCGAGAGGGAGAAGTTCTGGGTCCTGGTATCCGCGGGCGACACGCAGATTTTCACGGAGTCTTCAGGAGAAGTGAAGGAAGTTGAGCACCTGAAGTCACGTGTGGAGAAGAAGCATTCGAAAGGTGGTTTCTCCCAGGGCCGGTTCGAGAGAAAGAGAGAGGAGCAGATCCAGCAGCACCTGGACCAGGTAAAAGAAGTTGTTGAAGGCCTTTCAGGAGAAGCGTTCCTGCTGGGCGATCCACGTTTCTGTGAGGAGGTTCCGGGCAGGAGATTAGGCGGTTTCGACCGGAACATGTCAAGGCCTGAGCAGTTCTACGGATTCAGGTTAAAGCGGTTCTGAAGTTTTTAACTCTGAACCGGAAGTTTCAGTTATGGATTACGAAAACGAGGAAGAGAAAATAAGAGATATCAACCAGCGGCTGAAGGATTTCTACGGCGAACCGGAACCGCCGCAGGAACAGTCCGGGATAGACTATCTGGTTGAGACCATTCTCTCACAGAACACGAATGATATCAACAGGGACAAGGCCTTCAGGCAGTTGAAGGAGCGATACGAGACCTGGGAGGAAGTGGAGAACGCGGACCGTGAGGAGCTTATAGATACTATTCGTATTGCCGGTTTGGGGCCTACAAAAGCGGAGAGGATTCAGGAAGCTCTCAGAATCGTACGTGAAGACCAGAACAAGTACAGTTTGGAGTTTATCGGGGATATGAGCGTTGAAGATGGCAAGGCCTGGTTGACGGATATTCCGGGTATAGGGCCCAAGACCGCCGCGATAATCCTGTGTTTCTACTTCAGGAAGCCCGTGATGCCGGTCGATACGCATGTTCACAGGGTCAGCAAGCGTTTAGGCCTTATCCCCCGGAATGCTTCGAGGAAGAAGGCGCATGAGATCCTGGAGGAGAAGGTGCCCGATGATATAAAGTACGAGTTCCACCGTTTGTTGATCGAGCACGGTCGTGCGCACTGTAAGGCCCGGAATCCAACCTGTGATGAAGGCCCTATTCCCGAGCTCTGTCAGCCTCTGGAGGGTGAAGAGGTTTGAAACGGTGGAGACTGCTTGCAGAGCTTGTAAGGCCTCCTTTCGCAGTCTTCACGTTCTGGGTGCTGGCAGCGGGCGTTGTCACGACCGGAAGTTTCTCAGTGACGATGCTGCCTACCCTGGCTGCGTTCACGGTTCTTGGACATCTCGCGGTCTTCTCGCTCAATGACTACTTTGACAGGGATTCAGATGCGGATAACGATCGGAAAGGAGGTCTTGAAGGAGCTGTAGTGACTGGAGAAAACGAGAACTTTGTTAAATACGTGGCGGCGATCTCGCATGTCCTGCTTCTGGGCCTTGCTGCTTTTCTACCTGTTTTCTCCTTCCTGGGCAGTATTGCAGTAGTTGTCGCATCTTTCCTGTACTCTGCTCCGCCTTTCCGTTTGAAGGAGAGGCCTTTCCTGGATTCCGCGTGTAACATTGTTATCCTTTACGCTACTTTCTGTATCGGTGTAGGCCTTGCAGGCGGTTTTCTCGACGATGTTATCCCTGGTGCTTTCTGGTTCGCGCTGATATTCGGAGGACCGGGTCATATGGCTGCTTCGTACGTTGACAGGGAATCTGACATGAAGTCTGATATCATGACTTCTGCAGTGGTCCTGGGACGGCGTGGTATCGTACTGCTTGGACAGGCCTTGCTGGTTATGGCGTTGATACTGCAGAGCTGGAGTATGGAGACCCGTACGTTACTTGGGATCTCGCTGCTGTTCTCGTTTTATCCTCTGGTAACGGAGAAGAACATGAAGAAGATGATGTATCTGTGGGCCGGGGTATGCTCGCTTTACATAGTTTACTGGCTTCTGATGAGGATCTAGAGAAATATAAGAAAAATATGTGTTGGTGGAAAGAAGGGGGAATTTTTTACTCGTCGTCTTCGAGTTCGTTTTCTAGGTCGCCGAGGCCTTCAGCTGCCTGTGCCTGCTGCTCCTGCATCTCTTCGACGATTGCCTGAGCTTCTTCGTTGATCTCTTCCTGGTCAACGACGTCGTTCTCCTCAAGTACGGAGAGAAGAGCGTGTACTGTAAGCTCAAGGTTGCCGAGTTTCTGCTGGAACATCTGCATTGCCTGCTGAGGACCTACTTCCTCTGGTTGATCTGGCATAAATAATTCACCTCTGAAATCAGATACAAGGAATCGTCTATCCCGATGTATCCGTTACCCATTCAATCCCCGGCAAACCTTTTAAAACAGGCAGACGAGGAAAATCCGGTAGAAAGGCCTTAAATCGGCGTCCTGGCGCCACAGGCCTGGCATTTCAGGATTTCCACTCCTTTCTCCTTCTTGATAACTGTGTCAGGCCTCTCGCACTCAGGGCAGAAAAGGTACTTGTCCGCGTACTGATGTACTTTCCCGTTGACTTTGCCACGGCGGAAATCTCCATTCAGGACGAGTTCGTTGCCTTCGATGTGGCCTGCGGTTCCGAGCTCGTTCTGGATGTATTTCGACATGTGTTTCTCATCCCTGTTGAACTTCTCGGCAAGGCCTTTGAAATCCTCTACAATCGTCTTGGATCCTTCCTTCCTCGTCTTGATCTCCGGTATCTCGAATCTGTCACCGGATCCTATGTCTTCAGGAACTTCCTCCTGTCCTTTCTCAAGTAGGTCTTCGTAGTCTGTCATAGTATCTTTCTCTTTCTAAAGTTTTTTGATCTTGCCGGGCTGTGGTTCGTAGCAGGTGCCGTCGCTTAGGAGGCCGTTGATGGTGTCTTCGAGTTTGTCTTCTGGTTCGTCGATCTGGTCGACGATCTCGCTGTAGTCTGCTCCGTCGCCTTCGTCGAGTTCTTCGATGGATTCGAGGACTTCTCTTTCGAGGTTTTCCCGGTCTTCTTCTGTGTCTGCGGTGTCGAAGGTCTCTCCGAAGCTCTGAAGTAGTGCGTCGACTTCGTCTTCATCGAGTTTGCCTGCCATTTCTTTTTCGATTTCGTCCTGATCTTTGCCGCTTTCCTTAAGTTGTTTGACGGTTTCGTGTATCTGGCTCCATTCTTCGTCGCTTTTCTTTTTTCTGAGCTGGTGGAGTAGTTCTTTCTCGACTCCGGCCTCTTTGAGTACTTCACCATCAAGATAGATCTGCCCCTGGTACTCGCGGACTTTTCCTACTACTTCAAGTATGTCGCCGATCTCGTAGTCTTCCATGCGTTCTACTTCGTTGAAGAACTTGATCTGTGTCGTGTCGTTTCCGTCGTCTATTGTCAGCGATGCGTATGTTTCGTCATCGTTGATAAATGAGTCAACTACTGTTCCTACGAGTCTTGCGCGGGAAAGTCTCCGCCCATCCACCGTGAGAAGGAAGTTAGGCTCGAAACCCTCTCTCTGAAAGTATTTTCCGGTGTTGAGCTCTTCAGTATCAGTCATTTTCGCAGTCTGTCTCTTCTGCTGGGGCATACACAGTAATGGGTTGAAAAAACTTTAGTACGTGACTCAGGAAAACCTGTCAACTGGTTCAGAACACCTAAAGACGGGATGCAGAAAAGGCCTTGCTTCCTCATCTTTCCTGAATGAACCAGGGTAAAAAGAAGTCTAAATCCTCTGGATGTGGCCTTGCTGGGGTTCGAAGAGCTCTCCTTCTCTTTTAAGCTTCTCTATTATCTCTTCAGCTTTTTCCTCGGCTATTCCTTCTTGATCGGCCTGTTCAAGCACTTCTTCTATCTCTGCCGAGTCTTCGTCTCCTGCTAGTTCCTGTATGATATGTTTGACTGTCTGAAGCCGGTTTCTTTCGGAGCTTGAGATACCTGATTCGATCCTGTCGATGTCGAACTCTCCTGTCTCCGGATCCATTCCTACAAGCTTCAGTGAGTAAGTCAGGAGGTCGATGGCCCGTTCAGCATCTTCGACAGTGACTTCTTTGTTCAGGTGTGCTCTTGCCGAGGCCTCAGCAGTACGTATCGTTGCTTCAAGCTGTCTTGCGGTGATAGGTACTCCTCCGCCTTCATCATCTCCTTTCTGGCGCATCGAGACGTAGAATTCCTGTATCTTGTCGGAGGCCGCAGGTGTGAGTTGAGGCCTTCTGTTCTTCTTGGCGAAGGCTATGTATTTTCTCAGTTTTTCGCCGGGGATCTCTGCTTCGGTCTCTTCAGGGTCTATATGGTTCTGCAGTATCTTGTCTGCGAGTTCTGTATCCTTTTCCTGGTCTGGTTCGTCCATGACCGGGAAGATGAAGTCGAACCTGGAAAGCAACGTGTCTCCGATGTTGATCTGTTCTGCGATCGGTTCGTATGGATCGAATCTTCCAAGTTTCGGGTTTCCTGCTGCCAGGATCGAAGTTTCCGCGTTCAGTGTTGCCTGGATGTTGGCTTTGGAGACGGAGATCTGTTGCTGTTCCATGGCTTCGTGAAGTGATGAGCGGTCTTCCTTGTCCATCTTGTCGATTTCGTCGATCGCTGCCATTCCTTTGTGTGCGAGGACTACGGCTCCTGCTTCCAGTGAGAACTCTCCTGTAGACTCTTCTTTTACTACTGATGCTGTAAGGCCTGCGCCTGTACTTGATTTACCTACCACGTAGCGGCCTTTGGGTGCGATTTCTCCCGTGAATTTCAGGAGCTGAGAGTTATGGGATAATATGCCATTAGTTATGTAATTATGATACTTAGGTATTTCCAAATCGTAAACATAATCATATTCTGGCTCAACTTGCTCTATAGATTCTATTTTATCCCAGAAAATATCGGAATTAGCAACTTGTTCTATCTTATGTAATTCTGTTTTAACTTCAGCCAGCTTCTGCTGGATTACACTTTGAAGCTCCTCAGAGGCCTCATTTAGCAAAGCTACATTTTGACTCTTCGTCTTCCCCATTTCGTAATTACCTACCGTACTTTGGGTGGTATCTATATCTTCAGCCAAATTTGCTTGACTTATTTTGAGCTCTTTTCTTATGGCTTTAATTTTGTTCCAAGAGGCCTCATTAAGTTCTTCTTCTATTCTCTCTAGATACTCTACTCTTTCTCTAAAGTCAGAACTTACTGTCTTTAGATTACCTAAGCTAGGATTTCTATCCAATCTTTCATAGTGCTGATATGCTCCCCTACCTATGGAAAAATCAAACTGGGTCATTCCCAAGGCTTCTCTTACCTCTCTTAACTTATCCCCTATCTGCGGTACTACATCCGTATTAGTATTATTTACCGAGTCAAAGGCAGTTGAAGATTCTTTCTTTCTCTCAGTGATGAACCCTAAATTTTGAACATATTCATCAAAATCATGCCCACTAATTCGAAGTCTATAACTACCGGTTCGGGGCTTAAGCTGAGACTGTATACCAAATCTAAGAAGGCACGTTCGAAGATCTTCTAATATCTTCTTACTTGTAGATCCTATACATATTTCTCTTTCTTTTCGGGATACAGTCCCCTCCGATTCCACAAAGGCCATTATGAAATTCTTAACGTTCTTATCCGAGGCTGAAAAAACAGTATCAGGTATTTCCCTTTCTCTAGATCGTTTAACTAGAGATGGAGCTACATTTTCTAAGAAGCTTATAAGTTCAGATGCACTACAATGAATTTCCTTGGCAGACTTTCCTTCATGAGAAGGCCTTTGAGTATAGTTGACACTCAGTCGATCTAATTGCTCAGATACATCCATTAGCAGCTCTTTATCGTTGTTAGTAAAGTATAGCGTATTACTGTTATGATCTGTTTTCTGTATGTATCCTTCAGCCGCCATATACCCTAGAAGCCGGGAAAAACCAGGATTCAACTCTTTAGGAGCATCTAACCTTATTGCATTATTTGCTTTTGATTTTCTATAAGAAGCCTCTAGTGAATTATCCTCCCTTATTTCCAGTTCACGAGGAGCTGCAATAAATTGTCCTTCACTTAGGCCCTCAGCTTTCTTTGCTATAATATTTCCATCTTTCTGTGTGAACAATGGATGTGATGGCGTTACTTCAACTTCTCGGCCAGAGTTTGTTTTTATCTTAAACATTTTTTCTGGCGCATCTCTCTTCCACATTTTAGAGGAATTTTTCTCTTCGATTTTTCCTTTATCGTCGATTCCCAAGGTTTCTATTTCTTCCTCTACGTAAACTCCGTCATCTATTTCTTTTACTTCGTTAGAACTCTCAATTCGATTGTTTACTAGTTCTCCTATCTCATATCTTTCGCCTTCGGTACTTATGATCTCTGTATCTGGCGCTACGCATTTTCCTGTTCCTGGCTCACCGATGAGCAGGATGTGAAGGTCTCCACGGCTTTTGACTCCGTCGTCCCTGGTCTTTTTTACGCCTCCAAACATCTGGAGGGCGATCGCTTCCTTGATGCGATCGTGGCCGTATATACTTGGTGCTATCGAGTTATTGATGCTTTCAAATATGTCTTCGTCTTCCGCCATTTCTTTTATTTCGTCGATCTCTTCCTGCGTAAGTTCAAGCTGTTCAAATTCCTGCTGGGTAGGATTGACGTGGTTGGCTTCCATGTAGATGTCGTATTTCTTTGAATCTTTCTGGAGCGGTGTTTCACGGATTTTTCCGGTTACCTCGACGACGTTACCCGGTACAACGCGCTTCTGGAACTCCGGATCTACTAGAGCGCCTTCCAGGCGTACGGAGAGCGATGTAGGCTGTTCGGAACCTTCTCTTGACTCCGGGTTCTCCTCCAGGGTAACGACCTGTGTATCTGTCATGATTTTTTCCTGGACCTCGAACTTCTTCGAGCCGCATTCACATTTATAAGGTGATTTCAGCTTCGAGGAGTCCTGCTCCTTTTCGTACAGATCGCCACACTGGCTGCATTCGAAGACTGCGGAGACGACCTCCGGCTTTACCTGGGAGGCACGTTTGATCATTCCCTCTACAGGTACGAACTTTCCGATATGTTCAGAACGCAGGTTTCTCAGGAGGACATAGTCATGCTCCGGGAAGTTGCCAATCCTTACGCCAAGATCTTCGTCGTTAACCTGGTCATGGACCTGGAGGCCTTCCTCTGCAGCCTCAACTGCGCTATCAGGATTATCTGTTAGGTAGTCAGTAACTTCGGGTGAGAACATGTCAAGATCCTGGAAATCGACTACTACTGCGCCGTCTCCATTCTTTACGGCTGCGGATACCTGGCTGTAGTACGTCTCATCAAAGAATTCCTCGAACTCGCTGACCGCCTCCCCGTAGTCCATAACAGGATAAAGGTGGCGAAAAGTGATAAAAGTGAAAACAGTCGAGGCCTCAGAAACAAACATGGCTGATACAGAACCGCTTTCAGAAACGGAGATAAAGGAAAAACTGGACGAACTGAGTATCTGGGGGATCGAGACCCTGGACGAGGGACGCCTTGTATGTCGGGTAGAGTTCGACGACTACAGGGATGCGGTCTTCTTCGCCAACGGCGTATTTTCTCTCGCGGAACAGGCCTTTCACCACCCAGAAGTCAAGGTAGAATATGGAGCAGTCTCTATCGACCTCTACACGCATGATGCGGAAGGCCTAACCGAGAAAGATTTTGAACTCGCGGAAAAGATCGAGGAGAAGGTCAGCGAAACGGACTGGAGCTAGCTTCGGTATTAAACGTGGAAAAAAGAGTTAAGGGGGGAAAATGTGGAGGAGCTAGTCTAGTGCTCCGATTTCTTTCAGGTTCTCTTCGAGGGTAGCGATTCCTTCCTTAACGTCTTCGTAGGTCTTGCCTCCTGTGCATACGAGGTTTCCGGAGGAGAAGAGCA
>JBDGSM010000064.1:0-7031 GCA_042217545.1 Candidatus Nanohalobium sp. | reverse complement strand
TCTTCTACTTCGAAGCCGAGGCCTTCCAGTCTGTCGCGGATGAAGTCGCTGGTTTCGTAGTCCTCTCTTTCTCTCGCGTCTTCACGGAGTTTGAGCATGGATTTGACCAGGCCTTCCTCTGTCTCGTCCTGTTCAAAGGTTATTCCAAGTAGTTCAAGGCCTTCGAGGATGTAGTCGCGTGCTTTGTCGAAGCTGCCGTCTTCGTATCTCTCTATCTCGGCGTTGACGTCGTTGACGAACTCCATCAAGGTCTGCTTCGATTTTGCGGTGTTCAGGTCGTCGTCCATAGCTTCTTCAAATCTCTTGAGGAATTCGTCTGCTTCTTCATCGAGTATAACTGCTCCGGAGTCGGAGAGCTTCTCGATCTTCCGCAGGGTTCTCTTGATCCTTGTGAGTTCTTTCTCTGCTTTTTCGAGGCCTTCCATGGAGAAGTCGGTCTCGCTACGGTAATGTGAGGAGACTAGGTAGAGTCTTATCGTGTTTCCGCTGAATCCTTCGTCTATGAGTTCTCTTACAGTGTAGAAGTTGCCTTCTGACTTGCTCATTTTCTCTCCTTCTACCTGGATGAACTCGTTGTGAAGCCAGTACCTTGCCTGGCCTTCTCCTGAAGCGGCGAAGCACTGAGCTCTCTCGTTTGGGTGGTGAGGGAAGATGTGGTCTTTTCCGCCGGCGTGGATGTCGAACTCGTCTCCCAGGTACTGCTGGGACATGACGGAACATTCGATGTGCCAGCCGGGATAACCAACGCTTTCAACGAGTTCGCCGTCTATCTCGAATTTGGCTGTCCATTTCATCGCGTGATCGGTTCCTGAGGCGTTCAGCCAGAGGGCGAAGTCGTACTGGTTCTTCTTCTTATCATCGGGTTCCACGCGGCTTTTAGCTTCTTCTTTCAGCTGTTCGAGGTCTTTCTTCGCCATCTCGCCATATGGGTAGTCTTCTGCGAATTTTTCGACGTCGAAGTAGATGTTGCCGTCGACCTCGTAAGCATAACCATTATCATAAATGCGCTGGATGTACTCTATCATCTCGTTGATGTGGCCTGTAGCCCGAGGTACGATATCCTGGCGTACAACGTTCAGGGCCTTGGTGTCCTCGAAGTAGCGTTCGATCTGGTCCTCGACAAGCTCCATAGGTTCGAGGCCTAGTTCGTTAGCTCTTTTCTCGACTTTGTCCTCTCCCTGGTCGCCGTCATCCGTTAGATGGCCTACATCGGTAATGTTCTGGACGTGTCTTACGGTGTATCCCGTGTATTCGAGATATCGCCTGAGTGTGTCCCAGACGACGTAGGCTCTTGCGTTGCCGACGTGTAAGTCATCGTAGATGGTCTGTCCGCAGCTGTAGAAACGCACTCTTCCTTCTTCCTTAGGTTTGAATTCCTGTTTCTCGCGTTCAAGTGTATTGTATAGTTTCAGAACCATGAGGTTTCACCTGTAGGCCTGAGCAGCGGATATTCTAGAGAAAAGTTTTCAGTGACACGGACAAAAACGACCACTGCTCATACAAACAAAATCTGACCGGATTTTTAAATAAGAAAGGCCTTCCTACTCGAGACCGAGCTTTTCCGGCGCCCGGACTTTTCCCAGTGTTTCAAGGCCTTCAAGCTCTCCAAGCTCGATCCACCTGAACTCCGAGTGTTCATGGTTCATATCGACCTCTCTTGAAGAAGACTCCATGAGGACGGGAAATATTTTCCATTCACCGAGTTCGCCGGTATTCATGTAACTTTCGCCAGTCCTGAGAACTTCTGGTTCAAGGCCTGTCTCCTCTTTGATTTCGCGCAGAGCTGCTTCTTCCACAGTTTCTTCTTCTATCTTCCCGTCCGCATTTCCGCTGGAAATGCTGTCAGGAGCATCGGATTCCTCGATGCGTCCTCCAGGGAACGTCCAGAGGCCTGAACTGGAGGTCTCCTCAGACCTTTTCATCACTAGAAATTTTCCTTTGTTCCTGATTACGCCTATCGCGACTTCTCCTTCCATAGGCCTTATGCTGAGGGCATCTTCTGCATCTTTTTCAGGAACTGCGCCTGGTCTTCACGGTTCTCAAGCCTCTCCGCCTCCTCGCTGTGAACTTCGTCCGCTAATTCATCGGGCTTCACCCATTTCACTTCCTCCAGATCGTCCAGGGCCTCCGCGTCATGTGAGTCTGCGACGCAGTGGAACAGTATCTGGAGCGCGTCTTTCTCTCCGTCCCCCCATGCAAAAGTCATGACATCAACTGTCTGGTGGACTTTCACGTCGAGGCCTGTCTCCTCCTCTACTTCTCTTTTCACGGCTTCCTCCACCTGTTCTCCGTGTTCGAGATGGCCGCCGGGGATGTGCCATTCACCGCTGATAGGATGGTCTTCTTCCTCTTCCTTTTTCCCGATCAGGATTTCACCTCTATCAGTTATCAGGGCCTTGACAACGGTTCTGAAATCGTAGATTTCAGGCGAACCAGAAGATTCACCTGAATCTTTGGTAGTTCTGAATTCTTCGCGAGAATCTTCTCCCATGGAAAGGTTTTCTACCTGAGTCTTTTTCTATTCTACGGCGCCGACACGTTTCAGATCTTCTCTGAGGCCTTCCACGGTATCAAACTTTTCCAGTTCCTCGGGAGTTATCCAGGTGTGCTCTGTGTGTTCCCTGCTGAGTTCTGGTTCTCCCTCGATTTTCACAAGAAACGGGTGGACCTTGAACCTGCCGTCTTCAGCGTCTGCCATGAAAGGTTTCCCGGTCTTCAGAACTGTTCCTTTCAGGCCTGTCTCCTCCTCTAGCTCCCTCAGAGCTGCGTGCTTCGGCTCTTCATTGTCTATATGGCCATCCGCATTTCCTCCGGAAATGCTGTTAGGAGCATCCTTTTGCTGGATGCGTCCTGATGGAAAATCCCATTTCCCGGGATGTATCTTTCTATCCCTGGATCTTTTCAGCAGCAGAAATTCCCCTTTTTCATTGTTGAAGGCGACCGCTGTAGCGACTTCTTCAGGTTCCATAAAGAATACTTTCAGACCTTCAAAGGGTTAAAGATTTCTATCTAAGATCCATCAGTTCTCTCTCAACAGCGTCATGTGTCGGCATGTAGAGATCAAAGTTCTCGTAAGGCCTTTCATCCGTGTCGGTGAACTCTACAGGGACAGCTGCTTTTTCATTGCCTGTGTCTCTATGCTTTTTCTCAAGGACGATCTCTGTAAGTTTGTTTAGGCCTAATCTTCTCAGTCCTGAACAGTCGACTCGTGAACTGGAGGGAAGTCTTGAACTGGAAGAGCTTGGAGACCGGCTTGAAGCAGAGGAACATGACGAGGTTGACGGCTTCGACCTGGTTTACAGCAAGGGCAGCAGGGCTAGCTCCGGAGGAAAAGGCTCCACCTACAGACTTCAGGATGCGAAGCACTGGTACGACGAAGAAGCACTGGGAGAAATCAATCTTGAAGAGCTTGAAATAGATGTGCAGGATCAGCAGCTTCGAAGGCAGCACCACGTTCACCCAGGAAGTAGGAAGAAATACCTACGTATTCAGATACGACAAACAGGAAGAAGAAGTCCGGGCGGTGGAAATCGGAGGAGAAATGAAACCCAGCCAGTGGTGCAGCCCCGATCTCAGGAAGAGAGCAGAACTCATGGACCATTTCTACCATGAAGCCAGGGAGAAACTCTGACAGGGACAGGAAAAAAGATGAGATAACAGCAGAGGACTCGAACTTCGAACAGCTAAGGCCTATCTACAACGCAGTCAACCAGAAGATAGAAGACGAAGACAGAGCAGTAATCAACGAACAGACACACGTAGGAACCTCCAGGGGCGGCGACGTCAAGAAAGACTTCAAGAAAGCCGTTCGAAGAGCACCAAACGACAGCCTCGACAACTACAAGATCGAAAACGACGGCAACGGATACCCTATAATCATAGAAGAGGCCTGATGTATAGAGCCGGAGCAGGGATTTGCACCCTGGTAGGCGGCTTTGCAGGCCGCTGCATAACTACTCTGCCACTCCGGCGGAAGGCCTGAGAGTTTCTGTGTTTTTCGAGTTAGGTGTTGGGAGTTTTAAATCGAAGGTCTACACCGGGTTCTCCTTTTTAATATTCAGGGTTTAATCGTGTGGGTATTGGAGGTATTTGAACAATGAGAGTGGAAATCCTAGGCAATACTCAGGACGGTGGAGTACCGCACCTCGAGTGCAGCTGTGACGTCTGCGAGGCTGCCCGGGAGAACCCTGAAGACGCAAAGAGAAACGCATCAATCCTTCTGAAGGAGAATGGGGAAGAAGACACTGTCAGATACCTGATTGATGCAACACCAGATGTAAGATACCAGATCAGGGGCGACTACCTCGACGGCATATTCATAAGCCATGGACACCTTGGACATATCACAGGCCTCCTGCAGTTCGGCGAAGAAGGCTGCAACAAGACAGATCTTCCCTTGTATGTCTCCGATAAGACCGAGGACTACATCAGGAAAAACGATCCTTTCCGACTTCTCATCGACAAAGGCAACGTCGAAATCATGAATTTCAACGATGAGGACGAAGTCGACATCCAGGGCGGAAAGATAGAGGCCTTCGAAGCCAAACATAACCGTGTCAACACGGATACGCTCAGCTTCATGATCACAGGTGAAGAAAAAAAGCTTTTCTACATCGCCGATATCCACGAATGGACGGAGAAAACACTCAATCTGATGCAGAAAGCAGACATCGCTATCGTCGACGGAACATTCTGGAACGAGGAAGAAATCGAAAGATACGAAGAAGTACCGCACCCCGTCATGAAAAAGACCATACACCTCGCAGAAGACTGGGACACAGACATCTACTTCACCCACCTCAACCATACCAACCCAGCACTAAGGCCCGACACACAGGAAAGACAGGAAGTTGAGGAAAGAGGGTTCGGCATAGCAGAAGAAGGCATGGAATTCAAACTCTAAACGAAAAGGCCTTTAACCACACAGGAGGAACTTCTACCCATGGAGGACATCTGGGTAAAGGATGAAGAAAAACTGAAGAAAAAACGGTTCCTGGGCCTCATAGTACTCCTATTCACACTTCTACTCGGATCCACAGGCCTGCAGGGAAACCAGGTATACTACCTATCATTCCTCGCCGCAGCATTAACCTACTACCTCCTACTCGACAGAAAACGCGTCGACGGCGCCGTCGTATCAGTACTAAGCATCTTCGTATCAGGAACCTTCGTAGCATACATAGCATCACTCTTCATCAGCTCAAAACTCCAGAGCATCATCAACTTCAAACCACTCCTCCTCATAATAATCTTCATAATCACAGCAATAGGCCTCATACCAGAAAACGTACTCTCAGAAGTCAGAGAAAGACTGCCGGTATAGGTTCCCCTCCCGTTTTTAACCTTTCCAACATAGGCCTTCTTCATGGGTAGGCTGGGCGATTCGGGGTCGCCTGTAACCTGAAATCCTCTATATGCAGGAGCCGAAAACCGTGGTGAGGCGGCCTTCCGGTGGTTAGGCCCCTCGGCTTGGTTGTTGATGGTCCGTCCTCCGGGATGTAGCAGGCTGTGAATCGGGTCAGGCCTTGACGGGAGCAGCCCTAAGCAGTCGGTTGCATGTTCGGAGGGTGGCGGACCTGAGATCGGCCGTGGATTCGCCGCCGTTGGAAGTCGTCCAGCCACGGGAACCCGCTGGTTTTTCGTTTTTCTGTGCCGGTTTTCTTTTAACGTTTCGATGACAATTTTCTGCCAAGATGATCAAGGTCTACGGGACTTCCCATGTTTCTGAGGAAAGCTTTGATGTGATCGATGAGGCCTTCAAAGAGGTTGATCCGGATGTAGTCGCACTGGAGCTGTGTCCTGTACGGCTTGAAGCAATGCTGAGGGAGGGAGAGACTGATTCACAGGGTCCTATGTTCATGAAGATCCTGCAGAAGTTCCAGGCCTACATAGGGAAGAAGACCGGTGTTATGCCGGGTATGGAGATGCTGTACGCCTACGAGAAAGCTGTGGATGAGGAGAAAGATGTTATACTTGTCGACCAGGATATCAGGATCACCGTCCAGAACCTGATGGGGACCAGAAGGAAGGAACGAGTCAAAGCCGTTCTGGCACTGGCCGCGGCATTCGTACTGCCGGGAGACAGCTTTGATATCGCGAAGATCCCTGAGGACAGACAGATCACGTTCATGCTTCAGAGGTTCAGGGAGAGGTTTCCGGGAATCTTCGATGCGATAGTCGAGGACAGGAACCGTTACATGGTCGAAGCACTGACCAACTACCGGGAAGAGCATCCTGACCAGGATATAGCGGTTTTCGTAGGAGCTGCTCACAAGGGAGAGCTCAAATGTGACCTGGAATGAAAAAATCTATAGTAAAGATCCAGTGGGAAGAAAAAACTGACGGCTGGAAGGCCTCGCTTCTACTTGCGACACGAGAAGGCTTCGAACACATGCAACTATCTCCTGGGAGAAAACTTTCTTTCGAGATAACGGGTGAGAGAAGATGCACGGGTTACGCGCCGGCACCAGGCGAACGGACAAAGTGTCCGGAGTTCAGAAAACTTGAGAAAGGATCTCAATGCCCACAATGCCGGGGAAAAGATATCTACTCGGGATACGTCAGGGGAGATACACAGAACGATTTAGACGGCGAGTTCTCCGTCTACCTGGCACAGATTTCCGATGAAGTGAAGGTAGGAGTCACGAGAAGTAAGAACGTACCGAAACGTTGGATAGAACAGGGCGCGGACTACGCCGTGGAAATCCTGCAAGGCCTGTCCTCGAAAGTCGCCCTGGAGAACGAACAGGAGATCTCCAGCAACGGCCTAACTGAACGAATCAGAAAGGAACAGAAGACCTCCCAGGCCTCAAGCCCGGAGCTACTTCGGGAAGTAATGAAAGAGAAAGAGTTTGAAGGAGACATAGTCGATGTAAACGCCTTAACAGTATACAACGACCTTGAAGGAGATTTCAAGCGCTCAGGCCTTTTCGAAGGCGAGATCAAATCGGTTAAAGGACAGATAATCAGCAACGGCCGGGTCGCGTTAGGCCTTACATCAGGAAAAGTCCTCGACAGACCGAAACAGAAAG
>JBDGSM010000063.1:0-1386 GCA_042217545.1 Candidatus Nanohalobium sp. | reverse complement strand
TCTCCGCGTCAATGTCTGTTGGCATATGGAAATAATCCTGTAGAAGACTTAAGAACTCGGGGGTTACCTCCTGGTCAGTAGAACTGTATGAGAACAAGGCCTGCTACTATAGGGCCTGTAGCCAGTAGTTTCTGCACTATAATGGATTTATCCAGTTCTTCATCAACTATTTCGGGCCTAAATCTTGAAAGCAAAACCGCTGCTCCAAAGATAATCAGGTTCTGCGATTTAACGATCGCAGAGCTAAGTGATACTGGCCCTCTGTTTATGGCTCCGATATAGGAAAGGTATCCGAGCGACATAAGAACCCCGATGCCAAGCAGATGTTCGAAACCGCGGTTGCTACTTTCCCTAAACTTTTTCTCTTCCAGATCATCAGAAGACCTATGGAGATGAAACCTCCGGTGCTCATGCCCAGTAGAGCACCCCAGTAACCGGTTCAGGCAGAGAAGGATCTTGAACAGAACGTCCCGACTTCCGAAGATAAAAGCAGCTACAAGCGCAAGGTAAACTCCCTTCTTCGATTGAAAACTTTCCAGGCTGTGAACGGGGTCATCCAGCGATATAAGGAAAGCACCTACAACTACGGCAAATATTCCGGCGTATACAGGAATTCTGAACCGTTCACCGATGAAAATAGAGGAAAGCAGCAGAATAAATATGGTGTCTGTGGCCAGGGCAGGTGCAAAACGCGATACATCCTCCCTCCCGATACCCGAGTAGTACGCCATCAAGGCCAAGGTATAGAGGCCTCCAAGAGACAGAGTAACGGGTTCAAGGCCTGAGAAACTTGTCCCGTTGATGTAAGCTGTAAGCCCTATAAGAGTAAACGCTGAAAGACTGCAGAATATTGTAGTAATGCCTGAATCTTCTATCCCATGGTCGACGACATATTTATCGAATATTATATTCAGGCTCCAGAAGAATGCTGCTCCAAAAGCTTATATGACCCAGTTCACTGGAATCTAATTTTGTTCTGGTCGCTTAAAACTGTTTGAGAAATAAAAAATGGAAGCGATATGGTCTCGAAGGCCTTATTCCTCATTGAGGTAGACTGTTCTGATCGGGTAAGGTATGTCGATTCCTTCGTCGTCGTATTTCTCCTTTATCTTCTGTGTCACTTCTGACGTTACTTCGACCATGTTGGCTTTCGACGGCTTGCTCCAGCCTCTGAGCTTGAGGTTCACCGAGCTTCCTCCAAGTTCTTCTACGAGGACCTGTGGAGCTGGTTCGTCTTCTACACCGTTGATTTCGTTCAGTGTTTCCACTGCGAGTTCCTTTGCTCTCTGTACATCGTCTTCGTAACCTACTCCGACTATAACTTCGAAACGTCTCTCGTCATAGGCCGTGTTGTTGACGACCACGTTGTTGTAGAGCTGGGAGTTC
>JBDGSM010000062.1:0-13371 GCA_042217545.1 Candidatus Nanohalobium sp. | reverse complement strand
GGAACCTCGACCCGTTTTAGGGAAAGTTTCCGGAGAAGACCGCTCGAAGGTGAGATTCCGTAGATGACGGCAGATGATAAGCAAACGATAGTCTGGAAGCCCCTTTCCTTAATTCCGTAAGGAATTTAGGTGGCGGGAGGAAGTCACCGTGTGGAAGAAAATACCGAAACATGAAAATCAAACTCTTCATGTCACAGTCACTTAACGCCAAAATCGCAAGAGAAAACGGCGGAGAAGACTTCTTCTCGCCAAGAAACTGGGAAGAGTTCCAGAAAATAGCGGAAAACACCGGTGCTTTCGTCGTCGGCAGGAAAACCCATGAAGCAGTTAAAGAATGGGAGGAGAAAGGATTCAAGGATATAAACGCGGAAAGGATAGTGCTCACCAGGAAAAAAGATTTTGATATCGAAGAAGGCTACATCAAGGCCTCAAGCCCCAGAAAAGCGGTGCAAGTTGCGGAAGAACAAGGCCTTGAATCTCTCCTTGTAACGGGCGGCGCATCTGTAAATACCTCATTCATCGAGAAAGGCCTTTTAGATGAACTGATTATAGATATTGAGCCTTTTCTCCTCGGCAAAGGCCTCGACCTGTTTTCCAAAGGTGAGTTCGAGGCTGAACTTGAACTGGAGGAAGTAAGAGAACTGGAGGAAGATATCGTCCAGTTGCGTTACAGTTTGTAGGCCTTACTCATCTAGTTCTATGCTGCGAACTTTGGATACTCCATCTCTCATGGATACGCCGTAGGCTCTTTCTGCGTGTCTTACTGTGATGTCGTTGTGTGAGATGACGATGAACTGGTTGCCTTCTGCGTATTCTTTGAGTAGTTCGCTGAGTTTCTTCGAGTTTGTGGTGTCTAAGGCGGCGTCTATCTCGTCCATGATGTAGAAAGGACTTTCCTCGTATTCCAGGATGGCAAAGACGAAGGCGATCGCTGTCATGGTTTTTTCCCCGCCGGAAAGCGCTGTTATGATGTGTGGGTCCTTGTTGGGCGGTGCTGCTCTTATCTTGAGGCCTTTATTGATGTCGTCGTCTTCCAGGATGAGTTCGCCGTTTCCTCCGCCGAAGAGTTTTCCGAAGATTTCTGTGAAGCTGTCCTGGAGTTCTGTGAGGGTGTCCATGAACCTCTCCCTCTTTTCCTGTTCGATTTCCGCGATCATGTCCTCTATCTCGAGTTTTTCCTGCCTGATCTCGGAGACCTGGTCCTTGAACTCGTCGAACTCCTCTTTCTTCCTCTTGTATTCGTCGATAGCCCGCATATTGACAGGCCCCATGGAGTTCTGCTTCTTCACAACCTTCCGTTTCTTCGACTTCAGCTCCTCTGGTGATGAGTCAAGGCCTTTAAGTTCATCTTTATCGAATTCGTATTCCGACTGGTCTTCTTTGACATTATCGAGCTCCGCTTTCAGGTTTGCTTTCTTGCTGCCGACCTGGTCGATCTTGGATTTCAGCTTCTGCTTTTCGCTGTAAAGTTCCTGTCTCTCATCCCGCATATCCTGGAGATCTTCCCGTATCTGTTTCTTTTCCTCCCGCAGCTCTTCATCGGTCTCCTGCTCCTCTTCTTTCCGTTCCTTCATCTGCTTCAGTTCTGCAATATCTTTCTGCAGGTCTTTTATCTCGTCCTCGACTTCTTCCTTTTCTTTTTTCTTTGCTTCAGGATCAAGGCTTTTCGATAGGCTCTTGCTACTCCGCCCCTTTCTTTTCTTCTTTTTACCTCCGCTCATAGCTCCTCCACGGCTCATGACGTCTCCGTCGAGCGTGACTACACGCACACCATCTATATCCTTCACCGAGTCGAGGTCTTCCGCTATCAGGGTGTCGCTGAAGACGTAGCGGATGGCCTTGTCGAATCTTGAGTTGTTATCCACGAGCTCGGAGGCGAATCCGATGACGCCTTTCTTCTTTTTAGCCATCTTCGACTTCGCACTTTTGGAACGGTCCTTGATCTTGTCCATGGGCAGCATGCGGGCGCGGCCGATACTCTCCCTCTTCAGATAGTTTATGGCTTCGGTAGCGGTGTGCCTGTCCTCCACAACTACATCGTCCATGTGACCTCCCGCGGCAGTTTGTATGGCTACTGCGAACCTTTCGTCTACCGAGATCAGGTCTTCGAAGGCGCCGTGTATATCATCGTTATCCATCTTCAGGACAGCTTTAACGGCCCGTTTCTTATTACCACCGCCTCCACGGTTCTTCATCTTCTCCAGTTCTTCGATAGTATCTTCCAGGTTCTCTATCTTCTCGCGTTTGTTCTCGATCTTCCCCTTCTTTTTCTCAATCCTGTTCTCAAGGTGCTGTACGTCACTGTCGCCCTGGGACTGCTTATCCTCTATCTCCTCGATCCTGTCCTGTTTCTCATCGATCTGGCTATCAAGTTCTTCAAGCTCTTCCTCAAGCTCCTCAATACGCTCGCGCTTCTCGGATGTATCTGTATTGATATTCGCAAGCTGGTTCGACAACGCACGCTTACGGACCTCCAGTATCGAGGCCTCAAGCTTCTCCTTCCGCTCCTCCAGCTCCCTGTACTTTAGAGCGAGCTCTTTTTCCTCCTTCAGCTTGTCAAGCTGCTCTTTCTTCTCCTTCAGTATAATTTCCTGCTCCTGAAGCCTGTCCTCGACTTCTTCAAGCTCTTCCTCTGCCTCCTCCTTCTTCTCGTCAAACTCGGCGACTCCTGAAAGCTCATCCACTACTTTTCTTCGTTCCAGGTTGCTCTGCTCGACGATCTCCGTCACTTTTCCCTGGCGCACGAAATGGTATCCGCCGGGGTCAATATTTGCCTTCCTCGCTATATCGTCAATCTTGGAGGCCTTGCAGTTCGAACCCTGGAACTTGTACATTGAAGATCCGGCCTGCGTGATCTTTCTCCCGACCTTGATCTCGTCAGCTTCCTCCTCTTCCAGGAACTCGTCGAATATTCCGGAACTGTTGTCAAGGTGTACAGAAACTTTTGCATAATCTGCTTCTTTTCTGGACTCGCCGCCGTTGAAGATAAGCTGCTGCATCTTCTCCGCCCGCAGCTTCGAGCTTCTCCTGCCGAACACAAAGCTCAAGGCGTCTAAAATATTGCTGTTGTGTACGAAAGTGTTTTCTGCTATGTAGTTGTGGCCTACTCCGACGTTAAGGTCGTAAACCCAGTCGCTTTCTGGTTCTATATATTCTATGGATTTTATTTCGTCCCAGTAGATGTCTGAGTTGGCAAGTTTTTCTATCTGTCCGGTTTCTCCACCTTCGTCATCTATCTTCTTTGCTACCTCTTTTAATCCTTCTCTACTGGCTTTACATTTGTCTTTGCAGTATGCTTCCAGTTTCGGTATCTTTTTCCTGTTCTCCCGGCTTGCTACCTGTATATCTGTTCCATCAACTGCGTTTTTGACGAGCTGGTTTGCTTCGACCGTGTCGTGGTTAGTATCAGGCCTTTTCTCCACTAGTTTGTTCATCCTCTCCTGTTTCATCTGGTGTGGTATCTGGAGATTATCTCTCAGCTTCCGGATATTTTCGACCCCGCTCACGCTTACCTTGTAATATTTTCCTGTGTGGTCTCCGCTGCTCTTCGTGATCTCTGAGACACTGGAGTTCACCCCTATCCTGAGCATGAGTGACTGTATCCCTTCGGCAAGGTCTCTGCTCTTCGATGTAAGGGTTACTGATGAGTCTGAGAGGTATCCATCCCCTGCGTAAAGACCTTCCAGAAGAGCCGATATCTCTTTCCCCCCTGTACTGTTGAGATAGGTGTCCGATACGTTTTTTCCTGCTGCGCCGTCCATGCCGAACTTCCTGAGAAGAGTGTTCAAGGCCTGACTGTAGATTATTACATCCCAGCATCCTTCACTGTACTCTTCTCTGCTGGTTTCAATATCGAAAACTTCTGAAGCCAGTTCCTCAAAGTTGGAGACGATCTCCTCTTTCTCATTGATGAATCTGACCTGACCCGAAGAGTTCGGCACACTTCCCTCTGCAAGCATGTACCCCAAGAAGCGCGAGAACTCTTCGCTGTTCGCGGAAGGCAGTCTGATAGTTTTACTGTGGTTCTTGGACTTCAGCTCATCTATCTCTCTGATTATCTCCTCATCCGACTTTCCGGAATATCTAAGTATCTTGATCAGGGAGGCGGCGTTACATGCCTGTTCATCCCTGATACCTCTCAATGTGTTGTAGGAGACTCCTATATCTTCCGCAAGCTTCTCCCAGGTCTTATCCTGTTTAAGACCGTAGATCAGGTCTTCGTACCTTTCCTGATATGGAACATAGAGGCCATCTTCCTTTTCGATTTCATTTAGAAGATTATCAAATACCTTGTCAGGGCTGGCTTCTATCTCCCGTGGGACAGCGATTCTTGTCCCTTCACTTAAATTCTCAGTGTCGATAGCCTCGACTTCACCCTCATCGTTCAAGTGGAAGAGAGGATGATCCTCTGTAGCAGTTATCTCCCTTCCAGATCTTGTCCTGATCTTCACAAGCTTCTCCGGAGCTTCACGCTTAGCATAGGCCAGTACATTCCTTTTCTCAACCTGTAAAGTCCTGGGATTAAGAGAAAGCACAGACTCTTTGCCTTCATGAGATATAAACCCATCATCGATCTCACGGCAATCATCCTCTAAAGCGCTCTCTACAAGTTCATCAATACGTTTCTCAGCACCATCACCAAGAACAACCTTTGAATCCCCCGTAACACATTTACCCGACCCATTCTCCCCTACAACAGCTGTAAGGCCTTTGTAGAAAGGTATAGAGCTTTTTCTCTGGAAACTCTTGAATCCTTTACACGTGACCTTGTTGATCTTGGTCCCTGCTTCCTGGCCGGTTTCTTTCTGTTCAGTCATATGTTTGAACTCCCTGTCTTCGGTTAAAAATTGACTGGAGAGTTATACTATAACAGTGTTTTATTTCAGAATCTCAGGTAGTTCAAGGCCTTCAGTATCAACATCTTCTGAGGCCTTTTTCGCCAGGTTTACCGCTACTTCGCCGGTGTAGGAGTGGTATTTTTCCACCATTTTCTGTACTGCTTCTCTCTCATCTCCCTCGATCTTGATGATTTCTCCGTCGTCTTCTACGTCTATTCCTGCGTCTCTAGGAGCTTTTAGTGCAGCATCCCCCATAACGCCTTTCTCCTTCTGGATTATAGCCTCTGCAAGGTCACTGTAGCTCATGTGTTTCACTTAATCAATTTTTTATAGAGGCTTCTTAATAAATATCTAGTATGGGAGAAAAAGTCGTTGAACTTTTCGATGAGGTTAGAGAGCAGAAAGGCGAGATAGGAGTCAGAAAGCTCGTTAACAACACTGCTCTGGATGAGGAAAAAGCTGAAGAAGTCGCGGACGAGGAATACTACGAAAACGTGAAAGAAGCCGTGGATGAAATTCTTGAAGAGGATTTCAAGCAAGGTGAAACTCAATGAGTGAGAAAACAGTAATGGATCTTGTAGAGATCGAGAAAACACGTGGAGAGATCAATATCACAGGTAAACCGCACGGCCTTCACTGCGAGTACTACAGTGTTTACTGGCAGAAAACGATCGAGAGAGCAGAGTTAGTGGACGGTGAAACAATAATAAGAGACAACGCACGCGAGGCCTTATTCGAGGAATTAGGCGATGTCTTCACTGAGAAAGATGCAGAGCATTTCGATGAAAGAAGAGAGTACGGAGAAGAGTTCTTCAGGGCTATAGGCTACGGAAAATTCCACCTACCTGAGAAAGTAGATGAAGGCCTTGAAGTAACAGTTGAGAACTCGCATTTCGGACAGGGATGGAAAAAGCAGTGGGGAGAGCAGGAAGAGACTAAATGCACCGCGATAGAGGGATTCCTTGAAGGCTTCCTTGCAGCAGCCACGGTCTCACCGCAAGAAAGTTTCGAAGTGAGAGAGAAACAGTGTATAGCCCAGGGCGCAGATAAATGTACTTTCGAGGTGGTTGAAGATGGTAGATGAGGAAGAGGTGCTGGAAACCTTCTGGAGCCTTCCGATAGAGGGAAGTGAAGAAGGAGAGATCGATGTCTTCGGGACAAAAGTCGCTGACGCACCCCTGAACTTCCAGGCAAAGGCCTCGGTGGAGTTCAAGAACAAACTCAATGAACAGCTGGATATAGAGACTGATGCTGCGAAGACCTTGCTGAAGAACGCAGGCCACACCTGTGGCTTCTTCACGGTCGGAGGCATATACGACTCCGATTTCTGGGATGGAAACTTCGCACCAATGAGCGAAGGCCTTATCGACGACGCAAAGATCCTCCATCAGGCAGCGAGAGCGATCGGGTTCGGAAACTATGATATCGTGAGATTGGACAGAGAAGAGTACCGTGTCAGGTCGTACGACAGTTACGAGTCAAAGATGTTCCTGCAGGAGAACGAAGAAGCAGATCATCCCCGCTGCCACGTGATGGCAGGCGTCATGGCATCAATCATGAACATAGTCTTCGTCGATGAGGTCTACGACGAAGTACCTGACGTCTTCTCAAGCGAGGCCTACTGGTGCGAAGAAGTCAAATGTCGTTCATGCGGAGATCCCTACTGTGAGTTCGTGGTCAGAAAAGAACTCAACCACAACAATGACGAGGAACCACCAGAAGAACTACAGTAACAAAACATTTCACCCCTCATTTTTCTCTTATGCAGAAGGCCTTCATCTTCCACGGAACCGGCGCAGGACAGTACGACCACTGGTTCCCGGAAATCAAACAGAAACTCGAAGCAGAGGATGTAGAGGTCTGCGTCCCAGAGTTTCCTACGCCTGAGGCCCAGAACCTGAACAACTGGCTACAAGTTTTAGAACACGAAGGCCTTGAAATAGACGAAAACACAGTTCTCATCGGTCACAGCACCGGAGCGGTCTTTATACTGAGCATTCTCGAGAGGCTTGATTTCCAGATAGAGGCGGCCTTCCTGATCTCCGGCTTCACAGGCCCTCTCGACGACGAAAGATTCGATCCATTGAACGAGACCTTCGCGGAAAGAGATTTCGACTTCGACCAGATAAAGGCCTCCGCAAAGGATATCTATGTCTATCATTCGGCCTCTGATCCATATGTTCCTGTGGAGAAAGCCGGCGAACTTGTTGATGATCTGGATGCAAACTTTGAGCTGATCGCTAACGCAGGACATTTCAACGCTGAGTCAGGTTACATAGAGTTCCCGGAGCTGTGGAAGAAACTACAGAGATATCTGGAATAAAAGAAGGAATATATAAAGGCCTTTTTGAGGCCTGAGTTTTCTATGGTTCGAGTCTGTCGGGATCTCTCGGGAAGAGGATGGCTTCCTTGATGTTTTCGAGGTCTGCCATCTTCTGGATCATCCTGTCGATGCCTAATCCGTATCCTCCGTGTGGAGGCATGCCGAACTTGAAGGCCTCGAGGTAGAACTGGAAGTTGGATTTGTCTACGTCCTGTTTTTCCATCCAGTTTTCCAGTGTTTCCAGGTTGTGGACTCTCTGTCCCCCGCTTGAGAGTTCCTGTCCTTTGTAGATCAGGTCGAATTTTCTGGAGGCTACTTCGTCGCCTTCAACTTCCTGCATGTAGTAGAACTTTTCTCCAGGGTAGCCGACTACGAAGAACGCCGGATGACCTTTCTCCTCGAAGTATTCGCCGAGCAGTTTTTCTCCTTTGGTGTCGAGGTCGCCTTCGTCCTCTGGTACGTGGTCGTACTCTTCTTTCAGGATTTCACGTGCTTCATCAAACTTTATTCGGGGGAAGTCGTCCTCTGGAACCTGCAGGTCTACGTTGAGTATGTCGAGTTCGTCTGCTGCTCGTTCCTTGACTTTTTCCAGTGCGTACCTGAAGCTTTCCTCCTGTACGTCCATGACATCGTGATGGTCCTCGATGAATGCGAGTTCCACGTCGAACATATTGATCTCGGATACGTGTCTGGACGTTGCGAACTCTTCAGCCCTGAACGCTGTCCCCATCTCGTATACCTTGTCGAATCCGGCAGCCATAAGCATCTGCTTGTAAAGCTGCGGACTCTGGGAGAGGAAGGCCTCTTCATCGTAGTATATTACCGGGAAGAGCTCTGCTCCTCCTTCTGCCCCCCCTTTTGAGATTAGAGGTGTGTCGATCTCGATGTAGTTGTCCTTTTCGAACCATTCTTCCATGGCTTCGAGTGCCTTGCTTCTCATGGAGAAGATGGCATGGATCTCTGGTTTCCTGAGGTCCATGAACCTGTTGTCAAGTCTTGTGGATAGATCTGAATCAATATTCTTTGAGATATCCATTGGAAGAGGGCTTTCGGCGTTCGCTATGACTTCAAGGGTCTCTGGCTGGATCTCTCTGTCGCCGGGCGCCTGATCGTTCTCCTCTACGACACCTGTGACGTGTATGACGTCTTCCTTTCCGATATTCTGCGCTTCGTTGAAAAGCTCCTCGTCTTCGTCTTCTTTGAAGGTTACCTGGATTTGTCCTTCCCTGTCCCGGATTATCACGAAAGTGATACCTCCGAGATCTCTGATCTCGTGTGCCCATCCTGCGACAGCAACTTCCTCGCCGTCGTCATCGGGCCTGACCTCTTTAGTGTAAGTTCTATCCAACATAAAGGTTCACATCAAAAGTTCACGAGCTATTTTTTTATGCGCTTTGAGAAGAAAAAAGTTAGAGAAAAATGTGGGAGAAGGCCTTAATTCGTTCAACCCTTGACTGAAACCTTGCTCTCTGCCCTGTCGATAACCTTACCGTCAAGCGAGACAGAAGCATTCACAGTGTAGTTGCCGGGAGCAAGATCTTTTTCCGTGCTCGAGGCCTTCATCCTGGTGAGCACTTCTGTTGCGGGTCCTGAAGGCGAGGAGATCATGAACTTGAAGCTGACGCTGTTGCCATCGGAGCTGCTGCTGGAATTGATAGAGTAACCTCCTGTTCTGGCAAGATAGACCAGATTCGATGAGATCTTTGAGTCCTCGGCGTGGAACTCGATTTTCGACTTGCCTGGTGAAAGACCTTCATCGCTGCTTGTGTTTCTAGGTTCCGTCTCTGGTGAAAGACCTTCATCGCTGCTTGTGTTTCTAGGTTCCGTCTCTCCTTCTTCCTGTTTGGATGTCCTGTTGTCTTCTCTGTCGTTTCTTCTCTTCTTTTTCTCCTCTCTTCTCCGTTCACGGATGTCTTTCCTCTTTTCCCTGTAGCGGTCGACGATTTCAAGCCTTTTCTCCTTACTTTTGGCATCCTTCAACCGGCTGGCCATCTTCTTGTTAAGCCGTCCCATCTCACTGGCGGCAGCTCTCAGGTCCTCAGTCTCGTCCCGGTACTCGTTCCTGATTTTTTCCCTGTCAAGCTCCCTGAAACGGTTGAGATTTGCCTGCGATGCCGCCATTGTTGCCTTCTTCCTTGCCTTGAAGTACTCGCCTTTTTCGTAGGCCTTCCTCGCTTCACTGAGGAGTTCGTGAGATCTCTGGCTGGAGTTAACGGTTACTGATGCGTTCGCCTTCACAAGTGTCGCATTCGCTGATTTCTGGAGGCCTTTACTTTTCTTTATCCTCTGCTTCCAGTGTTCTCTTCTCCTCTCCTGGATCCTGCTCCACTCCCGGCTGTGATTTCTTACTTTCTCTGCTGCGGTCTCCGCAGGCCTTCCTGAGATGACCTGGACTTTTTTCTGTGTCTGATTCCTTATTCTTTCTGCAATCTTCTTTGCCAGGTCGGGCTTTCCTGCAACCTTTACTTCCCTGATAGAGGCCTTGCTTGCGGCTTTTACTGCTCTTCCGATCTCCTTTTCTGATCCAATCAGGATTGAATCTCCGTTCGCTGTCGAAGGTACAATGAGGGAATGCCTGAAGTTCGCTGCCGCGATAACTACAAGGTTTGATGCGTTTCCTGCTTCAGTTCTGTCTTCTACGTCCTTTGCCAGGTTTTCAAGCCTTCCTTCGTTGACTTTGACGTGCTTGACACCTATTTCTTTCAGATCCGATGTCGTGTTTACTGCTTCTGTTGAGTAGACATCTACCTGGGTTGCTCCAAGCCTTTTGACCTCGGAAAGCACTGATGCAGAGATTGTTCCGGGTTTGGAGATCAGGATGGGCTCATCTTTATTTACTGCTGAAAGTAGCCTGTACCCGTTTTCCGAGTTCAGAGGGTACTGGATTATTGTTGCTCTATCACTTTCGGTCCAGAAGTACTTTGAAATCTCTATAGATGTTCCTGTCTGGCTTACGCCCCATAGCCTTGTTGTGCTATTTACTTCGCTGTCTATCTCTGCCTCCACGTCTTTGGAGATTACTGCAGGGCCTCCAAGGATCACTGCTTGATCCACACTCATTTTTTTCAGAGTATCCTTTGTGGATGCGGAAAGTTTATTCTTTCCTGTCAGTAGGACGGGTGCGCCTATCTTGCTGGAGGCTGCTGCCCCTACCATGGCGTCAGGATAGTTCGCTGTCGATGCGACGATCGCTGTATTAATATTCGTTGAGTTCTGCTGTGCTGCTGCCGTAAAACCGATCAAGGCCACGAAGGCCAGTATCAATGCGGTACGTTTCATGATAGATGGGATTCTCTTCCAGTTTATTAAAAGTTTATACTGTTTCGGGATTACAGTTCAGTATGACGCTGAACCGTGAACAGTTGAAGAAGATGGTGGAGGAGAAAGGCCTTGTACAGAACTTTATCGATCTGGAGACACAGTTAACACCTCAGGGATTTGACCTGACAGTAGACGAGATCCATAAGATCGAAGGCGCTGGAAGCCTTGACTTCTCGAACGGTGAACGTGAGATCCCGGATTCAACCCCTATCAGCTCTGAGAAGAAGGATCCTGAGGACGAGTACGGCTGGTGGGAGCTGGAGCAGGGGACTTACAAGATCGTGATGAACGAGAAAGTAGATATACCGAACGATCTTACCGGATTCGCCTTCCCGAGATCTTCTCTGTTGAGGATGGGCGCTACTATAGAGAACGCAGTCTGGGACGCAGGATTTACAGGCACAGGGAGCTTCAAACTCTCCGTAGACAACCCAGAAGGAATCAGGATCAAGGAGAATGCCAGGGTCAACCAGATAGTGTTTGAGAAAATCAAGGAAACAGAAGAAGGCTACAGTGGCAGATACCACGAATAAAACAGTTCCCGTAGCAACTGGGAGTACTGGATGGGTCGAGACCCATCTCTCATGGATAAGCCTTTTTCAGAGAAACCTGTGGCACCTTCCGGAGCCTTTCTGCGCTCCCAATGCTCCAAACCGCTTCACGGTTTGTGCGAACATAGAAACTCTATTGAGTTTCGAGTGCCGCGGGAATTGGCGATGATGAGGCTTTTTGACATCGTCTGATCGGGGTAACCCGAAGTGATGAAGACTGAACACCTCTGAGCTACCCCGTTTTTCCCGCAGGTTATTTTTAATAACGGGCAGCCGAATCCATTTGTATGGCTTCCGACCAGCAGGATCAGCTCTACGTAAAGATAGAGGGTCAGGACACGATAATCAAGGACCTTGAAACAGTCGAACAGATAGTGGAGAACATAAGAGAGGCCTCCCAGGTGCTTAAAGAGGCAAGAGAAGTAAGGAAACAGAGTATCGAAAGCATCCAGAACAATATCAACGAGCTGAACGGATCGCTGCAAGGCCTCCAGACAAGCCTTCCGCAGGTTGACGGACAGCCGAAGCAGGAGCTTGACGTTGATGAAACGCAGGAGGTCGACGCTGAGGTAGATGACTCCGTTCAGGAGCTGCATTCGGAGCTGGAGAACCTTCAGAAGGAATTATCCGAACTTGAAAACGTCAGCTAGAAGGCCTCAATTTTTCAGGTACTGAACTACTTCCTCCACATGGGTTTCAGGATCAACTTTCCTGAATATCTTAACTACTTCGCCGTTTTTCACCAGGAACGTCGTTCTCTCGGCCACACCTGAATCATTCAGAACACCGAGCTTCTCCGATACCTCACCGTCTTCATCTGCAAGCAGGTCAAAGTTCAGCCCGTTCTTCTCATGGAAACTTTTCTGATCCTCAACTGAATCAGTGCTGACGCCGAGAACCTCCATTTCAAGGCCTTCAAGCTCCGAGATACTGTCCCTGAAATTACAGGCCTCCCTGGTGCATCCTGGCGTATCCGCCTTCGGGTAGAAATAGATCACGGCGTCTTCAATGCTTTCTGAAGAGATCTTCTCGCCTGTCTGGTTCAGGACCTTGAAATCCGGAATCGTTTCGCCTTCTTCAATCATAATTCTTCAACTCAAAGGCCTACGTACAAAAATCTGTGCAACAACTTATTGCATACGTTAAGGCGTCGGGGTATCTCAAGTATCTCTTGCCCGCCCTGGATCGAGAACAAGTGGCAAGGACAAGCCGGGGTAGCCAAGTGGCCAAAGGCGACGGACTCAAGACACCGTCTTTTTACGGAAGACGGTTTGAGAAACAAAAATGTTTCGAGTTTAGAAATCCGTTCCCGCAGGGGTTCGCAAGTTCAAATCTTGTCCCCGGCATTCTCTAAATCTTGTTTCCCCGGGCTGTGAAATTTCTATCCTAGAACTTGATGCTCTTCCTCATTCCAGCTCTCGAGGGATCAGGACTTACGAGTTCGTAGGCATCGTTCTTTACCTCGGCGAACTTTCCACATTCCGGACACTTCGTGTATCCTTTCTTGTGCTCGTCAAAGGTCTCTGTGTAGCCGCAGCTGCATTCAACCTTCGTATCAAGTTCCTCAACCTCAAGATCAATCCGTTCCAGAATAGTTCCACGTGTAAAATGACCGAACAAGGCCTCAAACTGCTCAGGCTCACATAGCTGCCTGTTAACCTTTATGTGGGCATCCCCATTCGTGGAGAGCCTTGAGAGATCCTTCATCAGATTCACTAAGACATTTCCTACTTTCTCCATAACTTGATCCACCTCATCTAACTTTTTCTTCCCCGGACTCTCTCCATTTGGTTGTAATGTAATACAATGTAGAGGCCTTTATTTAAGTTAACGGTAGCAAACGCTTCAGACTCGGAAAGTTCACGAAAAACTCAAAACCAGAATAGAGGCCTCAGAAAACTGCCGCCCACCTGAAGAAAAGTCAGAGGCCTCCGGAAAAAGTTAATCCTGTAGAAAAGCTTCTGATCCACAATAGAAAGATTTTAAAGGCCTCAAGAAACGTTTGATCTCGTTTCAGGCCTCCCAGCTTTCCCCCCAGCGATGTATGTGGTCCGGAACAACTGTCAGGCCGGGGACAGTACTTCCCGGTACTTTCGAGAGAAAAGATCCCTGGAAGCCATGCACGGCATGGCTTATCGCGTGCCGCACTCCGCGTCGGGAGGCGATAGCGGGGCGTGGATTTGAACCGAAACGCTATGCGTTTCTTTGAGAAGATTAGTAGAATCTTCGACCCGAAACTCTGTGAGTTTCTCTAATCAATATCCACGCAAGAACAAATAGCTTATAGCGGGGCGTGGATTTGAACCACGGACCTCCGGGTTATGAGCCCGACGAGCAC
>JBDGSM010000061.1:0-7941 GCA_042217545.1 Candidatus Nanohalobium sp. | reverse complement strand
TCAGTATGGCCCGAATGCTCTGGGATACACGCGGCCTACAATGGCCGGAACAAAGAGATGCGACCCCGAGAGGGGAAGCTAACCTCCCAAACCCGGTCCTAATACGAATCGAGGCCTGCAACTCGGCCTCGTGAAGGCGAAATCGGTAGTAGTCGCTGGTCATCATCTAGCGGCGAATATGTCCCTGCTCCTTGTACACACTGCCTGTCAAGTCACCCGAGTCAGGTTCAGACGAGGATTCGGTTTTCCGAACCCGAGTCTGAGCTTGGCAAGGGGGGCTAAGTCATAACAAGGTAGCCGTTGGGGAACCATCGGCTGGATCACCTCCAAAACAAACCATGCTTTCCCGGAAAACTGAAACCCCGGGAAGCAACACCCTAACTTTTCCAAAGAGTTAGGTCTTTACCATCTCTCCTACCTTATCACTTCATTTTCAGATATTTCTCATGAGTTTAAGGCAGTTTCAAGCTCCTTCAGAATCCTCTTAACCCGTTCATCATCGTTTTGGAATACATAGAGCAGTCTTGAAAGCTCAACAGCCCTGTAAACAGTTTCAAGCCCCTTATCAATCTGGAGAGGTCTTATACTTCTGTAACCATCTCTCAAGGTCTTTCTGAGCTCTTCGTCCTGTTCATCTTCAAGCCAGAATATTATAGTTTCGAGAAGGATAATATCCATAAGCGGATCTCCTGCTGCCGCTGCCTCCCAGTCCACCACGCAGATTTCTTCTTCCTGGAAAAGCAGGTTTCTGAAATCCATCTCCTGGTGTATCAGCCTTGGATCATGTCTGGAGTCCAGAAGCTCTTCTTTCTCGCTGTAGAAGGCCTCAAGTTCGTCGACTTCTTCATCAAAGTCTTCATCTCTCAGCATGCCGTGCCAGAACTCCTGTATATCTCTTAGGCCTTGACTCCATCCTTTCCGGGATGCACCTTTTATCTCTCCATCCATTGTGTGGATGGTGCCGAAACGGTGGAAGGCTTTGCTTTCGTGTATCTTCGCCAGGTTCTCGCCCATATTCCGAAGTTTCTCCTTCTGTTCATCTCTGTCCAGGTCGTAGAATGTTTTACCGGGGGATAACGTGTCGAGTTTTTCTCCCCTGGCTTTTTCGAATATCCTGTAGAGATATCCGTCTATATGTCCGTAGTCTTTGAGTTCGGGAGTTTTGACCTTTAGTTCGATTTCCTCCAGGATGACCGGTTCCTGATATGTCATCTTCCGCATCCCTCCATATTTCTCGATCTTGATGAACAGGTCCTGTGTCCCGAATATGTTGTTGGAGGATTCCTCGCTGCCGGTTTCAAGTTCCAGGTTTTCAAGGCCTTTCTCCCGGATTATTTTTTCTGCGAGTTCTCTGGCCTTCTCTTCCGGTAGCTCTGACACGTATATGAACTGTGCTCTTTGATTATAAGTTCGTTCTCTGGTCGGTGGGGAAACCATCTTAAGTCAAGAACCAGAACTTTTCTCTATGAGATTGAAGGGACAGTCGGCGATCGAGTACATGTCTACTTATGGCTGGATGCTGGTGGTCGTTGCCATCGCAGCCGGTGTTTTCTACAACAGCTATCTTCCTCATAACCAGTGCAGGGAGCAGATGAGTTCTCCAATGACAAACCAGCTTAAGATCGCGGATATGGCTGCTGATACAAACGGGGATCTTGCCCTGCTTGTCAGGAACATGGGTGCGCACAAGGCGACTGTCCAGAGGATAACCTTGACTTCAGGAAGCAATACCACTTCACTAGATACTAACGTCAGCATTTCCCCTGTGGACGAGGACGCATTTCGTTTGAACGGTACTGCAAAGGCCTCGAGCTGCCAGGAAGTAGATGTGAAGATAGAGTTTAACTCCACAGAACTGGGCATAGTCTCGGATACCGGGACGATCCGTGGCAAGTTCAAGGTAGAGTAAAAGAAAAAACTTGGAGGGATATGAAAGGCCTTTTTCTTAGTCCAGTTCTTCGTCGAACTGGCCGACCTGGTGCCTGAGCTTGGTCAGGAGTTCGTCCGTGTCCTCTACGGAGTCTTCAAGTGAGTCTCTTTCCTGTTTAAGCTTCTCTATCTTTCTCTCCTGTGAATCTGTCTCCGCTTCAAGCTCTGCCTCATGTTCCTGGGCTTCATCCAGTTCTTCCTGAAGTTCGTCGATCTCCTCGTTCTTTTCATCGACCTTGTCCTGTAGCCCGTCCTTAGTGTCCTCCAGGTCGGATACTGTGTCCTCAAGCTGCCTCTTCTCGCTTCTAAGATCCTGGAGCTTGTCCTTCAGGTCTTCCTTCTTCTTCCTGATTTCAGCTACCTTATCCGCTTCCTGATCGACCTTCTGCAAGAGTTCTTTGAGCTCCTTAACCTGCTTGTCAGGGTGGCTCTGTCCTTCATGTACGTGAAGGTCTGTTCAGGGTCGAACCAGAGCCTGAAGAACCGTTGAGTAAGACTGCTGCAGGAGTACTCGAGGACCACGGCTATGACCTGCACGATCTTGAAGGCGATATCTCCAGAGACCCTGTAAGAACCCTGAATGACTTCTTCCACAGGACCGATGATTCAGAGCCAGGAGTTGATACGATAAGAGATGACGAGGATCATGAAAGAGAGGTCAGGACAGATATAATCAAGAACCTGGAAAGAGCCAGGTTCAAACCATCTGTTACCGGCCAGAACCTCCACGACGGCCTTGATATAGATGATTATGCCCAGTCAACCTCGCCGATCCGAAGGCTTCCCGATCTCTGGAACCACCGCATCCTCAAAGGAGAGGACTGGAACTGGTCCAGATCAGCAGATGTCGCAGAGACAACCACCCAGCAACAGATGATAGCAGATGAGGCCTCCCGCGTATGGTACTACGCCAGCACCTGAACCAGAGACCGGAATAATCGAAAACGTTCTTTCCGCTGTAATATGTGCTCTAAAGTTTTGGAAACCAGATAATAACTTCTGGCTATGAGACTTTTACTTCCTTTCGACGACGAAATAGCCGACCGCTATACGCAGTACGGCGAAAATATTTCGCCCAAAGTAAGGTTTGAAGAAGTTCCTGAAGATGCAGAGACTATAGCCCTGCTTATGGAAAATATGAATGCGCCTGAAACCCGTTCCGTCTACTGGATCATCTGGAACATTCCCGCAGCTGTTGAACAAGCACCTGAAGGACTTGAGATCGGTGAAGGACCTGAAAGTTTTGAAGAAGCTATGCAGGGCAACAACGACTTCGAGATAATAGGTTACGAAGGACCCAAAAGGTATCCTGGAGAGGAAAGGTTCAGGTTCACGGCTTACGCTCTTGACACTGCTCTAGGCCTTGAAGCCGGAAGCAGGACGGAAGACCTCAGAGAAGCCATGAAAGGCCATGTACTGGATAAAGCTGAAGAGATCAGAGGCTACACGAGCTGACTGGAAAAACGTGAACAGTAGGGGCTTCTTCCCCAAGGAATATTATACTCACTTCAGTTAATTCTCTATCTGGATCTGTCGAAATCTCAGAGAAGATCGCTTTTCACAGTACTGACAGTAGTATTTATCGACTTGCCGGGTTTCGGAATCATCATCCCCATACTGCCGTACTACGCCGAAAGCTTCGGCGCCAACGCATTAATCATAGGCCTTCTGACGGCATCGTACTCGATCACACAGTTCTTCGCACTGCCAGTACTTGGACGGTTGAGCGATCAGAGAGGTCGCAGACCAATACTGATATTTTCTATACTGGGCAGTGTCATAGCCTGGACGCTTTTCGGACTTGCTTCAAGCCTGATCTTCCTATTCATCGCTAGGCTTATCGCAGGAGCTATGGGAGGTAACATAGCAGCAGCCCAGGCCTATATCGCTGATATAACCTCGGAAGAGGATAGAGCCGCTGGCCTGGGCCTGATAGGTGCCGCTTTCGGACTCGGATTCGTATTCGGACCGGGACTCGGAGCGTTAATGAGCTATGGGCCAACGGTACAGTTTTTCTCTGACATCTTGGGCTTCCTGACGATCAACAAGTACACGCTTCCAAGCTTCACCGCCGCAGCATTGAGCCTGCTGAACCTGGGAATGGCATACGCATTCCTGCCGGAGACAAAGGCAGATTTCAGCGTCAAGGGAGAGATGGGGATCTCGGCACTGAAGGATGCTCTATCGGACTCAAAGCTAAGAAAACTGATAACTTCCTTCTTCCTGACCTCCTTCGCCTTCTCAGGCATGGAGGTGATGTTCCTACCCTACCTCCAGGACAAGTTCGGGTTCAGCACCACCCAGGGAGGCCTTCTGCTTGTATACGTAGGAGTTCTCATAGCCATAATCCAGGGAGGCCTGATAAGAAAACTGACAGAAAGATACGACGAAAGCTACCTCGGAATCGCCGGAGCCATAATTGGAGGAATAGGCCTTGCACTGATACCTTTCGCACCCCAGATCGGGAATATTCTATGGTTCATTCCCGGGCAGGCGATCCTTACGCCAGGCCTGATAGCTCTACTGGTTATCCTCGCCGTATACGCGTTCGGAAACGGAGTCCTTAACGTATCCCTGAACACGCTTGTATCCCGCTCCGCCGATAGCTCGATGCAGGGCGGCGCATTCGGACTGACACAGAGCGCCGGAAGCCTCGCTCGGGCAACAGGACCGGTAATCGCAGGAGGCCTCTACACATATTTCGCATACTGGAGTCCTTTCCTCTTCGGCTCCCTCCTCGTAGCAGCAGTATTCTACATCCTTTACACTGCGTACTTCGTCTACAGAGAAAACTAACTGCTGAAAGAAAAACCCGTGAGATGGACCCTCAGGATTCTAAACCAAAGGTTTAGTGGACTGATGTCCAACGAATTAAACGTGAGTTGGACCCTCAGGGATTTGAAGACGAAAACAAGTTTTCTCGATTCAAATTCCTGATGTTCACTGAAAGTGGACCCTCAGGGATTTGAACCCTGGGCCTTCCCCTGTCTCCGAACTGATTCCGCCTCCGAGAGGCCTTCATTGAAGGCCTCCTTGCGTGTCTCGAAGACCTTTGTGAGGTCTTCTGCTCCAGAAAACCTCGGAAGAGGTTTTCGTGGAATCTGAGCGTAACCAGTTCCTGCAAGGGGGACGTTCTGCCAGACTGAACTAAGGGCCCCTCTTGATCTGTGTTTTTGTTGTCGGCGGCTATTTTTTTAAATGGAAAGTCGGGAGCGGAGGCCTTAATCGGTAAGGGTCCCACCCTATTTAAAGTTTAGAGTTTTCTTTGTAGGATGCGGGCTGAGGCAGTTGTTCCCGGCAAGGCCTTGATTGGTTTTTGGTCGGGTTTTTAACTGTTAAGGCTTGTTTAATCCTTACAGCCTGATTGGCTGTGTGGGTTATTTACGTATCCTACTCAGGGCGTCCATAAGTTGGGTGTCCTTAGCACGAATGTGTCGCCTGAATTTACGATGTGGGCGATAGTAGTGCACGCCGAGAACGCGGTTGCCTCCGTGTACGACGGTTTGTGTCGTTGGTATCTGGTGTAAGTAGGGGTTTTTTCGACCACCACTGCTATCACAAGAATTTGCTTTTGTGATAGCCGGGTTACCGAGACATATACCTTATTTCTCTGGCTTGAGTTGCTTTTTGTTTGTGGCTGAGTTTTTCTTGGCCGTGGAGCAATTCAAGCTGGTGCCTGAAACTGGATCACTGCCATGCTGGGTAGTGGATAGCTCGGTTCGAGAAGCCGATGAAGGACGTGGCAAGCTGCGATAAGCTTGGGTGAGGCGCATGCAGCCTTTGAGCCCAGGATGTCCTAATGCGACTTCGTGTGTCGTTTCGGCGACACGGCCTTAACAGGTCGGGAACGCGGTGAATTGAAACATCTTAGTAGCCGTAGGAGAAGAAACCAACTGGGATTCCCCCAGTAGCGGCGAGCGGACGGGGAACAGCACAAACTGAACACGGTTCCGAGAGGAACTGTGGATGTGGGTTTGGCCGTCCTTTATGGACCAAGCAGCCAAGTCGAAGTCTCCTGGAAAGGAGCGCCATAGAGAGTGATAGCCTCTTAGACAGACGCTGCACCGTCCTTGGACGTGCCGAGAGTACCATGGGTTGGAAATCCCGTGGGAATATGGGAGGCACTTACCTTCCAATGCTAAATACTTCTCGAGTCCGATAGCGAACTAAGTACCGTGAGGGAAAGCTGAAAAGCACTCTTTGAAGGAGGCTTAAAAGAGCTTGAAACTATTCAGTTCTAGGCTCGACAGGGCGTTTAAGCGTCGATATCTGTGAAAGAATCTGTCAAGAGGCTTTAGTATGAATCAGATGGAGCAGCGTTCTGTCATCCGTTTTGAAAAACGGGGCAGGGAGTTGGATGCCGTGGCAAGACTAACCACCTATCGGTGGGGAGTCGTAGGGAAACCAAGAAGACCGCAGCAGTTTTACTGTGAGGGTCCTCGTGTTAACGTGCGAGAAGTCACCGCGTCCTTATCCGAAGCTGGTTGATCTAGGCCTGACCAAGGTGAAGCGGCGCGAAAGCTCCGTGGAGGCCTGAACCGGTGCTGTGTTACAAGCGCTCGGATGAGTTAGGTCTAGGGGTGAAATGCCAATCGAAATCAGCAATGGCTGGTTCCTCTCGAAATGGATCGAAGTCCAGCCTCGAGCGAGGCCATCATACAGGTAAAGCCACTGATTCTGGCACCTGGAGGCTTTGCCTCCAGACCGGAGTCAAACTCTGAACTGTATGATGCTGTAGACCTCGGGAGTGAGGGCTAGTGGGTAAGCTACTAGTCCTAGAGGGAAACAACCCAGAGCAAGGTTAAGGCCCCCAATTCCTGACTAAGTGCCCATGAAGGGCGTCCCGGTTCTGAGACAGCAGGGAGGTTAGCTTAGAAGCAGCTACCCTTTAAAGATAGCGTAACAGCTCACCTGTTGAGAACTGGGGCACCGTAAATGGACGGGGCTCAAGTCAGGAGCCGATACCTTGCCATTGTTTCTGCAATGGATAGAGAGGCGATCCGCATGGACAGAAGCTTGGGCGTGAGCTCGAGTGGACCGTGTGGATACGAGAATCCTGCCGGCAGTATCATCGCAAGACAGGTGCGAATCCTGTCCGCCGCAAGAGGAAGGGTTCCTCGGCAATGATTATCAGCCGAGGGTTAGTCGGTCCTAATCCAGTCCGTAATTCGAGACTGGAGAATAGGGAAACAGGTTAATATTCCTGTACCTCCTTGCACTTTCTGACGTCTCTGGATAGCATAAGCTGCGCCATCGCGCAGTCCAAGCAGTTAACTCAGACGAGCGTAATGCATAGACTCTGATTGAGCTGTGATGGGCCTGGGAATTATCCCGGGTTTATGCGATTCCTGGGACCCTTGAAAAAGTGCAAGAGTCCGTACCCAGAACCAGCACAGGTCCTCTGGCTGTACAGGCTAAGGCGTCTCGGGTTTAACGCGGCTTAGGGAATTCGGCAAGTTAGCCCCGTACCTTCGGTATAAGGGGTGCCTATCGTCTTGTTACGATAGGTCGCAGTGACAAGGGGAGCTCGACTGTTTACTAAAAACATAGCCGACTGCTAGTCCGAAAGGATTTGTATAGTCGGCGACTCTTGCCCAGTGCCAGCACCTGAAACCTCCGTCCAAGGAGTAGAAGGGCTGGTAAACGGCGGCGGTAACTATGACCGTCTTAAGGTAGCGTAGTCCCTTGCCAATTAATTATTGGCCCGCATCAATAGAGCAACGAGGTTCCTACTGTCCCAAGCCGTGGCCCGGTGAACCCGCCGTACCGGCGCATAGGCCGGTGACTCCCGGTGGGAAGCGAAGACCCTTTGAACCTTTACTGCAGTCTGACGTTGCGGTGGGGTTCCAAGTGTGAAGTGTAGTTAGAAGACATTACCGAGGCGCGATCGCCAGGTCGCCGCCCAGTCGACCATGGGACACTAACCTCTTGGAACCCCGCTGCTTACTTCTACGGAAGGACAGCGTTAGCTGGGCAGTTTAGCTGGGGCGGCATCCGTCTGATAACGAATCA
>JBDGSM010000060.1:0-4499 GCA_042217545.1 Candidatus Nanohalobium sp. | reverse complement strand
GGTGGTTTGGTCGGAAACAACACTGGTAGTGTTTCTTCCAGTTACTGGGATAATGAGTCTTCGGGGCAGTCCTTGAGTGATGGAGGTACTGGTTTGACCACTTCTGAGATGCAGGGTTCGGCGGCTGAAACTAATATGAGCGGTTTGGATTTCTCGAATAATTGGACAACGGTTTTGGCTTCGGATCCTGATACGACGGGTGATGGTTATCCGATTCTCCAGGGCTTAGATAGGCGGATACAGCTTAAGGCTCAGGGCATCTATCTCAGCCCAGATTTCAGCTACAGTCCTTCAGGTCCTACGACGGGAGAGTCTATAGACTTTGATGCTTCAAGCTCGGAAGGATCAGGAAGTCTGAGTTATTCCTGGGACTTTGGAGATGGTAACAACGGTAACGGTGCAACCGTATCTCATACTTACTACAGCAAAGGAGATTACGATGTGAAGCTGACGGTAACAGACAGTAAAGGAAACGCAGGTTCTGTTACGAAGACGGTACACGTTTCAAGGCCTAATGATAACAACGCTCCTTCTATCAGCGTGGATAAGCGGCCTTCAGGAACTATTCTAGGGAGGACTCCGGAGATTTCAGGTTCTACTGATGAGAGGGCCTTGCTTTCGTACAGTGTCGATGGAGGAACATATCATAACGTCGAGAAGTGGGGTCAGAACTTTGATTTCCGAACAGGCAGGTTGGATAACGGCCAGCATACTTTAACTCTCAGGGCCACGGACTTTGCCAGGAATTCAAGGACAAGAGATCTTGACTTCACGGTTGCCGACGGTTCGGAAGTTACCTTTGATGTCGACGTTCCCCAATCTTATCCTAATTCGGCGATCCCTATCAACCCTGACAGCAATATTTATCCAACGAGTACAGATGTAGACTTTGATTTCAACTTGCAGGGTCAGGGACATACATACGACATATCCAATGATTTCCAGGATGGTATCTGCAGCTTCCATACTGACGATGGATGGGCTGTTCTCCACGATGATGGCACAGAGACTGCCTGGTGTGGTACAGAGGTTCCGAAGGATATCGAACTTGGAACTTACAACCTGGTTGCAGACTGGAACCTGCGTGGAGAGCATCATAGAAGAGTACTGAAGGATAGCTTTGATATTTCGGAGCCAGGTAACTGGTACTCTGCTGATATGAGCCACGGAGGAAGAATTGCCACAGGTAACACCTTTGATACCAACCAGGGATTTGAGGGCGGTACGGATGTAGTGACCAGGGGAGACACAAAGTACACTTGTACTGGAAGCACCTACAAGATTGACAAGATTACTACTATCCGGGCCAGATGCAGTGACGGAGCAAAGACAGGATCACATCCTCCTCCCGTAGTTGCATGGGTCTACAAGGATGGCTCGAAGTACTCTACAAGTAACAATGACATGTTTGGTAATAACAACTGCAAGATAGAAGCAGGTATCACACGTAGAGTTCTCTGGGGTAAAACAGATAATCACCAGGATCAGGGATACCTTCCTGACAACTGCAACCTTAACTGGCATCTAAGCGGGGACTCAAGCTTCACGGTTCAAACATTTACAGAACCAGGAAGCTACAGGATCTATACTGATTTCGTTCACGCTGCATCGAACTCTCCTGACTATATATGTCCTGAAAGAACCGATAACAACAATCTATGTGATACAGGGAGTATCGATGGACATGGTTCAGGATGGGGGCACCTGAAGACGAGAAAAGTCAATATAGTTAAGACTGAAGGAAAAGCTACTGCATCACACTTCGTTGGAAACACCGTTGAAAAGACAGTAAACGGCAAGAAGTACATCAGGAGAAAAGGCTACAGCGGAGATATTGAGAACCATATCACGTTCAAGAACACCGGTTCAGGAGATATCTCTGTTGATGACCTTAAACTTGACTGTCCTTCAGGAGTGACCTGTAACGTGATCTCAAAGCCTGGAACGGTGGCTGAAGGCGATACCGCCGAGATCATATGGAGTGCTTCATGGGATGGTAGGACCAAGGGAACGATCAATGTCAACCTTGACTTCAATGATGACTACGGTCTGACCTGTGGTTCAGCGGCAGGGAGAACGATCACCTGGAAATACCATATAGATGAGCAGAAGCCAAGTACGGATCAGGAGGTGAACCAGAAATGAAAAAGAAGATCTTAATAGGCCTTATAGCAGGTCTTTTGATGGTTTCCAGCGGTGCCGCGGCTTCATGGCATAACAATGCACAGCAGGTAACCCTTAACGCCCAGGACCAGGGCTCAGGAGTCAAGAACACCTATTACTGTGTTGATCAGAGCAATTCCTGCAGTCCAAGATCGGACGGCCAGAAGTACACAGGGCCTTTTTCCGTGACTAAAGAAGGGATCAACTACGTAAGATACAATTCCAAGGACAACGTAGGAAACGTGGAGGATACCCGGGTGAAGAAGATAAAGATAGATTATACTGAACCTAACTCTGCGGATGATTATCCCGGCGGATGGCAGAAAAGTCCAACTACAGTAACTCTGAGCTGCAACGATCCGGATAATCCTTCCGCATCGGGATGTTCAAAGACCCAGTACTGCGTCGGCTCAGGCTGCACACCGAGCACCACGGGTAAGTCGATAAGCTTCGATACTGAAGGAAAACATTACCTGAATTACAGGTCGACCGACGTGGCAGGGAACACGGAGTCGACAAAGACCAGAGTGGTCAAACTAGATTTCACAAAACCTGAGATTCTCGTGAACAAGAAAGGAAGCAGCAGCTCCGGAAGCATGACTGCAAGTGTTACATGTAGCGACCAGATGTCCGGCTGTGATACCGGAAGTTTAAGCATCTACAAGTCGGAGAGCCCTATTATACAGTGTCCTGAAGACAGTAGCAAGTACAAACAGGATCCTCCTTTCGAAGTCAAGCAGCACCTCTGGATATGTGCAAGCGGAAAAGACAACGCAGGTAACTTTGACAGCAGCGGCAACCCTCTCGAGTTCAGCGTAGGAACGCTTACCGCCACGCTCAGGTATCCAGGAAAACCTGGACTGGTCTACACAAGCGTTGACTCCAAGATACCTATCACCGTGGAGCTGAGAAACGAGAAGGACATGACCCGGACGATAAACGTCTCGGCGAAAGGAGTGCCTGTAACGTTTGAAAACGACAAGCCCTATGAGGCAGTAACGCTGAACGGGGTTGAGGACAGAAGCCTTAGCGGCGTAGTACAGGTAGATAAGTCCGGCAACCACACGGCAAAGTTCACGATCACCGATGAAACCGAAGGATTCACGATGACCAGGACAGCCGACATCTATGCAAAGGAGAAAGGAGCAAGGACAAGCTCTTCAGGTAAACAGGTACCAGGTCCAGGCCTGCTCCAGATAACGGTAATGCTGCTAGTGGCTTCAGGCTACTTTATTTTAAGGCCTTAAAGAAAAAGGAGGAAATTATTGCTGCTAGAGAAAGAGCCGTTTATCTGAGGGTCTCACGATCTTTATCTCTTTCCTCTAGAGCGACATCAACGGACTGATTCGAGCTTTCCTCTGCCTGGTCGATGATGTCCTGCACTTTCTGGCTTGAAGAACTGCGTGGCTTGAGTTCTCCTCTGAAGACATCCCTGAGATCCTGCCAGTCCTCTCTTCTTATCATCTCCTGGACTTCCTGCTGCTTCAGAGTGTCGACAAGCTGATCCTGATCCATGTCCTGTATTTCCTGTACAAGGCCTTGATCCTCCATCAGGTGTTCCTTTCTCTTCATCGCGATCAGGCCGTCAATGACTCTTACCGCGTCCATGATCTGTGCGTGTTCATTGTGATAGATGCTCATCTCGTCCTCTATAGAGGCAATCTCTTCTGCAAGTTCCTCCTTCATCATGCTGTCCTCGACTTCCTGGAGTCTTTCGAACTTTGACCTTCTGCGGTCTTCAAGCCCGTCATATTTCTGTCTCTTCATGTCGAGTTCGGCCTTCAGCTCTGATCTCTCATCTTCAAGTTCGCTGAGGTCCATGTCCTCAAGTTTCAGTTCGTCACCAGAAGTAAACTTCGATATTATGTTGCTCAGTACACTTACCATAACGTAGAATTAAGGTGAAACAGGTAATTAAAACTGCAGGGTCCTGAAAGGCCTTTCTCTAGTAGATCTGTTTGTAGACCTTCATCCTGTACTCCAGCTCTTCAAAGCACCGGTCTATAGGATCACCGCTGTAGAAGAACATCCTTTTCCATCCGTCCTCCAGCCGGAACTGGATGTTGGGGTAGACTGCTCCGTGAACAAGCTTCATATCCTCTATGTTGGAGAAGTGAACTTTGTCGACAAGTCTTTCCTCGCTGAAATGCTCTTTTATCCGCTCCCAGTCCTCGGAGTCGTCCTTTCTCTCTCGCTCTATATGTGACTCGGTGACCGCTACCTCGCCCAGTTCGGACTTGAACCGCTCAACGTCCATACAAAGGCTTTTCTCGGACAGGAATTTAACTCCTTGGCGAGAAGTCGCCTTCCTCATCCGAAGGATAAGGTAGTGTGAT
>JBDGSM010000006.1:0-7058 GCA_042217545.1 Candidatus Nanohalobium sp. | reverse complement strand
AAAAATAAGAAGGTGGTGGACCCCCTCCCCAGGAGGCTCACCGATGAATGTTCAGTTGGAATGGGTCTGTTTTAGTGTCTGCCATCTCTCGGAGAACTCGTCTTTCATCTGTTCGAGAGCGATTCGCTCTTCGTCTGTCAACTCCTGAGATTCAACTATTTCCCTGTAAACCTTGTAAGGATGGGTTGGAACTTCCTCGTCCATGTTTTCTCTAAACTTGTCTTCGAACTTGTCCCTATGTTTTTCAACTTTCTCTTCAAGAACTCCGTTCTCCTCCCATTCATCGGCGAGCTTTTCCTTAGAACTCTTACCTAGATCCCAGAGGCTCGCCATAACCCAGTAACACCCATTAACTCTTAATAACCTTATGCAACCCTCTAGCACTCTTAGGAGAAAAAGAGGCCTTTTGTGTCGTTGCTTCTCCGTGAAAACACATCTTGAGTGAGATAGAGAACTCTCAGGGAATTAGAACTGCGGAGGGTGCTTTTCAAAAACTTCTATAATATCTGGGCCGCAATTCCTCTATAGAGGTATCAAAGAGTGAATGTTATCAAGGTTTTGAAGGACAGTCTGAAGCTTCTGAGGAAGAGGCCTCAGCTTTTCCTGCCCAAGCTTACTTCTGCATTGATTAGCTCGTCCTGGCTGATCTACCTGTTCAGTTTGATGCAGAGCGGGAAAGTTCAGGCCCTGGCAGGTTTTTACCTGGTGACGATACCTCTGATAACGCTTCTGGGAGTTTATATCCCGGTCCTGACAGCAGAGATGATCCGGAACAGGGACAGAGAGAAGCTTCTCAGGACCTCGCTTGTTAAGTCAGCAGGTTACTGGAAGAGAGTGCTGGCGATGACACTGTTCATGCTCCTGATACTTTTCCTGTCATCAATACCGGCTTCGATAGGTACGGCACTCTTACTCCGTACAGGCCAGATCCTGTTCGGTGTCCTGGGAATCGCTATCTCCCTGACCGCTATACTGGGTGTAGGATTTGCTATATACTTCCTTCCGATCTCCGTAATCTCCAGCAACGGATTCCTGTCAGGCCTGAAGGAGTCAGCGTCTACATCATACAGCAACAGTAGAGAAGTGGTCGCACTGATGCTTTTCTCATTTACACTCTTTGCAGCTGCCTTTGCAACCCAGGGCGCTCTCAGAGGATTAGGCCTTGCAGCTTTCGTGATCGGCAGACTTATTTCGGCCACGGTTACGACCTATACTTTCGTTCTGAGCCCTAGTTACTATATTGCGAGGAAAGAATCTTCGGAAGAGAAAGGAGAAAGAGAAGAAAAGTCCGGGGACGACAGTTAAACAGTTTCAGGCCTCGATAGTTTCTACAAGCTTTTCAGCAGCTTCGTCAGCCTTTCCCTCCTCGTTCTCGATTATCTGGAGGTATGCTCCGGTAAGGACTGATCCTGTAGCTGCCATTTCCCTTGCAACTCCCTGGTACTCTTCGATGTCGTCTGCGGAGTCGTGCTCCCTGTTACGGCCGCCTTCCTTGCTTCTCTCGTAGATGTCTTCTGCGTCTGCTGTAAGCATTACAAGCTTGTCTGGCATCAGATTTTCGACTGTCCACTTCGGAAGGCCCGGAATATATCCGAAAGGCGACTTGATAGCTGCGTGTGTATCGACGATAACGTTTCCGTCCTCTGCATCTTCAACGATTGACTCAGCTGCCTTTTTCTGTATGTGCTTGTAAGTTTCGACGTCGAGGTCCTTCATCTCATCCCTGTCGTCGACAAGGCCTCGATCCTTGGCAGTTTCTATCATCCTGTCGCCGTAGTTTATCACAGTGTACTCCCTGTCCGATTTCTGCATGGCTTTCTCCAGGACTGTGGATTTTCCGACTCCTGAAAGGCCTACAACTATGTTTACGCTACTCATTTTCTTTCACGTTCAGCTTCTCCGCCAAGTATTTTAACCATTCCTCGTCCTCAGGCGCTGATTCTGTGAACCGGGACTCGACGATCTTCTCGGCAACGTGATCTGGAACACCTATCTGCTCCAGTCCCTCAACGTCTCCGGACAGAAAATCGTTGATGAAGGCCTTAGCCTCAGTGAACTCTCTGTCGACTTTTGCCCAGATCCTTTCGCCACGGATAAAAGTATTCTCGTACTTCTCGGTGAACTGTTCGAGGTGATCAATGCCGTGGAAGACTTTGGGCCCTTTCTGCTCCCGGATTTCAGGTAGCGAGGCCTCTAACTCGAAGAAGACTCTTGTCTTCTGTTCTCCGACGTGGAAACCGGATTCAAATACTCTGAAGTCTTCCTTCTTCAGTGCGTCCTCTATGCGGCCCAGAGTCTTTCTCATCTGTGGGTAGATCACGTCTTCGACTGCGTCAGGCCTTTCGAACTCCATTACGAGGAAGTCCGCGCGTTTGTCTATCTCCTGTTTGATCTCAAACTGGCTGATGTCGCGTTCCTGTTCTTGGAAGAACTTCATGCTTGGATCCTGGCGGAACTGCCAGAACCTGTGGATTATTTTAGCATAGTTTTCGCTGCTCATGACGGATGCGACGTTTCTCTCCGGGTCTACTGGGTCGATCACTACAAGCGGCTCTCCTGAGAACTTCTGCTTCAGCTCTTCCGGGAGACCTGCTTCGTGATAGTTCTCGGGGTCCAGGAACTCTTCTTCAGTCCAGTTCTTCGCTGCTTCAGCAAGTTCCTCGAAGCTGCCGTAGTAAGCGATCATTATCTCACAGAGGTAGCCGGAGAATGACTGAACTTTCAGCGAGGAGCCGTACAGGCCTCCAGACCTGAGAAACTTCTTCAGTATGACGGCGTCTTTTCTCTGCTCCTCGTTTAGATTCTTCGAAGCCCATCTTGAGTGGTGAGGGGTTCTGTCGACCGCTGACTTGATGTTTTCCGGGTCTGTATCGTAGCATGGTACGATCTCCACCTCGTGATCGTCTATCTCACCTTTCGTGTACGGATGTTCGGCGTATTCTACCCTGTATTCGCCGTCGAAGTTTTCGAACGCTCTCTTTCCAACTGTAAGGCCTTTCTGTTCTAGTTCTTTTCTTTCCGTGTCCTCGGGGAACAGGACGAAGAGATCGATGTCTTTGTCGCCAGACATGCATGTGCCTCTGGAGGTGCTTCCTGCGAAATGTGTTTCAAGGCCGTACTCTCCTTCGATGAATGCTGCGATTCTGTCGTAGACCTCTCTGGCTAGATGAAGTTCTTTCTGATCCGGGTAGTTCTGCTCTATTACTTTTTCCCTTACTCTTGCCCATTCCATATAAACGGTTTTTATCAGGTATCCGATATTAATCTTGGGAAATTTCAGGTTAAGAAAAAGATATGGGAAGAAAACGTGGGAGAGGCCTTACTTGTTCAGGCCTTTGACGAGTTTGCGGTCGTCGATGACCCAGTATTCGATCTCGTCGCCTTCTCCGGCGTTGAGATCTTCAGGCAGCTGCATCTCTTCGGTCTCGTAAGTGTCCATGTCCATGACCTGTGCGATGTTCCCGTCCCTGGATACTACCTGGCCGACTTTCTTGTCGACATCAGGGCTCATCATCATTGCGTCGCCCGGCTTCGTGATGTGACGGTCTTTGTCGTCGAATACTCCGCGGGCTTTGATCTTGTGCTTTGCACTTCCGTGCTTTCCCGGGCTGGATTTGGATGTGGACCGGACGATGCATGGCTCTCCGTCGATCATGATGTATGTTCCTTCTCCTACGTTGGAGGCTTCCATCTGCGATGGCATAAGTTTAGATCACCTGTAAAAAACTTTTTAGCTCAGTAGAGGAGTTTAAGGCCTCTACTGGGTCGCCATTTCGACGTCTTCTTTCTTTACAGTGTTCCTGTTTGCGTGGTCTGCCAGGTCGATCGCGTCCTGTGCTATTTCGTTTCCTGCTTCTTCAACAGCTCTTCTGAGTTCTTCTACTGCGTCTTCAGATACTCTTTGTGCTCCTGCTTTACGGATGATTCTTTCAATTGGGGCATTTGGTAGGCTCATTGGTAATCACAGAAAGTAATTGCTCACAACATTTTTTAATATCAACCGTTTTCCTACGGTATGAGGCCTGTAATCGACGCGAACGTCTTGATGCATGGAAGAAGGAACTATAGCTTTGACAAGGCCCTGACAGTTCCCGAGGTAATGGATGAGCTGGAAAGCCAGGACTCAAAGCTGAAAGCCGATACACTGGATCTTGAGGTTAGAAGGCCTTCAGATAGATCTCTGGAGAAAGTAAAGAGTAAGGTCGATGAAATATTTGCAAAGGTTTCCGGGGCGGATAAGGCCTTGCTTGCTCTTGCCCTGGATACTCATGAGAAGCTGATTACTGATGATAAGGATCTGCAGAACCTTGCTTCTCATCTGGATGTTGAGTTCGAGGCCTTTATGGGCGATGAGATCGAAGAGGAGCTTGAATGGGTGAAGACGTGCGGTAACTGCGGTAAGGAGATTTCTAGTCCTCCTTGTCCTCGCTGCGGTTCTCGCCAGGTGAGGCGGAGACTAAGTTCGCGTAGTTGAACATGAACTCCTTTGTGAGGATAAGGATCAAAGGTCCCAGGATAAGGCCTTTAAGGCCCAGGACAGGCGGTCCTGCGAGGAAACCTATAAATACTATCAATGGATGTTCGTTGAGACTTTTTGAACCGATGTAAGGCCTCAGGAATATCTCTGGCAGGATCTGGAGGAATATTATGCCGTATATAAGTATGAGAGATCCCTTGATCGGTTCCTGTGCTATTGCGAGATAGTAGAGGCCTACAGGCCCGTATATCATGAAGCCGGCTATAAGCGGTAGAAGTGCTGCGAGCCCTACAAGTAGGCTCCATAGAGGTATGAGCGGCATTGGTGTTGTGAGTAGAGAAATTATGTAGAATCCTATGGCCGTGGCCATTGTCATAACTACTGTGACTATTGTTTGTGTTACGAAGACCCCCCGGAAGATCGAGTCTATGGACTGGATCAGTGATCTGATTATTGTTTCCTCTTCCTCTGGAAGGCCCTTGAGGATGCCTTCAAGCTCTGCTTTAAGCTTTGAACGGTCTCTGTACAGGAATATGGATGTTACAAGAAATATGCCGATATCTATAAGGATTGCTGGAAGTGAGAAGAAGACGTCGATGACAAGTTCCGATGCCACGGTTGAAAGGTTGGACAGGTAGTTTCTGACGTTTTCTATGAAGATTTGAGGTACCTGGAGTGCTTTCAGGAAGGAGATAATGTTTTTTTCGAGCGATCCGGCAAAGACCTGGAACTGATCCCGTATGTAGAAGGCGTTGTTTATGAAGAAGTATATTCCGATCGTGAAAGTTCCAAGGACTGTTGCTATGACGATTATAGAGGAAAGAAGTTCGTTTTCAAGTCTTTCGTTTAGTTTGGTGTGTGCAAAGCTGAGGAGGTATGATATAGCGACTGCGAAAAGTATTGAGTCGAGGAAAGGATAGATTATAATCAGGCTTCCGAGAAAGAGAAGCACCAAAACCAGAAGAGTCTCTCTACGAGTCCTAAGGTCCCCCTCGTCCATAGTAAATAATAGTTACAGCACAGAGAGTTAAATTACCTACGACCAGAACCTGTTGTCACTGAAAGATAAAACCTTCGAGAGTTACGTTTATAAGAATTTGGGCCTTTTTAATTTTTGCCTGGGTGTAATCTAAAATTATGACAGAGGACGCTCCACAGAATATTCCGAGACGCCAGATAGATGACTATGATGTTCCAGATGAATGGAAGGAAGGAGAAGGAGGAGAGGCCTCCGGATCCGATGAAGACGCGGAAGGCGAAGGATATGAAGTCGTTCAGGAAGAAGCCGAGGAAGGGGACACTGTTCTAACATGTCCAGAATGTGGATCCCAGCGCTTTGAAGAAGACTCGGCCAAAGGAGAACTGATCTGTGTAGAATGTGGAATGGTCATTGACGAAGACCGTATCGATGAATCCGCCGAGTGGAGAGCTTTCAACGCCGAAGAAAAGGAGAAGAAGGCGAGAGCAGGTCAACCACTGACATACACGAAGCACGATATGGGAGTTTCTACCGAGATCGGAAAAGGTTCAGGAGAACTATACAAGGTTTCAGGAAACAAAAGAGCACAGTACTACCGCCTGAGAAAATGGCACAAAAGGTTGACGAAGTCAAAGGACCGCAACCTGGGATTCGCACTGAGCGAACTCAATTCGATGATCTCCAACCTGAACCTGCCGGAGAGCGTCCACGAAGAAGTCGCCCGCCTGTACGAGAAAGCGGTTGACCAGGGCCTCGTAAGAGGACGTTCCATGGAGAGCATCATCTCAGCTCTAATATATATTGTAGCAAGAAAGCAGGGAACCCCTAGAACGCTTGACGAAATCTCCGATGCTTCCGGAATCGAAAAACGGGAGATCGGAAGAGCATACAGATACGTCGCAAGAGAACTAGGCCTTCGTATCCTGCCAGCGAAACCACAGGACTACGTACCAAGATTCGCCGGAAAACTCCAGCTATCAGGAGAAGTCCAGGCCCGAGCCAGGAACATCCTGAAGGAAGCACGGGAAAGAGATCTTCTCTCGGGTAAAGGCCCTACAGGCCTTGCCGCTGCAGCACTCTACATCGCAGCAGTGCTTGAAGGAGAAAAGCGTACGCAGAGAGAAGTTGCGGACGTTGTAGGAGTTACAGAGGTCACTATCAGGAACCGTTACAAGGAGCTGGCCAAGAAACTGGAACTTGAGGAAGAACTCGAAGAGAAGAGCTCTTAGAGACCTTCCTTCTACATATTTAACCTTTCCTTTTACTTTCTACATCTCAGGCTTAAACTATGGATCTGATACCAGATATAGAGAGGTATAGAACCACTGCCGAGGCTGCAGCCAACAATTTCGAGGTACTCGGCGCAGATGTTAGAAGGCCTGAAAGAGTGATTTACGGGTTTACTCCGCGAGGTAGCGGTTCTTATCATTCTTCGACGAATACTATTTTTATCGGTGCTGAAACAGTTGCCGAGAGCGATGAAGCAGAACTGGCAACCTATGAACACGAGAACGTTCACTATGAGCAGTTCATGAGACTTCTGGGGGAACCAGATGAAGATATTCACGAGCTTGCGGATATAGCAGAGAACAAGGCCTTGTC
>JBDGSM010000059.1:0-5649 GCA_042217545.1 Candidatus Nanohalobium sp. | reverse complement strand
TTACTCGTCCAGGTCGATGATGCGTCCGTTTTCGGAGATGTAGACGTCTTCTTCCAGCGTGTATCCTTCTTCTCGGGCTAGTTCTACGTAGCTTCCGAGTTTCTGGATTGTTCCGTGGCTTGGGACGATGTGTTCTGGGTCGAGGAACGTGATGAAGTCTCTGTGGTCTTCTTTGTGAGCGTGTCCTGTGGTGTGGATTCCCGGGTAGATTCTGACTCCTTTTTCCTTCATCTTCTTCTCGAGTTCGTACCTGTTTGCTTCGTTGACTGGTGAGGGGATTACCTGGCTTGAGAAGATGACGTGGTCGCCTTCGTTGAAGCTGAATGGGTATGTTCCTGAGGCGAGTTTGTCGAGCTGTGCGCCTTTTTCTCCCTGGTTTCCTGTTGCGACGACGAGCCATTCCTCTCTTTCTCCGGAGACTCTGTTCATGAGTTCCTCTACTTCGTCGAAGTAGGATACTACCTCGATGTGTGAGGTGTCGATCATGCCGAGTTCTTCAGCGGATTCAACGTACTCCTTGAGGCTGCGTCCGACGAAGGCTATCTTTCTTCTTCCATCGTTTGCCTCGATTACCGAGTTCAGCCTTCCTATCTGGCTGGAGAACGTTGAAAGGATTACTGCGCCACCTGCCTCGTAGCAGGAATTCAGTACGTCCTGGAGTTCTACCTTGACTGATTCTTCGGAACGTGCTCTTCCCTCTTCTTCTACTCTTGTGGTTCCTGGGATCATGCATTTGACTCCTTCGTTTCCTACTTCCTTCAGGCGTTCTATGTCCGTGGTTTCTTCGATGATCGGGCTGCGATCGATCTTCATGTCGTTTCCATATACTACGTAACCTTCTGGCGTGTTGAGAAGAGATAGAGTTGCGTCAGGGATGGAGTGGTTGACGTGTGCGAATTCCAGGGTGAAATCCTGGCCTAGATCGACTTCGTCACCTTTCTCCACTTCAATGACGGGATTGTTGATATTCTTCCTGTCGTCCTCAAGCATTCTCTCCACAATCTTCTTTGTGTAAGGAGTGGAGTAAATCGGACAGTCGTAAGCTCCTGCGAGCTTTGGGATTCCCCCGACGTGGTCGAGGTGTCCGTGGCCGATAACGATACCGACCACGTTCTTGTCCTGCTCGAACAGAGGTTCGTCCTCTGGAACGGCCCCGATATCGAGGCTCTGGTTTGTTGTCATTTCATCTACTTGTCCTTCAGAGGATACTACGGATTCCATGTTGTAACCCATGTCGAAAATAACGACCTGGCCTTCAACTTCAACGGCAGTCATATTCTTGCCGACTTCCTCATATCCTCCTAAAGTGTAAACTTTCATGCTAGAAATTCACCTTTTGAAGTTTAACAAGAAAGAAACCAGAACTGAATCTTATAAAGGGGTTCCCACCCGCGTAATAGATTCTTAAGCTTTCACAAAGTACCCGTAAAATATGTACTCTGAAGGCCTCCAGCAAAAGTTCCAGGAGAAAGACATTGAGGTGGGCGACCGCATCAAAGTCCAGGACAGAGAAGGACGCCTGATGCCCAAGCCAGACACGGGAGACGGCGAAATAATCAATCTCAAACTCGACAGCGGATACAATGTAGGCCTCGAACCTGAAGGCCTCGAACTGGTCGAGAAGAAGACTTCTGAAGGCCTTGAAGCCGAAGAAGCTGACATGAAACATGGTGAGGAGAAAGAGGATATACTTGTCCTTCACACTGGAGGGACTATTGCCTCAAGAGTCAGTTATGAGACGGGAGGGGTTAAGGCCTCCTTTGAACAGGAAGACATGGCCCAGATGTACCCTGAGGTTGTAGAGGAGGCAAATATCCATTCTGAAGTGTATGTCGGCAAAATAATGTCGGAGGACATGGAGCCAGGTCACTGGCAGGGCATAGCGGAGAAAATAGATGAAGTAAAGGATGAATACGATGGAATAATTGTGGGTCACGGAACAGACACGCTCAGCAGCACCGCAGCGGCTCTGAACCTGATGCTGAAAGGCATAGACACAGGAGTCTTGATTGTAGGATCCCAGAGAAGTTCCGACAGGCCTTCCACTGACGCGAGGATGAACCTTTTCTGTGCGACCAGGTTCCTGTCCGAGACAGATTTCTCCGGTATCGGAGTCTGTATGCACAAATCCAGCAGCGATGATGTATGCAGCATCTTACCTGGCGGGAAATCAAGGAAGATGCATACCTCAAGGAGAAATGCCTTCCAGCCCATCAACGCCGAGGAACTGGCCACAGTAAACTACCAGACAGGGGAAATAAACTATGAAGACGATCGGGACGAAAATGAATACCAGAAGCGAACGGAACTAAATGAGAACGTTGGCTTCCTGAAGGTAAGGCCTGGACTTGAGCCTGAGAAGGTCCAGTTCTACATAGATCAGGACTACGACGGCGTTGTGATCGAGGGTACAGGCCTCGGACATATGCCTATCAGCGCCTTCGATGAGGAAACAGAGCACCACAAAGAGATACAAGAGAAGCTGGAGGAGTTGACAGAAGACACATTAGTCGTCATGTCCTCCAACTGCATCAATGGACGAGTGGATATGGACGTCTACGACAATCAGGTGAAGGTCAAGAAGAGAGGAGTGATTGAATCCGAAGACATGCATCCGGAGCTCGCATACGTCAAGCTGATGTGGAGCCTGGGTCAGGCAGAGGATAGAGAGGAAGCGGAAGAGCTCTTCCAGGAGAACGTGAACAGTGAGATCTCCGAGAGGTCGATGTACAGTGAGTGAAGATGAGAAGCTGGGCCCGGAGAACACGTGCAAGAAGGACTTGGACGAGTTCGACAGGAAGGCCAAGGCCTTCATCGAGGAAGGTAAGATGTCCCGTTTGAAGGATATCCTGCGGGAGTACACGATGTGTACCGCGTATGAGATGGGTCAGGAAATCAGGAATCCTTCCCGTTTCCTCAGGACTTCGGAGGTCGAGATAGAGAACATCCAGGACTTCACCGAGTACCGTGTAGCGAAATCGATGCTTAGAAGCAAGATCAAGCAGAGGAAGCAAGGTAAGCTGTTCAAAATCTTTAACGGAAACTTTATCTCCGCCTTTCTGATGTGATCGGATGGGTGTAGCTTACAGGGATGACGGAGAGTTCGATCCATTTGTCAATGAGAAAGTAGGGGACTGCAGCACCGTCGCCAGGGACTACGCCGAACTAATGTACGGCGAGGAAAAAGTAGAGAGATATAGACTTGAAGTCGATGAAGTTATCGAAGAGTACTCCAATCCTTTCTCCGGAGAGCTTTCAAGGCCTGACTTTTTCGAAAAAGTTAAACCCGAGATAGACGAGCTGTTGTCCGAATGACAGAGATCTACGGAGTCACAGGTATGCCGCTCGCAGGCAAGACGACTGTAGCAGAGGCCTTGGAAGATGAGGGCTTCGCTGTCCTTGACATGGGAGACGTGGTCAGGATCGAGATGGATAAACGTGGAAAGGATACTGAAGAGACAGGAAGCTTCGTGAAAGGTCTCAGAGATGAACACGGCATGGATGCGATCGCACAGCTCAGCGTTCCATACCTCGAGGAGATACTGGAGGAGAAGGAAAAAATCGTGATCACGGGTGTGAGAAGCTGGGACGAGAAAGAGAGGTTTGAGGAAGAAACAGGAGAACAGATCGAAGTCATCGCCGTCTGGACCTCGAGAGAAGAGAGAAAAAAGCGTAGAGAGGAAAGGCAGCGTGAAGAGGACCTCGAAGGCGACGAATTTCACGAGAGAGATCTCAGAGAGATAGAGCAAGGGGTCGGAAAACTCATGGCGTTAAGCGACCACATGATAAAGAACGATACTATAACAGAGGAAGAACTCCGGGGAAATGCCCTGGAGATCGCAGAGGTGAAGAACTGATGGATTACAAAGAACTAGGGTTCAAATGTGGAATCGAGATACACCAGCAACTTAACACGGAGGAAAAACTTTTCTGCAGCTGCCCGGTAGAGCTTGAAGACGAGGCAGCGGACGCAAACGTCGAGAGATACTTGAGAGCGGTCGCAGGAGAGAGCGGAGAAAAAGATGAAGCGGCAGAACAGGCAGCGCGCCGTTCACAGAAATTCGTATACAACTACTACAGCAGAAACAACTGCCTCGTAGAGATCGACGAAGAACCGCCTCACAGCATGGACGAAGAGGCCTTACATACTGCTTTAACATTTGCACGCATGGTTGACGCAAATGTTCCTGCAGAGATCCAGGTTATGCGAAAGATGGTTGTCGACGGATCCAACACTTCAGGTTTCCAGAGAACAGCGATGGTAGGCCTCGGCGGAGAACTTGAGACAGAATCGGGTACAGTGGCTGTAGAAGATATCGAGTTAGAAGAAGAGTCCGCGGGAATTCATGAAAGAACTCAGGATAAAGCGGTCTATGATCTGAACAGGCTTGGAGTCCCGCTTGTAGAGGTAGGCACCGATGCATCGATCCAGAACCCGGAGCACGCAAGGGAAGTGGCGATGGAGATCGGCATGCTGCTCCGCTCCACAGAAAAAGCAAGGAGAGGCCTTGGAACTATCAGGCAGGACGTCAACGTCTCGATCGAAGAAGGCTCAAGAGTCGAGATCAAAGGTTTCCAGGATGTAGAAAACATCGATAAACTTATCGAGCTAGAAGTCAAGAGGCAGAAAAACCTGGTCGAACTCGGGGAAGAGCTTGAAAAACGTGAAGTTGTTGGAGACAACATTACACATCTCTTCGAAGGAACAGACAACCGTATAGTTTCTACAGTACTTGAGAACGATGGTGCGGTCTACGCCTTGAAGCTTCCAGGCCTCACAGGAAAGATGAAGCAGTCTATCTCCGGTGAACGCTACCTGGCTAAAGAACTAGTCGACTACGCCAAAGCTGAAGGAGTGCAGGGCATCCTGCATACAGATGAAGACCTTGAAAACTACGGATTAGTGGAGGAGTTCGGGAAAGTCGCTGAAGACTTCGACAAGAGCGAAGAAGACGTTATAGTGGTTATAGCGGCAGAAGAGGAAAAAGCCAAGGCCGCGGCCCAGGGAGTTCAGAAAAGGGCAGAGATGATCTACACGGGAGAAATACCAGAAGAGACCAGGGCGGCGGAGCAGAACTTTACTACGAGCTATTCGAGGCCTCTACCTGGTTCAGCGAGGATGTACCCGGAGACAGATATTCCTTCGATCAGGATAGAAGACGAGAAAGTCGAGGAGATAGATGAGAACCTGCCAAAGACTCTCGAGGAAAGAGAAGAAGAGTACAGGCAGGAGATAGGCGAGGAGCTGGCCTCACAGATCATAAGCTCTGAGAGATTAGGCCTCTTCGAAAAGTTCAGGGAGGATTATGACTCCAAGTTGGTGGCGAACTTTTTCACCAATATTCTCACACAGCTTGAGAAAGACTACGAAGTAGAGAAACTGGGTGAAGAAGATTTCAAGGCTATCTTTGAAGGCCTCAAGTCGGAAGATATCGCGAAAGATGATATAGAGGAAGTTGTAGATAGAATTGCTTCCGGAGAGGAAGTCGAACGTGTTATAGAGGATATCTCCCAGAACAAGGCCGGCGACGAAGAGATCAGAGAGGCCGTGAAAGAAGTCCTCGATGAGAAAAGCGATATGGTTGAAGATCAGGGTATGCACGCCCAAGGCGCTCTGATGGGCGTTGTGATGGGCCGTGTAGAGGCCTC
>JBDGSM010000058.1:0-7267 GCA_042217545.1 Candidatus Nanohalobium sp. | reverse complement strand
GTTCCCATGTCCTCGCAGTTCCCGTGGTCGGCAGTGATGAGCATGGAGTAATCTGTTTCCCGGATTTTATCTACAAGTTTTCCGATATTTCGGTCTACTGTCTCGACTGCCGTGACTGCGGCGTCCATATCTCCTGTGTGTCCTACGAGGTCGCAGTTGGCAAAGTTCAGTAGGATAAAGTCTTTTTCGCCTTCGTCCAGTGCTTCCAGGACCACGTCTGTGATGTCGTCGGCGTGCATCTCGGGTTTCTGGTCGTAGGCCTTGATCTTGTCGCTTTCGACAAAATGTCTTTCTTCGTGGTCGAATTTCAGTTCTCTCTGGCCGTTGAAGAAGAAGGTGACGTGAGGCCTTTTCTGGCTTTCTGCTACACGTAACTGTGAAAGGCCTTTTTCTTCGATTTTCTCTCCGAGCGTGTTCTCCACTATCTGTTTCTCGAAGAGTACCGGGTGATCGAAGTCCTTCCTGTAACGGAAGGCAGAGACGAAGTCAGGCCTTACAGGGTTGTCAAACTGTTCGAAGTCTTCTTTCAGGAAGGCCTCTGCTATCTGTCTTTCTCTGTCGGCTCTGAAGTTGTAGAAGATCATCTGGTCGTCGTCTTCGAGGCCTTCGTAGTTTTTCGCGACGCTGGGCTGTATGAAGTAGTCGTAGTCGCCGTCCTCGTAGGTCTTCTCCACGGCTTCATGTGGATCTGTGAACTGGAGGCCTTCTGCCTCTGCCATGGCCTGGTAGGCCTTGTGTGTGCGGTCCCAGTTGTGGTCGCGGTCCATCGAGTAGTACCGGCCCATTACCGTGGAGATTTCGCCCCCGTACTCTGCTGTCCATTCCTGTATCTGATCCAGGAATTTCTCAGCGCTCTTCGGATCGACGTCCCTCCCATCGGTAAATGCATGTATCTTGACCTCTACATCGTAGCTCGAGGCGATCTCCAGTAAGGCCTTCAGATGCTGTATATGTCCGTGAATCCCTCCATCACTGATGATGCCGGCGAGATGTACTGTAGTACTGTTTTCCTCCGCTCTCTGGAAGGCCTGCTTCAGGGCTTCTTTCTGCTCCAGTTCGTTGTTTTCGATCGCTTCGTTGATCCTGGTGAGTCGCTGCGGTATCTTTCGTCCTGCGCCAAGGTGCAGGTGGCCGACCTCTGAGTTGCCTGTGTATCCTTCGGGAAGGCCTACGGCAGGGCCGGATGCCTCTAATTTGTCGAACCCTTGTCTTGCCATGAGTTTGCCGAGGTTAGGTGTCTGTCCCTGTTTGAATGCGTTTCCTTCTGTCTCTTTTCTGAGGCCTACGCCATCCATCACTACTAGCAGTACGGGTTTCATGTTTGGTGTATGGGTCTTGGGGGATTTTATTAACACGGCCCGGCATTTCTTCAACATGCCTGATGGAGACGCCATTGAGCAGAACCTGAAGCAGGTCGAGGAAGAGATTGAAGGCCTTGAGGAGAGCGAGGCCTCCGGAGATTTCCAGGAGGAGTTCGTCGAGGCCGAGTCCGAGATCAGGGGTCTTCTTGAAGATATCCAGGAAAGGGTTGAGAAGCTGGAGATCGATACGCAGAACGAACAGATACACGACAAAGCGTTGAGGAACAGGCTTGAAGATATAGAGGAAAGGCTTGGAGGCCTTGAGGAAGAGGTCAGCGATGGAGGCCTTGAACAGCTAAGGAACGATATAGAGAAAGTTTCTGACCGAGTTGAAAGCGTTGAGGAGAAGGTTGAGAAGAAGGATCTCTCCGGTATCGACGAGAACTCCCGGAAGATCCAGGACTTGGAGGACAGGATCGATGAGGCCAGCGAGGAGTTCAGGGATCTGAACGAGAAGGTGGAAGGCCTTGACGCTGAAGCTGAGGTCTCTGAAGAAGATCTCTCCAGTCTTGAAGAACGGATAGAAGAGGTCTCCGAGGAGCTGGAGGAACAGGAAAGTTCCGGAGCTTCTGAAGAAGTGGAGGAGAACCGGAAGAAGATAGAATCGCTGAGGGACGAGTTCAAAAACTTCAGGGAAGAGCTTGAGAACTTTGAATCCGGTGATTCGGAAGTGGATGACGAAAAAGTCGAGGAGCTGGAGGATAAAGTTGAAGAAGCCGAGGAAAGTGAAAGCGAGAGAGTTGACAGGCTTGTGGACCGTGTGGAAGGCCTGGAAGATGATCTCAGAGAAGTGAAGTCCGGCAGCGACGGGGAACAGGAGGAGGAAGATGAAGCTGGTTCAGGTGATCTCAAGGAGCAGGTGGAGAAGAACGCCGAGAGGATAGACGAGCTCTACAGCTACGTCGAGGATCTTTCAGAGGCCGTGAAAGAAGGCCTTGAGGGGAAAGAAAACTGAGGATTCTTTTTTCACTCGAAGGTAGACAAAGCTCTTTTAACGTTTTGACGACTTCTTTCTAATATAACGAGGCTCGACAAAACATGGCAGAAGACGTTATTTTCGGTGGAGATAGCGAGGAGGAACAGGAAGAGGAAAAGAAGGAGCAGGAAACACTGTTCTCAAGTGGAGATGAAAAAGAAGAGGCCTCCACGCAGGAAGCTGAGGAAGATGTTCTTACAGGTGCCGAAAAAGACGGGGAAGATTCCGGAAACGATACTGAAGACTCTGAATCCGGACAGGAATCAGAAGAGGATTCCGGCGAAGCAGAGAACAAGACGCTTTTCGGTGGCTCCGATGACTCGGAAACTGAAGAAACATCTGAAGACGAAGACGTAGACACCGACATCTCCGAGAGACTGGAAGAGCTTGAGGAGAAGATCGAGCTGAAGGATAGAGGCCCGGAAGTCGGCTCTCTCGGCGACGAGATAAAGAAACTGAAGAAAGATGTCAACGAACTGAAAGATCTGAGAGAAGAATTTGTCGAGAGCGGAGAGGCCTCAGAAGAGATTGGAGACCTGGAAAAGGAGCTTGAGAACACGAAGACACGTCTGGAACAGATACAGGAAGATAGGGAAACGGAAGATCTTGAAGCCGAGCTGGACGAGTTGAAAGACCGGATCGCAGAGAAGACTGATCTTATCAAGGATGTCAGAAAGAATACTAACGAGAAGATAGATGATCTCGAGGAGAAGATCGGGGAACGCCAGGAAGAGATACAGGATCTGGAGGAAGAACGTGAAGGCCTTCGTGAAGAACTTGATCAACTGCTTGAATCTATCGAGGAGTCCGATACAGATAAAGACGATGAGGACCTTGAGGAACGGGTTGAAGAAGTCGAGGCCTATATCGAGGAGAAGGAGGAAGAACTTCTGAAAGAGATAGATAAGCTTGAAGAAGACCTGGAAGAGCTGAGGTCCGAAAGCGACGAGATCGATATGAGCGACTACGAGGAAGAGCATGAGGACCTGAGAGACGACATCTCCTCATTGAGAAACGACTTTGAGAACGCGAAGAACGATCTGGATTCCAATGCGGAAGTTAACGAGCTCTACGAGAAGCATGAAGAACTGAGGTCCGAGATAGAAGGCCTTGAAAAAGATATTGAAGAACTCGAGGAGAACTCGGGAAACGCTGATCCAGATGTCGATGAGCTGAAGGAGGCCCAGGAAGGCCTTGAGAAAGATCTTGATTCTATAGAGGAGAGGCTTGAACAGGTTGAGGACCGTGCGATCGGAGAGATCAAGGTCGATATCGAGAACCTTGAGACCCGTATGGACTCCCTGGAGGAGGATTACGATGAGAGCGATGTCTCGGATCTGCGTGAAGAGCTTGAGCAGGTCAAGGGCATGGTTTCGGACTTCCAGTGGCTTTTCAACGACTTCGACGACCTTGCGAACCTGAAGCTTCTTTCCAACGAAGAGTTCAAGGAGTTGAAGCAGAAAGCAGATTCTGAAAGCCAGGAAGCCAGCAGCGGAGATGAGACAAAGAAAGCAATCAAGCAGCTCCAGGAGAACATGGAGAAGATCGCCGAGAAACAGGCCCAGGCCCGTAACCAGGAAGTCAAGAAGCTGAGGCAGCGTATAAAAAAGATCGAGGCCTCTGAGACTTCGCAGGTGAAGGACGACGACGTTCAGACCATTTTGGATGAGATAGACCGCCAGGACGAGGAGATCCAGGATATCAGAGACGGATACAGAGAGATGGGCGAGATGATGCAGCTGGTCCTTGACGAACTTAGAGAGGTCAAGACAGGCCAGATGAGCAACTGAAGAGATAGGTCGGAGACCTATCAAAAGGAACTGCCAACTGCTCCCTCAGGCAGTTGTTACATGAAGCTGTTGAGTCCTGACTGCCTGGATTCCAGCGCTTTTTCCAGGTCTTCAAGGCCTGAGTTTACTCTTTCTTCCGAGAAGTCATGATCTTTTACCAGGATCTCCCTTACTTTTTCACTGTCGAGATCCCCTGAGTCGTATTCTGCGTCGATTACTGGCGGTTCCTGGAAGAACTTCAGGATCGTCTCCGGATCGGCTTCTGACTCCCACTCGACTTTGTCGTCCTCCATGAGTTCTTCGAATTCTTCGTATTCCTTGACGAGTTTCAGCGCAGTCTTCGGACCTATTCCGTGGATTCCGTCCGGGTTGAAGTCCGTCCCCATCAGGATTCCCATCCAGATCAGTTTTTCATGCGTGATCTCCAGCTGTTCAAGTACTTTTTCCAGTTCGATCTTTTCCTGTGAGACTTCTTTTCTTCCGCCTCCCGAGGTCTTCCTCGTCTTCCGTGTTGTAAGGTTTCTTACCATGCGGTCGGCGCCGAACAGGAGGCAGTCCCAGTCCTGAGAACCGACGGCGTAGACCTGGCCCTGAGAGGTCATGTAAGCTGCCTGGGCCTCTCCTTCGCTCGGTGCCTGGACGTACGGAATACCCATGGCATCAAGCAAACGCTTGGATCCCTCTATCATATCTCCTGTCATTTTACTTGACTGAGTTGCCTTCGAGTAGGCCTCGGAGATCTTTCCCTGTTCCTTCAGCTCTTTCCATTTTTTACGTGCCTCTTCCCTCTTCTTCCTTCTCTTCGTAGTTTCCTTCTCCTTTAAATCCGGTGCTTCGCCGTCGAACACGTAGACAGGCCTTATATTGTTCTCCAGCAGGTTGATGTTGCGGTAGAATAGGCCTGACAGGTGTGAGGTTATTTCTCCGGAGGAGTCTTTGAGCGGTGTGCCGTCTCTCTGTCTTATTATACTTAGGAACTGGTAGAGCGTGTTCATCGCGTCGATCGCGACTTCTTTGTCGTTGAGGTCTTCGAAACTGATTTCTTCTGGCTCCACGAGTTCTCCAAGATCTACGCCCATACTTTCACCGGAGCCGTAAGAGATCTCAGACGTTTTCAAACGCCTGGTTCATCTTCTTCTGTGCCTCGGTCAGGACTTCCATGACGTTTCCATCCGCATTCATGGAGCTTGCATAGATTATCGGGTTGATCATCCCTATCTCTACATCACCCTCGCCTGTTTCACGTACAATAACACTACACGGCAGGAAAGCCGCGTTCACGGGGTTTTCCTCCATTATGTCGTACGCGAGTTCTGGGTTGCAGACCCCTATAAGATCGTTCCGGGGATAGTCTTCGATGTCAAGTTTCTTCTCGTAGAGTTTGCTCCACTTCATGTCCCAGACATCGGTGAAGCCAACCTCGGAAAGCTCGCCGAGAAATTTCTCTCTGGCTTCTTCAAAAGACCTATCAACCTTCTTGGTTATGACCTCTACCATAACAGGAACTTTGTTCCGGGGATTTATATGATACCTGAAACCGGTACAGACTTACATCTCCATCACAAGTATACAATATGGCGCCATGCAGTTACTGTGGGGAGAAAGAAGCCGTCACCAGCTGCGACGTATGCGGATCAGCTGTATGCGGGGACTGCAAGCTCGAGTACGGTTGCAGGGTCTGTGACGGCGGAGAAAGAAAACTAAAGTGAGCTAGATCAGGTTATACAGGATTGATGTAAGCACCGGTATCATAATATTGTCATCGAGCTCGAAATCCTGGTATCCAATAGAAAGGCTTTCAAGGGACATTACCGCAGCTGATATAATCACTGCCTCCGTAAGAGGCATCAGAAGGAGTAAAAGCAGGGCTCCCACGACGATGGCGGCGATAGTTCCCTCGATGTTCTTACTCCTGTTGAGCGGGTTTGGTCGATAACCCAGTAACTTGCCTACCACACTGGAAATAGAATCGCTGAAGGTGAGAAGTAGCAGGCCGGCCAGTACTCCTCTGGGATTGCCAAGAAAAGATGAAACCAGGGGACCCATGATCAGCGGTACTGCCACCTCAACGGGAAACCTGTTAGGTTCCCTGGTCCTCTCTATATCCCTGAAGAGCACTTTCCGGGCGCTTGATACTTCATCTCTTTCTAGAAAGAAGGATGCGGTAACGAAAAACCCGAGAGAGATCGAGGCAAAAATACGGAAGAAATCCAGTGAAGTGGTCAGCAAAACGGCTATGCCCAGGCTCCCGGCAAAAACGTGTTCAAGCCGTCTTTCAGTATTGACTTCTCCTGGCACTCTACCGTAGCTTGTTCCGGCGACGTGTTAATCCTTGGGGGTCAAGGAACATCAGAGCTTGTCGAAGTGCTCCAGCTCGATGCTCTGGACGTTCTCAAGGCCTTCAAGTTTCTCTTCCACTGCATCTGTTCCTCCTTCTTCATCTGTCGTGATGCATGAGAACTTGACTGCTTTGAGGCCAAATGCGACTTCTTCCTCGCCCATGTCCTGTACATCCAGTTTTTCCTTGATCTGTTCTTTGATGCCTTCGAGGTCGGTATCAGCGTCCTCAGGCATTACTTTGTATACGCAGGAAATCTCTCCCATTTTCTGTTGTTCACCTTGGAAGAGGATGAAAAAATAAAATTTAAAACGTGGTAGCCACTACTACTCCAGGCCTAGTTTCTCCTTGATCTTGTCGATTAGCTCCACGAGTTGAGGCACCTCACCTGAAAACTGGTCGGCATAACTTAAAAAATCTATGGGCCTTCGAAACCGCATTCCGGGCATTCGTAGCTGTTGGACAGCTTTTTGCATCTGTCACAGCGTGCGATAGCTGTTCCGCAGTCCGGACAGTCGAATATTACAAAGGTGTCCGCGGCCTCAAGGTTTCTGCCGCAACTTGTGCATTCTTCTACTTCCATAAAGAAAGTTTCCAGCTACAAGAAATAAAAACCATTCCCAGGTCCTATCACTGATTTTTAAAACTCACCAAGGAATCCTAGTCTACAGCCCGCATGGTCTAGCTGGAAAGACGGCACCTTGCGGACCCGAAGTCGCTGCAAAGCGTCAGAGGTAGAGAAAATCTGCGATTTTCGGGAGCAAATAGGTGCAGATCCAGGGTTCAAATCCCTGTGCGGGCG
>JBDGSM010000057.1:0-8853 GCA_042217545.1 Candidatus Nanohalobium sp. | reverse complement strand
TTTAGCCCCCCCAGGATTCGAACCTGGGTCGAGAGGGCCAGGGCCTCTCATGAATTGCCGCTCCGAGTAAAAGACTCAAACCAGAGCTTTGACCACTACACCAGGGGGCTTTACATTCACACCCTAACAGGCAATTCTTAAAAACTGATCTCCGAGGCCTTCAAAGGTGCGATTTTCTCGATAAATTTCTCCACTTCTACCTGTTTGGCGATCTGAATAGTATGTTTCCCTCCACTTGAGGTATTAATGCCTAAATCAGAACACATTTCTTCGAATGAGTGTAGTAGAGGTTTTGAATGGTTCTTAAACCGGATTACAATTCTTTTATCTCTACTTTGTTGGTAGATAGTTCCATCTGCATCTGTAAGTCCTCTAAGACAGGCTTTCTCATATTCTTTATCTTTCTTAATCCAGTCAGGAACTCCAACCTGATTCTCCACTTTGTCTCCTGTTTTCAGACCCATTCCTTCGAGATTGTTTATCAGTTCTTTCGAATTGAGAAAGATCTGTACGGCGTTTGATTCTTTTAGAAAGTGAACTTGAGGTTCTTCTCCCGTAATCTCTTCCAATAGATTTGATGTTTTTCTTTTAAGTTCTTTTTCTTCCTCATTCAAGGTAATAACTACTCTGTATGCTGAAATAGTCCTGTCCTCTCTTTTTCTTGTAGTGCTTTGGATATAACCGTCGCCAAGGATTATACCAAAAAGTTCTGCTGTGGAACGAGATTTTGGTATCTTCAGATTCTTCCTTTCGCCTTTTCCATTAATGGAGTTTATTTCTGTGCCCTCTATTCTTTCTCCCAAGAGAATGTTTAGGGCTCGGAAGGTTTCTAGGCTCATTGAATGTCCCTTGTACCTGAAGTTCCTGAAATCAGACCCTATCTCCTCACTTATTTCGTCAAGTGTGTAACCATCCTTCTTCAAATTCTTCTGAACCTCAGAAAGTTTTTCCTTGCTAACCTTAATTCTTGGAACCACAGCGTATCTATGGGTCGAGAACCTAAAAAAGTGGGGAGGAGAATAATCTACAGTGGACATGGATGAGAGGCCTTGAACGCAAAGTACTTTATGTATGGTTTTTGCAGGTTACAGTCGCTGTTGGTGTAGTCTCTGCTGTGATAGCGGGTGCTGTGATGGCTGATTTTGTATCTGTGAATGTTTTGGCGGCGATCCCTGTTCTGGAGGCCTTGGGTGGCGTCTACATGTTTCTGAGGTTCAGGGACTGGAGTTTCGAGTTGCGTGAGGATCATCTGTTTCTCGATCACGGTGTATTTACGAGGAAAAGGTCTATGGTGCCGTATGTACGTGTGCAGCATATTGATACGCAGAGAGGGCCTGTTTACAGGTTTTTCGGTCTTTCAAAGGTTGTTGTCTATAGTGCAGGTTCCAAGGGTGCGGATGTGACGGTTCCAGGCCTTTCAAGAAGCGATGCTTCGGATGTTCAGGAAAAGCTCAGGGATCTGGCCATCGAGTCAGAGGATATGGATGCGGTGTAAGTTATGAAGCTTTCGAAGGCCTCTATTCCGTACAGGGCGTTGAAGGATATCGGGACGTTGATCGCGGTAGTTGTTTTTTCCGGGAAGGTCTCCTTTCAGACCTTGAATCCTGCTTTTTTCCTGACGGCCGTGCTTGGGTTCGTAGGTTTCATCTCTGTTTCACTGATCTGGGAGTACGTGGTCTGGATGCATTACGATTACTTCTTCGATGGGGACAGCTTGAGGATTACACACGGCGTTCTGAGACGTAACGAACGGGATATTCCGTACAGGAGGATTCAGAACGTCAATATCAAGCGTAATATAGTTCACCGGGCGCTGAAAGTGGCGAAAGTCGATTTTGAGACTGCAGGAGGATCGGAGGTCGAGGCCTCGTTAAAGTACGTGTCCGAGGACCAGGCCCGGGATATACAGGATCGTGTCCGTCGTTTCAAGAAATCCGGAAGTGAGGAGAAAGACGGTGAACGGGAGGAAGTGTTTGAATTATCGGAGAGAGATCTTCTGGCGTACAGTCTGCTCTCTCTGAATGGCAGAGCTGTCGTGATCCTGCTGGGAGCTTTCAGCCTGGTAGCGGGAGTGGTCGGAGGTTTCATTGACGGACTTTCTATTGCGCCTATGCTCTTGTTCTCTTTTGTCGGTCTAGGTCTTTTCCTGGGTTCGTGGTTTGTTAATGCTGCATGGAACTATCTTCAGTACTATGATTTCCGGCTCTGGTTGAAGGATGATACGCTTGAGTATGAGCGAGGTCTGTTGAACCGTTCAGAGGGAAGTATTCCTCTCGAGAAGGTGCAGGGCCTTTCTTTCAGGGAGAATGCTCTTATGAGGCGTTTCGATTTTGCTACTTTGAGCGTTGAGAGTGCTGGAGGCCTAGGTGGCGGGCAGGAAAAAGGCTTGAACGGTAACAGGGTTGCTGTGCCTCTTGCTGCGCGGAGCGAGGTCTTTGAGTTTGGTAAGCGGCTTGAGGAGTTCAGCGATTTTGATCTTGAGAGGATTCCCGGGAGGGCGAGGAAGCGTTACATGGGTCGTTACGGTGTTGCTGTTCTTCTCCTGACAGCTGCAGGTTTTGTAGTTGATTCAGTGTTTTTCAGCTTCAGTTATTGGGTTTTGCTGTTGCTTCTACCTCTAGTGTTTGTTGCAGCGCATCTGAAGTGGGTGAATAAAGGTTTCGAGGTTCAGGAGGATTACTTTGTTGCCGTGAATGGTTTCTGGAGGCGTAGTATTTCCGTGACGCCTTATTACAGGGTTCAGAACCTGATCCAGACTGAAGGCGTGTTCCAGAGACGCTGGGGCCTTTCATCTGTTATGATTGACACTGCAGGGTCAGGTTTTACCCGTGATGCATGGGCTGTGGATCTTGATTCTAGCAGGGCTTCTGAGGTTCGTGAAGAAGTCTTCAGGAGGTTTAAGGCCTCTCTTAAGCGTTGAGTTACTGCAGAAGTTCTTTTTCTATCTTGGCTGCAGCTTCCTGTGATATCCTGTCTTCCAGTTTTTCGGCTTCTTTCTCAGGTGTTTCAAGGCCTATTTTCTGGAAAAGTTCCTGGAGTACCTGGTTTTTTTCCAGCAGTTTCTTCCCTTTCTCTTTTCCTACCGGGCTGAGTGTGAAGCCTTTGTAGGGTGCGCGGCAGACCAGATTTTCTTCCTCAAGCTTGGCGACGGCTTCCGATGCTGATGCATCCGTAACCTGTATCTCTTCGGCGAGTTCAGAAGTTGTCGTGGATTCGTCCCCGCCTTCCGTTATCTGGTATATCTTTCTGAGGTATCTCTCGTTTCCCATCTTTTTTCTCTATCCTATGGCTCCTTCTACCGAGCTTTCCTCGCTTTCTTCGGAGTTCACTCTCTTCTGTGCTGCTTTCAGCTTGGATATGGCTTTTTTGACTTCGTCTATGTTCTCCTTGAGCTGTCTGTCCGCCTGGGCGAGCTTTCTCATTCTTCCATAGTCTTCCGCCGGGCTTCCCTTGATCTTATCCATAGCTTTTTCTATGTCTCTTCTGAGGCGTTTTGCTTCCCTCTTGCTTTCTGTTAGTTCTCTTCCGAGCTGTTCTATGTCTTTGTACTCCATCTCGGTCATGTTTTCGGTTTCCTTGAACTCTTTCTCGGTCTCTTCGTATTCTTCTTTGTCTTCTTCTGCGACTTTCTCTTCTTCACTCTCTCCTTTTCCGCTACCTGCCTTTGCGAAGAGTTTTCCGCCTTCGCTGTCCAGTGTGTACTCTCTTTTCTCGAGTTGGAATATTCTTTCCTCTTCTTCTACGGTCTTTCCGATCTCGGAGCTCAGTATGTTCAGATCCTTCGACATCTCTGCTTCTTCGTCGACATCTGTATCCATGTTCTCCACGGTGTTCATTATCTGGCCTACAGCATTCTGTGCTCCTGCTTTGAAGCTGTCGGCGTTCGCCATGCTTGAGAGGGCGTCTTCAATGCCTTCGATAGCGTTCATTTCGTTGTTGTGCTGGGCCTTTATTGATTTGATCGTCTGTCTTATCTCCTTCAGTGCCTCTTCAGTGCCCTGGATGGCCTCTCCTTCTTCCTCGATTATGTATTCCTGTTCTTCCTCCTCTTCCCGTTCTTCCTTGAGGATCCTTCTCATCTCATCCTCGCTGATCTCTCCTTCCTTGAACTTCTCCAGTTCTTCCTTTATCCTCTGCTGTTCCGCTGGGAGTTCGCCTTCCCCGTTCTCTATCTGTTCGTGGATCTCGTCGATCTTCTCTATAATGCCTTCGACGTCCTTGATCCTGTTCTTGTCCTCGTCCGACATAACCCTGTTTTCTGTTTCGCACTTTTTATCTCTGTCGAGTTATCGCTCCGCGAGAGAGTAGAGGAACAGTATCGTAGGTGCGGAGAAAAGTACCGCAGGAGCGAATACCTGGAGGATGCTGTGTTCAAGTACGCCTAGGTTGATGCCGATGAGGAGTACTACAAGGCTTTCGATATCCAGAGCGACCAGGGATGAAGCAACGGCCAGGGCGCTATCGCTGCCATGTCTCTCAGCCAGGAAGTATCCTATTGCCAGTTTTCCTGCGGTAGAGAGGGTGAAGAGGAAGACTGCTGCGGGAAGGTAGGCCAGCATGCCGTGGCTTCCGAAGATCGTAAGGCCTAATCCGAACCATGCAAAGAATATCGGTATAAAGAGACCTTCACCTATTCCCTGGATCTTGTCCTGAAATGCACGGCTGTTCGTGAAGTCACTGCGGGATACGAGGACGCCTGCGAAGAAAGCGCCCAGGACTGAGGAGAGGCCTATCGTCCGGGTGATGTATGCCATGAAGAGCAAGAGGGCGAAGGTTATGGTGAACTGGGCTTCGGCTTCTTCAAACATCATGACGTAGTCGTCGATCTCCTGGATGAACTCGTGGAGTATGTAGAACGCCAGTGCGAAGCCGATTATGGCCGCGATCTTCATGATCTGGGCTTCGAGACTGTTCGAAGCCATCACCACGAGGAGGGTCAGGGCGATGAAGCCAGATGTTACATTGATGACTGAGGACTTGATGGTGTAGCTGCCGAAGTCTCCGTGAAGCATATCTCTTGAGAGCATTATCTTTGATGGAACGCCGATGTCTACGACTGCGTACGCCAGGGCCAGGAAGACAAAGGCCTGGGCGCCGTGTGCAGGGACGAACTCGGGAGAGAGAAAGTACAGTGCTCCGAAGACGAAGAGAAAGGTGCCGAGCAGAGCAGATACGCCTAGCTTGAGGCCTTCCTTGTGGGTAAATATCTCCACAACGTTCTCCTCTTGCAGGCCTGCCTGGAAAAGTATCAGGGTAGCGCCCACTGTTGCGAAGCCGGCGACAGGTTCAGGTGAAAGCGCAAAGTTTTGTGGGATAAAATTAAAGATTTCCGCGGCCTTTGAAAGGCCTGGTCCGAACAGTATGCCGGTTACTACGTATCCTATTATTGATTCGAGGCCTATGCGTTCGAATATTTCTCCTACGATGAATGATGATGCGAGCAGTATTCCTATGGTGAGAAGCGTCTGGCTTGAAAGTGCTGCCGACATCCTGTCAGGCCTCCTCGATTACACGGTCTTCGTGGACTACTCCTATGATTCCGCCTTCTTTCTCCACAGGTACCGCCCTGATGTCCTCCCTGTCCATTATGAATGCTATATCTCCTATTGACTCGTCAGGAGGAACTGTTATGTCGTGTTCGTTCATCAGGTCTTCAGCTTTTTCCGCAACGTAGCTTTCGTTGAACGAGAGGCCTAGCACCCCTATGACGTTCTCCTCGTCTAGTTTGTCCTCCGGAATCACGTCCTTGAGGAGAGAGTTCTCATGTATCTCTCCGACCACGTCGCCGTCTCTCCTTACGATCAATGTATTCTCTGCGCCTTCAAACTCCTGCTTCACGGTCTCTACATCATCATCAGCATTCACGAAATCAGGATCGGCCATAATGTCCTCCGCGGTAACAGGCATATATCCAAGAATTAGGCCTTCCTGTACTTAAAGTCATCGAAAACCAGGGATGGGTGCAGGTCCTAAACTCCATAGTTTCTGGAGCAGCAAGGATTTGAACCGAAACACTTCGTGTTTCTTAGAGAAGATTCACTGAATCTTCGACCCGAAGCTCGCAGGTAGGGAGCTTCTAAAATCAGATCCAGCTTCAAATTATAGAGAAGAGATAAACGCCGGAGCTGGGATTTGAACCCAGGAGAGGCGGGTATGCCTCACCGGTTCTCAAGACCGGCACAATTAGCCAGACTCTGTCACTCCGGCAAATACGTTTGTCCGGGTCAAGAAAGGCCTTAAGCCTTCGACTCCGGCAAAAGCGGGTAGTAAAAACTGAAGGCCTAAGTATCTTATAATCATTGCTTTGCTTCTTCGTACCGCTGTCTGATCTCGTTGAAAAGCCGTTCTCCAAGCTCCGTGTTCAGTCTCGGCTCCGTAGTTGCGAAGAACTCGTCCAGTCTCTCGTATTCCTGGAAGTTCTCGTTCTCCTCCTCAGGATCGTAACTGCCTTCCTTTTCGTATTTCAGGGCCTGGAGGCACATGTCGATCATGTCCATGTCCTTCACAAACTTCGCCTCCCTGCTTTCTCTTTCTTCGTATTCTTTCCATAGCTGTTCCAGTTCTCCCGATTCGAGGAGGCCTGAAAGTTCTTCAACGACTTCTTTCTCCATCTCTTCCTTTTCCTCTTCGTCGACATCCTGTTTCTCGTCGATAGCGCGCGTCACAAGGTCTCCAGTCTCCGCTTCGGCAATATCATGGACAACCGCGATCTTCAGGGCTTTTTCCACGTCTACATCAGCTTCATCTGCGTAGAAAAGCGTGAGGAAGGCCACACCCCAGCTGTGGTCAGCGACACTCTCCGGATCTTCGATATTTCTCAGTTCCCAGCCTGTTCTGACCTCGTCTTTCAGCTGCAGGGCTTTGAGAAGGCCTTCGATCATTCCTCTGCCTCCGTCAAGATGTTCATTATAGTGGTGTCCGCGACCTCTGCAGTGTTTACTTCTTTTATCTCGAGGCCTCGATCCTTCAGCATCTTTTTTGCTTTCTTCTCGCTTATCAGGTACTGTTTTACCTTGCTTCCGTATCTTTCTCTGATGAATGTTCCTTCTCCGATCTTGAAGCTGACGTAGAGAACTCCTCCGTCTTTGAGTGCGCGTTTGAGTTCGTCGAGGATTTCTGGCATCTCTTCAGGCGGGAAGAAATGCATTACTGTGTTGCACCAGACTCCTGCGAACTCTTTGTCTTCGAATTCCAGGTCTCTGACGTCCATGATTTTGTAGTTGCCTTTCTTGTTGTTCTTGGCATGTTCGATCATTCCTTCAGCCAGATCCACGCATACAACATCAAGGCCTCTTTCTGTGAGGTATTCTGTGTCTCTTCCGTGTCCGCAGCCTGCGTCCAGTACTTTTCCGTTGTTTACTTTTTCGGCAAAGTTGTCTAGAAAGTCAATATAATTCTGTGGCATCTCTTCGATGCTGTATTTTTCTGCGAACTGTTCCGCTCCTTTTGTGTAGAATTTCTCCGGGGTTTCAGTCATCCTGTTTCCACCGTTTTGGGTAGGTGTCTGGGTCCATGTAGACGTTTTCGAGTTCTGCTGCTTCTCCTTCTTTGTCGTAGAGGTCCTCGGAGTTCATTTCTGCTGTGGCGAGGGCGACGAGTTCTCCTTTCAGTGTTGTGATCGCTACCCGGTCTCCTTCTTTGATCCCGTCCTGGAACTTGCTGATCCCTACCGCTCCGAGGTTGGATCCGTTGGCGACCGCGTTCACCGCGGAATCCTTGATCACGATCTTGGGGAGGTGGTTGACCGCTTTCTCGATCGGGTAGAGGACTTCTCTGAAGGCCTCTTCATCTCCATCCTCTCTGTAGAAGTGGTAGGCGTCCACTATGTCCTGTAGAGTATCTGTTTCGTCTTCTGTGATGAGGCCCTGTCTTGTTCTCCTCAGTTCCTCCATCTCTGCTTCTGTGGAAAGTTTTTCTCCGAATTCTTCGACGAGCACTCTGACGTAGAAGCCGGATTCGCATCTTACACGTGCGAGGAAGTTCTCATCTTTTTTCTCCAGGAACTCTATCTCGTATACTTCTCTCTCCCGTTCCTCCTGTTTTACTGCGGATTTGTCGGGTGGGATCTGCTTGTTGACTCCTTCGAATGTTTTCAGGGCCTCTATTATTTCTTCTTCGTCTCTTCCTTCTCTGAGTTCGACTTCGAAGATGTATTCTTTTTCTGCTTCGGCCAGTGCCTGGTTTATTCGTGTTCCGCTGTTGAGGCCTACTGGTAGGAGGCCTGAGGCGTTGGGGTCTAGTGTGCCGAAGTGTCCGGTTTTTCTGAGGTCGAGTTCTTCTTTGACCCAGGTTGAGACCTGTTTGCTCGTCGGTCCGAACGGTTTGTCTACCAGGAAGATGCCTTTATCCAGGAGGTCTTCTATCTCTCTGTTTTCCGGTATCTGTCCGAATTCCTGACTTGTCTCTGCTTCTTCTCTTGTGTACCATTCGGCCTGGCTCATAGCCCTGTTTTTGAGTGGAAGTTTTTTATTCTAGAGAGGTGTATCCTGGAGTTTCGAATTCTTCGATATTCAGGCCGTAAAGTCTTTTCTTGTGGTCGTGAGGGTTCTTTCTCTTGTAGGCGACGCCCTGTTCTTCCAGTGCGTTCATCGCTTCTCTGAGTGTTCTGTCTTCGAGAAGTGTTTCTTCTTCAAGATCTGTTTTAGACATTTCAGAGCATTCACGTTTCAGGATGTAGTATGCTAGCTTGGCTGAAGGGTTGAGGTCTTCAACTCTGTCAGAGGCTTCTTCGTAGCTCAGTGTTTCCTGGTTCATGTCTGGAGAGTTGTCTGTAAATGGTGACTTCCTCCCGCTACCAATCAGAGATTGGAAGGGGCTTCCAGACTATCGTTTGCTTATCATCTGCCGTCATCT
>JBDGSM010000056.1:0-26444 GCA_042217545.1 Candidatus Nanohalobium sp. | reverse complement strand
CTAATCCACAAAACAGGCCTCCTCACACTCATTCTCGCACTAACCCTCACAACTGCTTCAGCCGCGTGGACAGGTATTAACGGAGGCAAAACTTACTCAGAACCTATCAACCTAACATTCCAGAACTCTACAGCTGACGATGTAACGCTATGGATTCAGTACCCTGATTCAAGTGATTTTGAGGAGTTGCAGGACGTTAAGAAGAGCGGCGGCACTTACTATAAAGAGATTAGTGGAACTATAATTCAGTCAGGCCCATATACTTTCCGGGCGAATATTTCGCAGAACGGTAATTATACCTTGGATGAAATTTCTCTTACTATTGATACAGATGCTCCGTCGGTGAGTGTTAGTCCTTCGGATGGTGCGTTGATTTCCGATAGTTCTCCTGAAATAAGTTTTGATGCGTCAGACCAGACTTCGAGCGTGAAGACTTCCACCGAAAGTATCAGGGTTACTGATTCTGATGGAGATGTTGTTGATCAGGCAGATGATTCTTCTGTGAGTCTTTCAGGCCTTACTCACAGGGAGACCTATACTGTGAGTTATTCTGTTAGCGATAGTGTTGGGAACTGGAACAATGGTTCTACACAGTTTACTGTTGATACGAGTTATGATGGCGATACTTCTCCGGAGATTGCTGAGGGTCATAAGCCTGGTGTTTACAGGATTGGCCCGAGTGATGAAAGTTTTAAGATTCCGATAACTCTCCAGCCTTCAGGAGAGGATTCGGCTATCTCTGTGAAATGTCTGTTCAATAATGGGGAAAGAGAGTTTGACAGTGATGCGAAGTTCGTTACTGATACGAAGACGGACTTTATCTGCGAGCTTGATCCTTATGCGAGAGGAGAGATGCAGTTCGATGTCTCGCTGAAGCTGGTGGACGCTGCCGGGAACTCTGTGCCCAAGCAGGTAGGAAATTATTACTTCGATATCGCTCCTCCGACTCTGGGGAACCTTTCCACAGTTGTCGGGGTTTTCAACTCTGATTTCCAGGTTAAGTACGATGCCTACGATACGAAGGATGTAGAAGGCCTCAATGTCTCGAAGATTCATTATCAGATCGATGATTCGGAGCTTGATCTTGAGCGGGGTGTGAATGTTTCCGAGGTGGACGGTGAGTTCCGTGTGAATACTTCAGGCCTTTCTGCAGGTGAGCATACTGTTTATGCGTGGGCTGTTGATGAGGCCGGTAGGACGAGTAGTCAGAGGAGTCTGGATTTCAATTTTATGCCTTCTGCTTCTCCGAAGGTGAGTATAGGTGTTGATAAGGAGTTGGATGTTACGGCGGGCGATTCGAGGACTGTCAGGGTCAATGTTTCGAATACTGGCCAGCTCTACATCGGAGGTATGCAGTTGAATCTGAGGTCGGATATTGCGAACAGCTCCAGGTCTCTGGACGGTTTGAAGCCTGGTGAAAGAGCGAAGTCGATCTTCAGCATTGATACTGTTCCTGGCGATCTCGGCGTGCATAAAGTTGATCTCTCCACTGAAAGCCCTGATACTTCCCGGACTGTCCGTTTAGTGGTTGAGGCTAACAAGGAGCAGCGGAAAAACATTAGTTCAAAGTACAGCAAGTATATCGGGTTGTACAAGGCCTTGAAGGATAATGTCACTGGTTTGAAGGATTCAGGCCTTTCAAGTTCTCGGGAGAAAAGGCTTGACTCGAATACTTCCGGTTTCTTCTCTGATATGAAGGCGGCGAAGCGTGCGAAGGAGGATGGTGCTCTTTACAAGGTTGATAGTAGTCTTGAAAACATCAGCAGCGATTACAGCTCGGCCTATGCAAGTTTCAGGCAGGTGAAGAAGGAGCATCAGAAGGCCCAGTGGAACCAGACTGTAGGCCTTTTCCTACTGGTTTTCGTAGCTCTCGGCGGTTCAGGCCTTGCATATGTCACGTACTTCAGTGACGAGTACTATCTGGATCTGGATGCGTTGACCGAGGAGTATGGGTTCCTTGAAGGCCCTGTTGAAACTGTTCAGACCACGCTGGATCAGTACGAGTTTTCGCTTGCGCCTCTTGAGAATGCTGTGGCGAAGGTGAGCGAGTTGCTGGTTGAGGAAGAGGAAGAAGTCGAGGAAGCAGAGGAACAGGCCTTCCAGGGCTTCACGTAAAAAACTGTTTTTCCCGAGTCCGGCATACTAACTATTCAGGAACAGGTTTCCCTGTCGTAGGTGCAGGTCTTATTTTCTGCGATTAGAACTCTAGAGAATTTTCTGATAACGAGAAAAAACTCGTCTTAGATGATTTTTTCGGTATCTGAGAATTTGTCTTTGAGTAGGCCTTTGTCTCTGACGGTTTGTATGGCCTGGCTTATTTCCTGGGAGAATTCCTGGTCTTTGGCTGCTTTGCCTGTTGCGTCTCTGAGTATTATTTCGATCTGTGGGTCGTCTTTCAGTGTTTTGACTGTGGACTGGTTGGCTCGGTTTCCTGATAGATACTGGCTTACGGCTGGCTGTGTGATGTCTATTTTTTTGGCTATTTCTTCCTGTTTTAATCCGTATTCCTGTTTGAGCTGTGAGGCCATTATGCTTCTGATCGCTGGCAGTAGTTCTTCGCTTACTACTTCGCTTTCGAACCTCATAAAGAGGGTTTTGAGGTCAAAGAATTAAATCAGAATGGTTTGGAGAAGTGAGGGAAAATATGTTAGGCCTGTGTTTCAGGCCTTTTAGTGGTCGCTTTGCTGTACTTCGCGGGAGAGTTTTTCGATGTCTGCTGCGAGTGCATCCAGCTTTCTTGAGACGCGTTCTTTTTCCTGAATGATGTTTTCGACTTTTTCGTATTTTCTTGCTGCGTGGTCCAGGTGGTGTTTTTCGACGTATGCTGCGTCCGTGTCCATCATGTTGTCGATGATTTCTTCTGCGATTTCCCCTAGGAGGAGGTTTAGGCCGTAGTACACGTTTGAGCGGACGTACTGTCCGTCGCCGGCTTTCTCCCTGATCATTCTTTTGATCCTTGCGTGTGTGAACGGAAGGTCTTCTACTTCGGTGTCTTCTGGGACTTCTACCATGTTATCACATGTGAAAATTCGGGTTATAGGCTTTTAATGGTTTCCTAAATCGGGTTTAGAGGACTTCTGCTGTTGAGGACCGAAGGATATAAACCGTATTTTCACTTAATTTATGGTTATGACTGTTGTCAACTCGCTTGCAGTTATCAATCTGGTGCTGGATATACTGGTGAAGGTAGTTTTCCTGGCCTTGTTTGTGTTTGGGCTTCTGGTGTTGAGAAAGTTTGAGGATGTGATCGAGTCCGCGGAGAGGTCTGCAGAGTCGGTCGAGCAGACTGCTGAGACTGTTGAACGCCTGGTTAAAGTAGCGGATTTCCTCCCGTTCGTTGGTTCTAAGAGAAAGGCTGTTGAGGCCGAGGAGGTGGATGAGGACGATGAATAAGTTCCTTGAGGCCGCGAAGTCTTCTGGTGAGGAGTCCAGTGAGGAGCGTTATGAGAAGGTTAAGAAGGAGGAGGCAGGTACTGCTGAGAAGGATTCTGCCCGTGAGCGCTACCAGGAGATCAAGGAGAAGGCGAAGCAGGAGCTCATGAAACAGGAAGATGAAGGAAAGGCGGAGGAAGATGAGTACGAGTACGATGAGGAGGACGTATTTGAGGAAGAGTCCTCGGACGAGGAATCATTTATAACTTACTAGATTCTGAAGTTTTCCTGTGGATCTGGACAGGGTACCTGACATAGCAAAGTATTTGTCCGCAGTGTTCCTGCTTGCATGGATAGGCAGAAGCACGGTATGGATGTTCCTACCGATTTTTTTCCGGCAGCAGGTTCCCAGCGTATTTCTGATAGGTATAATGACCTCTCTACCGGCTGCAATACCTATACTACTTGACATACCGGTAGGGAACCTGGTTCAGAGGGTTGGAGAAAAATTTGTAATATTTCTAGGCCTCAGCACCGCTGTACTTCCTGGACTCCTGTATTTCTCTGCTTTACCTATCCTGCTGGTCCTGGGTAAGGCCTTTGAAGGCGTTGCCAAGGTCTTTATCTGGAATGGCGGCTGGTCGCTTTCGATGAGGTCTGCGGACGATGATGTGGAGTCTGAATCCATCTCAGTCTTCCTTCTGGGCATTAATCTGAGTGTTGTTATCGGTCCGATATTTGGAGGTTTCCTGATCCAGTCCTACGGTTTCAAGCTTCCGTTCCTGCTCTGGATCTTTGCCTCACTGTTCTCTATAATTGTTTTCTACAGCTACATAGGCCTTGAGCTGAAGGAAGGTATTTCGGACTCTTTCGAGGAGCTTATGCATAGGAAGACGTACATGGATGAATGGGGGGATGTGAAGGAGAACTGGAGTCATCTCTGGTTCCCTTTCAGCCTGGTCTTCCTCTACAGCATAATTTTCTCGTTCTACTGGCTTGCTATGCCGCTCCTCCTGGATAAGGTTGACGCAGGATATATCATGATGGGTATAATCTTCGGAGTGGCTGCGATGCCGAAGGTCTTACAGTTCCTCTTCGGAGAGCTCGCCGACCGCTTCGGCCGGATGAAAGTTCTCTCAGTACTTGCACTCCTTCTGGCGCCGACGCTGGTAGCGATGAACTTCGTCACCAACGTGGTTCTGCTAGGAGTGCTCTTCTTCATAGCAAGAATCTTCTCCTCGGGGATGTCGCCGGCGATCCACGCAGAGTTCGACAACAGATGTCCTGACGAGCTGGAAGGAGAACTAACAGGTTTCCTGGAACTGTTCAAGCACGCAGGACAGACACTGGGACCTTTCTTTGCGGGAACGATCGCCTCGATCTGGGGCCTGCAGGTCTCGTTCCTGGCCGCCTCTGGAGTGGCGGTAGCAATCCTTGGATTCGCCTTGCTGGGTAGGAACTAGATCTTACCTATCTCAGGGAACTCGAACAGGCCTGCTTCACGTGAAACAGCCAGCGCCTTCATGGAACTCTTGTCTCTGAACTCTCTCAGGATAGGTGAAAGCAGTTCCCGGGAAGGCATCCTGTTGACGCCTGAACCGTTGGAGATGGTGGAAAACGCAGGCATCACGATCAAGGCCTTTCCCTCGGAGTTCCTGCCGTAGAGAAAGCAGTTAACTTTCTCCTTCACCCCGATATCGTCCTCGAGTTCGAGAGCAGGATGCTCATGCCCTATAACAACTGTCTCGAAATCTTCCTCGACGTCAAGCTTTTCCAGGGAGATGTGGCCGTGAGTGAACAGGACTCCGTCCTCCAGGTGGAACTTCTCAAGTTCGTAGCCTTTCTTCTCAACAGTCGACTCGATAAACGTATCATGGTTACCCTCTATCAGTATCAGTTCGTCGAATAGGTCTTCCGCCTCGTCCAGGAACTTCTCTATCTCCGATCTCTCCGAGTAAAGACTTGTCTTGAACTCGTTCTTCAGGTCGCCGTTGACAAGCAGCCGGGAGGCCCGTGTGCGCTTCCGGATCTCCCGAAGGTCTTCCAGCAGCTCGTCCAGCTGGAACTTGGGCACGTAACTTCCCTTCGAGGTCATTCCCCCCTCCAGGCCCAGGTGAAGGTCCGATATAACCGCGAGGTCAAGGCCTTCATGGTAAACGGCGGGTAGAGAGCCTACTGTTTCGAACTCCAGGATATTCATTACAGGAATGTTTGAGGCCTGAAATCTCTTTAATTCTCCCTGTTGACAAGGTCCCAGACCTTCATGAATGACTCGAAGAAGTCGTCACCTGTCGAAACCTTGATGTATCCTGCTCCGTTCTTCAGGGAGTTCTCCTCTATAGCCTCCGTGTGTTCATCCAGGCGTTCCCTGTACCTGTTCTTCGTCCTCGGAGACAGGTAAGTCCTCAGCTTCGAACTCGACTCAGGATCCTTCAGTATCGCATCGCCCTCTATATCAGGATTCAGCTCTGTCTCATCCAGCACGTTCACTAGGATGGCATCAGTATGCTGGAGGCTTTCCAGTGCCGACTCTATCTCATTAGAGTCCTCAAGGAAGTCTGATAGAATTATAACAACTGATTTATTCTCGATTCTGCTGCTGTACTCGGTAATACAGCGCTCTATCCTGCTTTCCGGAGTCTTCCTGATATTATTCAAACTGTCAACAAGGCCTGCAAGGTTACCGTTTCTTCTTGCCGCTGTAAGATCTGTAAGAGTCTCTGAAAACACTGAGAACCGGAAACGATCGTTGGTCTTCGATGCCATATATGCGGCAGCAAGGCCTATCTTCGCGGCGTACTCGTACTTGTTGTTTTCACCGTAGTCCATGGAGCTGCTTCTGTCAAGGACTATGTGGACTGTAACGTTCTTCTCTTCCTCGAAACGTTTAATGAAGAAGTCTTTTGTACGGGCGTAGGCCTTCCAGTCGATCTTTCTTATGTCATCTCCTGGCACATACTGTTTGTGGTCTTTGAAGATCATTCCCTGGCCGCTTCTGGCGCTTGCCTGCTCTCCTTCCTTGATCTCGGTTGAGTTCTTCTTAAGAGCGATCTGAAACTTCTCAAGTTCCTCAAGGAAGTCGAGCTCTATCATAGGCTATGGACTATCTCCTGTACTACCTGGTCCTCGTCCTTCCCCTCTTTCTCCGCTTTGAAGCTCAGGCCTACTCTGTGCCTGAGAACAGGTTCTGCCATTGCGTTGATGTCTGAAACCGATACATGGTTCCGGCCTTCGATCAGGGCCTTTGCTTTTGCTGCCAGTACAAGGTTCATCGAAGCCCTGGGGGATGCACCGTAGTTGAGCTCCTCTTTGTTCCTTGTCTCCCTTACGACCTTTACTGCGTGTTCTCTGATGTCGTCGGCGATAGGAACGTTGCGTGTGAACTCCTGTAGCTTGATCAGGGATGGCTGTGAGATCACCTGGTCGAGGTCTGGATCGAAGTTCAGCTCCTCCGTGAACCTTTCAACGATCTCTGTTTCCTCGTCACCGCTTGGATAATCCAGCTCGACTTTCATCATGAACCTGTCTCGCTGCGCCTCCGGAAGCGGATAAGTTCCCTCCTGCTCGATAGGATTCTGTGTCGCCATGAGGAAGAAAGGCTCCTCGAGCTTGTAGCTCTGGTTCCCCACCGTAACCTGTTTCTCCTGCATAGCCTCAAGCAGTGCGGACTGTGTCTTCGGCGTGGCACGGTTTATCTCGTCCGCCAGGACCATGTTCGCAAAGATAGGGCCTTTCTGGAAGACAAACTCCGCATCGTCCGCATCTTCATCGATAATATGGGTTCCTGTAATATCTGAAGGCATCAGGTCCGGAGTCGACTGGATGCGGGAGAACTCAAGGCCTACAACCTTTGAAATAGTATGCACTATCTTGGTCTTACCCATACCAGGATTGGATTCGAGCAGAATGTTCCCATCGCAGAGGATCGATACGAGAACCTGGTCGATGATCTTCTCCTGGCCGACTATCACTTTTCCGACCTCCTCCTTGATCTCCGCCAGTTTTTCGTTCGCCTTCTCGTACTTCTTCGACTCGCTCATGCTTTTTATCTTCATACTGTAATTATACGGGCTTCAGATATTTAAATTCGGAGACAGGACTCTAGCTGAACTCCTTGATAGCCAGGCTATACTTCCTCGCCAGCTTCAGGTTATCTGGCATCCGCGGATCAGCAGCCTCGAAAGCCATCTTCTCATCCCCTGAATAGGTCTTGAAACCCGGGCTCGTCTTCTTACCCTCTCCTTCGATTTTTATCGAGATGTTCGTGTTCACGTTTATCTTCTCTGGAGTTCCTAGGATCCTGGAGGAGTTCTTCAGCTCTACCTGTCCCACGCCAGGGCCGTGGGGGCCTGAGCCATGACCGCCCAGAGGTTCAAAGCCGCGCAGGATTTCTGTAGGGTTCTTCTGCACCTGGATGTCGGCAATACCGGATAGAGCGGTCAGAAAGCTTAATGCACCTACGAGAAGTATCTTCTGAATAATTACCTTGCTCGGGATTATGCTGTCCGACGTAACGGAGCGGGCACGATCCATGAGATCGTCGAACAGGGCCTGAGATGCTATATCGCTTTTTCCCAGGTTGTCACGTGCCGTCCTCAGTACTTCACGGAGTTCAGGGTTCTTCTCCTCGTAGATCTCAAGTCTGTAGTTTCTAACCCGGTAGATAAGATCTCCGATGAAAAAGAGAGTAGAAAGGCCCAACAGGACCGACGGATTTCCGATGCTTGAAACTATCTCGATCGAGAAGAGGAATGTCAACAGGTTTAACGCCAGGAAAAAACCTATAGCATCGAGAGAGGCCTGTATAACGTTGACCTTTATGAACTCTCTCTTCAGGCGTTTCAGCAGTTTTTCTACTCTCATCTTATCATGGAATGCTCTTGTCGCAGGTTTTCTGGCTGCTCTCCGTCAAGTTGTTGTAGTTATTGTTGCAGACATCTGTGAAGTTGCTCTGCATCTGGCTGAAGTTCGCTTTCAGGCCTTCAAGCGTGGAGTTGAGGCTTTCCACCTGCGATCTCAGCGAGTTAGCGGTCTTGTTCTTTTCATCGAGACTTGTCCTCAGGCGGTGTACAGTACTGTTTCTCTGCTCCAGCAGGGCCTCTTTCTCGCTTAACAGTTTCTTCAGGTTTGAGACGCTGCTGTTCAGGTCGGAACGTGTCTCTGTAAGATTTCCTATCCTCGCCTCCAGTGTGTCAATCCTCTGGTTGCTGGCGTGAAGATTTGATGAAAGATTTTTCCTGGCAGTCACAAGATCATTGAGTTCTGACTGGTACAGGACTGAAAGACCTGCAAGCAGCGAAAGAACTACCACAGTTGATACAAGCAGGAAAGGGTTAAGCCTTCTCTTCAGCAGCGGTGTCTCCATCTTCCTATGATTTAAGGCGGACCTTACCCATTTATTTGGAACGGATTTTTCCAGAGTTCGAATTTTAAGTAGAAGCAATACCTAATGGTAAGATAAGATGAGTCACGGCGGCGATCTCCCGGATACCTGCAAGTTTGGACATGTCTTCGAGACCCATGGAGACGTGGAAGGAGACGCAGCAGAAGTAAAGAAAAAGATCGAAAAAGGAGAGATAACAGGCCTGAAAGGCCTCAGAGATGAACTGGATGATGACTTCCTGAAGCCAATCATGGGAGATCACTGGAAAAAGATGAAGATATCGGCGAAGAGCCAGGGAACTCCTTTCGCAGTCGTACTGACCGCTGCCGACGATCTCGATGAGAACAAAGACTACGATGTTTCAAGGACGCAGGAAGGCATCTATGTCGCACCTCAGAGCCAGCTGCACGACGAATTCATGCAGAGAAAGCAGCAGGCCGAGTCCAAGGTAAAGGAGAATATGCGGAACATATCAGAACTGATGAAACAGAAGCACATGCTTGAACACGATATAAGAAAGCTTCGTTCCCGTGCAGAGGCCATGAGTGAGAAAGATGAGACCGTTCTGAAGGGCGACTTCATCGAACTTGTGGACGGCGCGGGAGGAGGCCAGCAGGGCGGCGATGAGGCCTCCCTGAAGTTTTACAGGGATCAGAACATCTATCCTACTATTGTAGCGGATTTTAACGAGATGGAGTCGCTTGATGATCTCAGACATGCTGATGAGAGGGATGATAACAAGGATGGGAAGCTGGCTGACAGGCCTCGCAACCAGAAAGCGATTCTGAAGAAGAAGTACACGATGTACGAGAAATGGAAGGATCTATATGGTTCCGAGGTTAACAGGAAGCTTGAAGATCTGAAAGGCCAGCTTAAAAGCATTGAGAGGTCTATAGAGGAGACCAAGGAATGGCTTGAGCCCTATGTTAAGGACATGGTCATGATCAACAAGATGGGGGCCAACCAGGACGAGATGACCAGTTACTATGAGTGGAAAGGCAACTCCTCGATGGAGAGAAATCTGGAGTTTATATCTTACAAGCCGCTCAGAAAGGAGAACGGCGAGATAGTTGTGGTTGATGACGAGGATGAGGCAACCCATTTCAGGATTATCTACATCCATGGCGTTCACGTCAACATGGCCGCGCCAGGCAACCCGCAGAGCCCGGCTGAAGGACCTTCCTCCGGCGTCGTAATGTGGCATCCTGCGGTGGTCTGCAGACATGTCTGGGAGAACTTTTTCAAGGCCAAGATCGAGAAATACGAGAACCAGACCGAGCAACTTATGAAGGACTACACGGGCGACTTCGAGACAGAGGACGGCGACGAGCTTAAAGAGGCCAGGAAAGACAAGGATATGACGGTCAGGCAGCTAAGAGAGGAGATCGGTAAAGAGATTGATGAGGACATCCCTCTCGAGGTCTCATCCAAGATAAGAAGGATAGAAGACGGCCTCGACCCCGTAAACATACTTCAGGACGAATACCTGGAGGCGATCGACGAGATACTTGATACCTCGCTAGTGACCGAGGACGAAGGCGGAAGCGATATGTACGGTAGCTTTGAGCAGACACTGAGGAAGTTTACAGGTCAGACAGATCCTTATGTGATTCCTCCTGGCGCTGATCCGCTCGGCGATCTCACACACGACATGTGGTTCAACTACTACTGGAATCTCAAGGCCGGATTCGGCCTCTACACAATGAACTGAGGTGAAAAAAGAATGGCATTCCTGATCGACAGTTTGAAAGAGAAGTTCGATTTCAGCGATGAAGACTACGACTTCGAGGGATTCAACTACGTCGTCGGAAACACTTCGGGAATGGACGTAACAGCCGATATACCGTCAGAGATTGCGGAAAGAGTAGGCCAGCTCGCGCAGAGAGGTGGCAGCGTCATGGAGATCAAGCTGGAAAACCCTACCACGTTCTACATAGACCGTAAAAGCCTCTACGATACAATAGAAGGCCTTGGCCTCGACGTATCATTCCACAGCGATCCAAACATCGGATACACATCATCCTACAAAACCGGGAGAGGCAGAGGCTTCGACATAACACAAGACTACTTCACAAAATACCTCCAGAACTTTGCATCGTTCAAGAAAGAAGCGGAGGAAAGAGAAGACCTGTCTTTCGACATACAGAGGATCAATCCCCACGTCTCGACCGACCAGCTTCCACCACTCCACGAGAGAATGGCGGATGACGTAAGCCTTGATCCATTCGGCTACAAGATCAGCGAACTCTCTGAGGAAGTCATGAGGAGAAAATCGGAGAGAGGAAAGAACATCTTCGACAACAAGGAATTCCTCAGAAGACTGTATCACACCTTTTTACTCGAAGAAGTCGACTACGATTTCCAGTACTACAACCTTTTCGCCAGATACTCCAACAAGTTCGAGGACAGATGGGAAGAAGCCCGCAGAGACGCAACAAACCAGTACTACACATTCAAGACAGACCCGGAAAACGAGGACGTAGGAGGCCTATACGAAAGCCTTGAAGCCAAGATCTCCGTAATCAGGACAGCACAGACCCAGGACAGAGGGATTGAAACAGAATGGTTCTCACTCCTTGAAGATCATGGAGATTTCAAAGCTGACATAGTCGAAGTGGACTTTTCCATGGATAACAACGGGAACCTGCAGACCGATAATATATCGGAGACCACGGCAGAACTGAACGTGTCTGAAATCCTGGAGGGAAGCGCAGGATCTGTGATAGGCCTTCAGGCGCTTCCAAGGATAATGTACCAGTTAAAGAAGAGTCCTGAACAGGTCCTGGTAGCAGAGGGCCCTCAAGAAAGCTTTGTCAGAATAGATCCTCCTCAAAACATGCAGCCTCAGATGCGCCAGGCTATGCGGACGCAGGCTCAACAAATTGCACAGGACAGGGATATCTTCGAGAGGAACGTTGAGCCGATCCAGAAGCAGGTTATAGAGGCCTTAGATGAGCTCTGGAAAGGTAACGGTGAGGAGAAGATGTCGATTGATGCGAAGATCGGGGCGCTTAACAGCCACTTCGATGTCCAGCAGATGAAGATCCAGGAACTTGCCTACGAGCTGGATGACGATATAGAGGAGGATGCAGAACAGGTTTTGATGGGTGAGGACGAGTACTTCGAGAAGAAAGGCCCTGAGGAGGATATGCAGTTGAACAAGCATCAGGAGCTTCTACGCAACCTGATATCGGCAAACTTCGAGCAGCAGATCTGGATGGAATCCAACATTTTCTACCGTGTCGTACCGGCCTGGATGTCCGTCGCCGGTAAAGAATACGAAGGCCACGACGGTTTCACAGCGCCAGAGTACATCTGGAATACTACCGTAGAGAGGAAATGGGGCGACAAGTACGATCTTGACATGACCGACCCCAGGGCGGAAGAAGGCGGAGATCCAAAGTTCCTCGACCTCCTTGAAGAGAACAGGGAGTTCAGGATGGACGTCGCCGCAGCCTCAGCAGCCGTCTACTTCTGGAGCCATTTCACACAGGTAGATAACAAGTTCAAGATCGAAGGCAACCAGTACGTCCCCGAAGATGAAGGAGAGTACACCTGGATCGAATGGATGAACAAGTACGGCCTCGGAGTCAACATGGAGGCCATGGCAGGGAGCTCGAACGAAATGTTCAAGATATGGAGGCCTAAAGACATAGTCACGGCCTGCAGGGCAGTCAACATGACAGCCAGGGAAAAACTCGACGAGATACATGAAGACCTTGATGGAGGAATAGCCAAGTTCACGATCGACATGGAGCACACTGCATCATTCGGCGTCGAACCCTGGGGAGAGATGGAACTTCTGATCGACCAGGAAAAATGGCTTGCAGGACAGAGCTACAACGTACAGGTCGACAAGGACAAACCACTAGCATACATCGTAAGAATGTACCACCTCACAAGCCCAGGATGGGAGACAAGTCAGGGAGCTGGCCACACCCACGGACCGTTCAGGAAAGGGGACGTCGAACTATACGAATGGCTCTACGACATGTTCCAGGCCGGATTCGGCATGAACCCTGGAGAAGAGGCCTACGTAATGTACGAAGTCGGAGGAGAGCAGGCAGGAACAGTCTTCCAGGCAGAAATCGCAACAGACCTCATAGAACTCGACGTAGCCCCGGACGACCTCGACCCGAGCAAAGTCGACCCGGACTCGGAGTACAGAGACGAAAAAGAAGCACTCATGGCCCGCTTCTTCCGCATGGACAGGCCTAACTTCACAAGAGAATGGGCAAAGATCGAAGAACACGCCTTCGACCCACTCGACGGACTACTACAGGCAGAAGGATTCGACTACACTTGGAGCGGAAGCGCAGCCATAGAACAGGGCGGGAACAGGCCTAACGAATGGAAAAACGAAGAATTCAGATAATTCAGTACTCAAAACCGCCCAGGACTCTGTCAAAGCCTTTCTTACCTAAATTCTTCAACTCCTGGCCATAAGGAAGCCTCGAAAGACTGTGGCGGAAGACCTCACTCCGCAACTTCTCGCCATAATCCTCTAACTCATCACTGAATGACTCTGTAAACGGCAGAAGGCTTTTAACATAGTTTCCAAGCGTGAAGGCCTGGAAATCCTCGAATTCTGGGGTGAACTGGCCGAAAGTTCTGTGATCTTCCATCCTGCGATCTATCTCAAGGCCTGTTCTTAAGTTGTAGTCGAATGAAACCACTGCTATATCTTCGTCGGAGGAAAACTTTTCTCTCATCCATTCGACATCGGCGATCCTGCTAGGGCTTTTTTCGTACTCTATCTCCTCGTATTCAAGGCCCAGGAAGTTTCCCTCCTGTTCGTGGCTGTAAATGTCTGCTTTTTCAAGAGCTGGATCTCTAAGGATCTCGGAGGTTGCATCGGTGTACTTCTCAATCTCAGATCCGGGCACTCCCATCAGGACAGCGTCGTCGAAGCCCTCCAGTTCTTCGGATATCCATCTCTCCACTTTCGAGGAGTTAAATCCATCATTTTAGGCCTCGTGGTTGCGAACGCTGGGAGCTGCCATCAGGCCTTCTATCATGACTTTTCGGTGACGAAAGAGTCTGAAAGTTTTATAAGTTTGAGAGTCGTTTTCCTAACTGTGATCTCTCCATGAGTTCCAAAGATAAGATGAAGGAGATGCGGCAGAAATCTCGGGAAAGAAGGATGGAGTCCGCAGAGGAATTCGCTGACAAACTGAATGAGAAACTCGGCGACAAAGTTAAAGTAGTAGCTGTCTGGGGCAGCGTTGCAAAGGGAGAGCACGGACACGACTCTGATATAGACACCCTTGTTATCCTGGACGACACCAAGCTCCAGAAAGATGTTCCGGACGATGCTAAGAACAAGATCAGGAAGAAAGTAACTAACCTGGCGAAGGAGACAGATGAAAGAATTACTATCCAGTACTTCCCCTTCCTCACAGAGTTCTGGGACTCACTCAGGAAAGGAGAGCCACTGGCTATCGAAGCGGTAAGAAACGGACAGCCTGTATATGACACGGGCCTCTTCATGCCAGCAAAAAGATTACTTGAACGTGGAAAGATAACGGGAACTCAGGAATCAGTCAGGAAACGCCTGAAGATGGGGGCAGCAGGATACAAGAAAGCAGAGAAAAACTTCCGCTCATCTATCCCACACAAGTTAGAACAGGCGATGGCAAACGCAGGACAGGCACCGATCATGCTTGCAGGAAAGAAGCCTCCAGCAAAGGAAAACGTTCCAGATGTCCTGGAGGAAATGTTCGTGGAAAAAGACATGCTTGAAGAAGAGTTCGTCGAAAAAGCACGTAAGATATACGACTTCGGAGACGTAGGCGAAAAAGAACCTGAAAAAGTAACGGGAGAAGACATCGAAGAACACCTGCAGATGACGGACGAATTCGTTCGGAGAATGCATAAACTGGTAAGCCAGCTCGGATCAAGGAAGAAAGTCAAAGGCATAGTAGATGACTACAAGAAGTTCCTCAAAGCAAACGTCGCAGCACTCAAAAGCCAGGGCGTAGAACCTCCAGAAGATAAGGAAGATCTTCCAGGCGTCGTAGCGGACAACCTGGACGTAGGAGAAGAACACGTAGAAATGTTCGACCGCTGGGAACACGTCATCGAAAAAGTCAAAAACAAAGAAATGGACGACGTCAACGAGAAAGAAATCTACGAACTCAAGAACGAAACAAGAGACTTCGTATCAGACATCGGAAAAGACATCCAGAGACAGAAACAGAAAGAAGCAGAAAACATGACACCAGACATGGACCCAAACAGCATAGCAAAGGCCTCAGACCCTGAGGAGGCAGTACCCAACCTCGAAGAAAAGGCAGAGAAAGAGATAGAAAAGGAAGAAGAGGAAGAAGAGGAAAAACAGAAGTAAAGGCCTTATGACGGAATTCAGCGGTTACAGGTCTCCCAGAAGACCTGAATTCCTTTTTCTATCCAATGACTGGAGATCTCATGAGATCTACGAGAGTTTCCATCGGTACGAACAGGATTTCCTTGAGATAGTGGATGACGCCACTGTAAATGAGGATTTCTATGTCGTAGGAGAAAGAAACGGCCGGATCGGATTCGATGAATTCCAGGGCCTTGCCTATGCTGGAGATATCGATGTCGCGATCGCAGATATGGAACTGGAGGCAGAGGGAATCAACGGAGAAATCCGATACGAAACACACCTACCTGGCGAAGGCGCAGCCCGCATAAAGGCCTCCTTCGAAGTAAACGACCCCGAATTAGAAAGAGAAGTAGAAGAATACGTTTCAAAACACTTCGACAGCTTCCTAGGCCTCGACACAGGATACAATCCAGTACAGGCCTTGAGATAATTCCTTATAGAAATTAAGAGAATAATAGGTGGGGTATGTGAGGCCTTTTACTCTTCTGCTTCTTCCTGCATTTCCTTGATCTTTTTCATGCGGAAGGTCTCTTCTCTGCTTCTTTCCTGGAGGACCTGGCTGACCTCTGACTTGGCTTCCTTCATCTCCGGGATGGTCTTGTGTTCGAGAGCGTTTACACGCCTTTTCGTCTTCTCTATTTCATCGAGGAGTTTGAGGATCTTTGTCTGAGTCTCTGCCGCGTCGATGATTTTTTCCAGCAGTTCCTCGTACTTGTCCGCTGTGGAGTCGATCCTTGAGGTCGTGGAGGTGATCCCGTATTCTCTGTCGAGTATGCGTCGCTGGATCTTGTTCTCGGATTCAATCTCCGGTACTTTGACCCCCATGATGTTCTGAGCCTCTAGAGAAATCTCTGTTTCCTGTTCGACGGCCATTGCGTTCGCCATGACAGTGTCTTCTCCGTCGTAGATCTTGGCAAGCATCATCTTTAGCTTGGCCTGTGAGTACAGGTCTGCGATCTCCTGGTTGACCTCCTGCGCGTCGTCGATGATCTCCATGAACTCGTGGATCAAGCCGTCCCGTTTCTTCTCCAGGATTTCGTGGCCGTTCTCCGCGAGTTCTATGCGCTCTTTAAGACGGAGTTCCTCGGATCTTGTTGGTTTGACGTCCTGTGCCATCGTATCAGTTGAAATCTAAGGCCTCTGAAGGCCTTAAAGGGATTTTACTCCTCTTCCCCGTCTTCTGTTTCCTGGGTTTTGATGTCGAGGTACTTCTTCCTGGTCTCCTTGTCGATCCTCGTGAGCTCTCCTTCCGGTACGATGGAAAGCAGGTCCCACGCAAGATCAAGGGCTTCGTCGATATCTCTGTTCTCTCTCCAGCCCTGGTCTACGAACCTCTGCTCGTACTGCCGGGTGAACTCCAGGATCTTCTCATCACGGTCGCTCAGTGCGTCTTCTCCGACGATGGATACGAGGTCTCTCAGGTTCTCTCCCTCCGCGTAGAGGGCGTAAAGCTGGTCGGATACCTCTCCGTGGTCTTCACGTGTGTATCCCTCTCCGATACCGTTGTCCTCCAGCCGGGAAAGCGATGGAAGGACGTCTACCGGAGGCTTTACTCCCTGGTTGTCGAGGTCTCTGTCGACCACGATCTGTCCCTCTGTGATGTATCCTGTGAGGTCAGGTATTGGATGTGTCTTGTCGTCGTTAGGCATGGTCAGGATCGGGATCTGTGTAACAGAACCTTCACGCCCCTGGATAATTCCCGCTCTTTCGTACAGTTCGGCGAGGTTGGTGTACATGTATCCTGGGTATCCTCTTCTACCAGGAACTTCCTCTCTCGCTGCGGAGACTTCTCTGAGTGCGTTACAGTAGTTTGTCATGTCGGTCATGATAACCAGGACTTCGTAGCCTTTCTCAAATGCCAGGTACTCCGCTGTTGTCAATGCGAGTCTTGGCGTGATCAGACGTTCAGGTGCTGGGTCCGAGGCCTTGTTCAGGAAGACAACTGATCTTTCCAGTGCCCCTGTCTCCTCGAACTCCTCGATGAACTCCTGGGATTCTTCTTCAGTAATTCCCATTCCTGCGAATACTACTGCGAACTCTTCGTCTTCGCCCTGGACTTCTGCCTGTCGGGCGATCTGCATTGCCAGTTCGTTGTGTGGAAGGCCTGATCCTGAGAAGATCGGAAGTTTCTGTCCACGAACTAATGTGTTCATGACGTCGATCGTGGAGACTCCTGTCTGGATGAAGTCCTCAGGTAGCTCTCTGGAGTAAGGGTTGATGGCCTCTCCTACGATGTCTCTTTCCTCTTCCGGGATGATCTCCGGTCCTTCGTCGATAGGATCTCCGGTACCGTCGAGGACTCTTCCGAGGAGGTCTTCTGTGACCGGCATCTTGACGTTCTCGTCCATGAACCGGACGTGTGAGTCTCTGCCTACGCCTGTAGTCTCCTCGTAGAGCTGGACTACTACTACGTCTTTCGATGTCTCGAGGACTTCTCCTGTCTTGATTTCTCCGTCCGCTGTCTCCACTTCTACGATGTCTCCGTAGGAGATGTCTTCGGTTTTCTCCACAAATACAAGAGGGTCCTTGACCTCTCGAATCGTCTGGTACTCTTTCTGTGTCATTGTTCAAAAATCACCTGTGGTGATTTTTTGCAAAGCTGAAAGTCTCTGGATTTTCAACATTTTGATCACCTATTGTTCGACGACTTCGTCGAACTCTTCTCTCATCTGGTTTTGAACTTCTTCCTTGACTTCCATGTAGTCCTCGCTGAACTTTAGCTCGGAGATCCTGTTCTTGGAGTCCAGTGTGATGATGTCCTCCACGAGAGCGCCTTTCTCAAGTGTCTCGTAGGCCCTGTCACCCCATTTCAGGATCAAGTCAAGTATCTGGTATGTTTTCTCTGGTGAGGAGTACTCGTCGACTGGATGGAACGCGTTCTGCTGGAGGAAGAACTCCTTGACCAGCGTTGCGATTTCAAGAGTCAATCTTTCCCTGTCGGGAAGTGCGTCCTTTCCGACGAGCTGTACTGTCTCCTGGAGATCTCCGTCCTTCTGCAGGATGTCACGGGCTCTCTGGATCTTGTCGTTCCAGTCGTCCCTGACCTGTTCCTGGAAGTGACCGGACAGCATGTCGCTGTATCCTGAGTAGGACTCGTCCCAGTTGATCGAAGGGAAGTGTCTCTTCTCCGCCAGGTCCGCATCGAGGGCCCAGAAGTTCTTCACAACTCTGAGCGTGTTCTGCGTGACCGGCTCCGAGAAGTCTCCACCCGGAGGTGAAACAGCTCCGATGATCGAAACGCTTCCTGGATCCACTTCTGCAAGAGGATCGACTCTTCCAGCCCTCTCGTAGAACTCTGCCAGTCTTGAAGCAAGATAAGCTGGGTAACCTCTCTCACCAGGCATCTCTTCAAGTCTCGCGGATACTTCACGCATTGCCTCAGCCCATCTTGAAGTAGAGTCCGCCATCAGTGCAACGTCAAGGCCCATGTCCCTGAAGTACTCTGCGATTGTAACTCCGGTATAGATCGAAGCTTCTCTCGCAGCAACAGGCATGTTTGACGTGTTCGCGATCAGTACTGTACGATTAATGATTTTGTCGCCAGTCTGAGGATCTTCAAGCTCCGGGAACTCTTCCAGAACTTCTGTCATCTCGTTCCCACGCTCTCCGCATCCGATGTATACGATGATGTCTGCGTCGGAGAACTTTGCCAGTGACTGCTGTGTAACTGTCTTCCCTGAACCGAAAGGTCCCGGGATCGCGGCTGTTCCTCCCTTGGCGATAGGGAATAGGCCGTCCAGCACTCTCTGTCCTGTGATGAGCGGTACTTCAGGCCTCTTGTTGTCTTCGACAGGCCTTGCCTTTCTGATAGGCCATTCCTGTCTCATCTGGATTTCTTCGCCGTTCTCCAGGGTTACTACTGTTTCTGTCACGGTGTGGTTTCCTGAGTTGACTTCTGCGACTGTTCCCTCTGTTTCTGGAGGTACGAGTACTTTGTGGGTTCCGAATTTGACCTCTACTCTTCCAATCACGTCTCCCTCATGTACTTCGTCGCCTTCTTCAACAGCTGGCTTGAACTCGTATTCTTCGTCAAGGTCGATTCCTGCTGCTTCTTCTCCCCTTGCGATGAAGTCTCCTGACTGTTCCTCAAGCTGTGGTAGAGGCCTCTGAAGTCCGTCGTAGATAGAGCCGAGTAGGCCTGGTCCAAGTTCGACAGATAATGGTTTCTCCGTGTTTTCTACTGGTTCTCCTGGTTTTACTCCTGTCGTGTCTTCGTAGACCTGGATGTATGCGTGGTCTCCTTCGATCTGGATGACCTCGCCCATCAGGCCTTCTTCCCCGACAGATACTACGTCGTACATCTGTGGGTTCATCCCGGTCGCGATTACGACCGGTCCTGTAACTTTGTAGATTTGTCCCATTCAAAAATCGCCTCCGCGATTTTCTGCAATCCGAGAAAATCTTTGATTTTCGGAAGCGTCTGTCTGCTGAAGTTCTTGCTGTGCCATTCAAAAGCCACCCTTGGTGGTTTTTTCCAAGAAAATTCTTCGAATTTTCATTTATTGATTCACCTTATAGTATAGATTATCGAAATTCATTGTGTGATGTCCGCTCCGATTGCTCTCTTGATTTTTTCCTGAAGTCTCTCGCTTTCCGCTTCCTCGTTAAGTGCGACTACTACAGGTTCAACTGATTCCTCTACGCTTCTCCTGATCCTTGCTGGAAGCTCTTCGAGATCCGAGTCCTCGACGATTACGATGCCGAGGTCTTCCCTGTCGGTGAGTTCCTGGATCTCCTCCCGGTAGTCCTCAGGGTTGAATACTTTCTTCACTCCGGCAAGTTCGAAACCAAGGGTGAACTCCTCGCTTCCGACTGCCGCAATCTCTTTCTTACGTTCTTCGTCCATAATTCTTCACCTGTGCTCCATGACCAGGTTACGCCTGATCGTGTCGTTGTTCTGGATACCCGTCTCCTTCGCACGGATAAGCATCCTCAGATTTCTGACCTCGGTAATCTTCGCCACGATGTAACCGATGATCGGTGTGATACCCAGAGGCTCAGTGTGGAAGGTTATCAAGGCCTTACGCAGGCGTTCAATCTCCATCTCATGCTCTATATCCTCCAGGTCCTCTGAGGCCTTTTCTGGGAGCAGGCCTGAGTTCTTCACTACCTCGATGGCCTGTTCAAAGTCCTGTGCCGTGATCACTTTTTCCACTATCTTTCCGTTTTTGATTTCAAGTATTCTCTTCCTGATCTCTTCGTCGCTGATACCGTATTTTTTCAGTCTCAACACTATGCTGATGTTCTGGAACTCCATCTCGTCCTGGATGAAATCTTTCAGGTCTTTGTTACTGATTTCATCAGCCAGAAGACCTAGTTCGTCGAAGTAGGCCTGGTCAAGTGCTGTCTCGATCTCCGAGATCTCCTGTTTTCCCTCCAGGTGTTTGGAGTAGTCCACTTCGGAGTCTCTGAATCTTATGCTGTTGATTATCTCTTTCTGGTCTTTGTCGGCGAGTTCCTTGAGTTCTCCGTAACTGTAGCTGCCTACCGGAGTCATCAGGTCCTGGATCGAGCCTTTCTGTCCTGATCTCTTCCAGCGTAGCAGTCTTTTCAGGCTCAGTATATCGTAACGCCTCAGGTATACTTTGATGATTCTCTGCAGTGTCTCCGGTGACATGTCCACCAGGTCGGAAAGTGTCCGTGAAAGATTCCTGGTCAATGCAAGCTCTACCAGTCGCGCTCCTTCGTACTTCGAGCCGAGTTCATCGATATCGTCCTGGTACTCTCCTTCCTCAAGCCTTCTCGCTATCTCGTTAGGCTGCATCTTCAACAGGTTCTCGTAATCGCTCTGGTTAAGGAGCTTGTCTTTCTTCGCCGAGACCCTTGCGGACATGTACGGATAATCTCTCACTGCTCGACCCCCTGGAACAGGACATCAGCAACGTCCTTCCTGTACTCGGATCTGAAGTTTTCAACTATACGGTCAAAAGTAAAGTCACGTCTCATAGAACCGTCCTCGGAAACCAGGACAACGCCAGGCCTATCGATGACCTCGAAGTCAGCTTCTTCAACAGCGTCCTCAAACTCTTCGCTACCTCTAACGGTTGCAACCTCGAAATCAGTGTCTTCCACAACGTTCTCTACAAAGGCCTTTCGCTCCTCACTGTCAAGATCTTCAAGCTCTTCCCTGAACTCGTTAAACGCTCTTTTAAGTTCCTTCTGCTTTGCCTTCAGTTTCTCCTGTTTTGCAGCCATTCTTGCGTTTGAAAGCTGCTGTCTCTCCAGGGCGTCCTTCTCCTTCTCGATCTCCCCTTCAGCGTCTTCCTTGATCTTTGCAGCCTCTTCTCTTGCATCCTCGAGGATTTCCTGCTTCTGCTGCTCTGCTTCTTCCTTGATTTCGTTGGATTTCTGCTCTGCTTCTTCTAAGATGTCGGATTTAACTTCTTCAAGTCCCATAGTACTTTTTTCCTCGTCTTTCCTCTTTTTTGTATTAAATAAATCAAAGTTGGAAGGGCCTTGACGGCCCTCCGATTGGATTTTGTCTATATGAATCCTGTCGCGACCAGGGCGACTACCAGTCCGAAGATAACTGCTGTCTCCGGGATAACCAGTAGGATCAGGACGTTACCGAAAAGGCTGTCGTCTTCTGCAAGTGCTCCGACTCCAGCGCTTCCGATCTTTGCCTGAGCCCAACCGGTCGCTAACGCGGAGAGGCCTATGGCAAGGCCTGCTCCTACAGGTGCGAACTGGCTTGCTCCTGTCGCTGCTGCTTCTGCTGCCATTAGCTGATTTTCACCTCAAATATAGATTTCTGAAGGCTATGATAGGCCTTCTTCCTGTGAAGGTTCATTGTGAACCCTCTGCTCCGAATGGAGCGTATTTTTTGCCGCCTCCTTCGTAGAACTTCTGGAACATCTCCACATAGTGAAGTCGAATTCCCTGAAGGAAGCCTTCGATGATCTTAACGAACGTGTTGAACGTGTGGCCCAGCATCAGGATAAGCACGCCTCCTGCAATTCCCAGAAGGCCTCCTGTTGCAAAGGCAGTGTCTGCGATACCGTTTACCACTCCTGCGAGCGCTACCGCCGCTACTGAGACTCCGAATAGCCTGAGATAGGACAGTACGTTTGATAGCAGGGAAGGTATCTCCACTACTCCGGCCACTCCTTCTCCAATATACAGTGTTACGACCGAGACAAGCATTATCGGCAGGCCTGCGGTCATTCCTATGAAGTACCATAGGCCTACTCCGATCTCCAGGAGAAGCCATGATCCTTTCTCGAGTAAGGCCTCTTTCATGCCGTGCCGGGAGTATTCGTTGTAAGCCCCGATCAGGTAGCCTGCGTTGACGTGTAGGAATCCTATCAGGGCTGAAACTGTGAATACCTGGCCCAGTTCCTCTGCCCTTGGGAACAGGATAGGTACCTGGCTGAAGAAATGTAGTCCGAACTGCTGTGCCAGGATAGAGTGTTCTCCGAAGATGATGAAGCCGAATGCGTCTCCGAACGCCAGACCGAACGCCATCGTGGCGAACGAAGCATACATGAGAGACTTGAAAATCTCCTGTGCGCCTTCAAATATTCTGTAGCCTGCGTAGAAAACTGCCAGCGTGGTAAGACCGTACCCGAAGTCCCCGATCATGAAACCGAAAAAGAGAGGGAACGTCAGGAATATCACGGTAGATGGATCGATCTCGTTGTACTTGGGAACTGCCATGAGATCGGTTAACGATTCAAACGGCTGTACAGGCCTCGGATTATCATGCTTTACAGGTGCCTCGCCACCTTCCTCTCTCTGAATATGGACTTTTCCATCGGCGGCGTCCGCGACACGTTCCTCAAGAACACTGTACTCCTCTGAAGGAACCCATCCCTCAGCGATGAAGGCTCTGTTAGTGGTGGCGAAACGGAGAGGAGCCTCAGCCTTCTCAATCCTCTCGGTCAGAAAACCTTCAACATGATTCAGCTTTCCAAGCCAGTCATCTGCAATGGCTTCAAGCCGCTCCTCACGGTTCTCACGATCGCTCCTGATCTCATCGATCTCGGAGTCTATACCGCGAAGTGCCTCCTCTGGCAGGCCTTCCCTCAACTCCTCAGGAAGACTGAAAACTTTACTGCTGTGTTCCTGAGCTGCCGAATTAACCTCTGAAGAAACTTCTTTCTCGTATACAACTGCAGAAGCCCTCTTCCCGGTAAAAATATCATATCTGCCAGTATCAACGTTATCCCTGAACCCGTCAAGATCCAGGTCCGCTACCGCGACTTCGAGGCTTTCAGTATCTTTTACATCGGCCAGATTTACTCCTGAACCTTTCAGAACCCTGTAAAACTTTTTATCCTCTCTGAGATCGCTTATCTTCCGCTTTGAGGCCTCTATCTCGGATCTCAGCCTGTCAACATCCTGCCTGACTTCTTCAAAGTTTTCCTGAACCTCCTCTACAGAGGCCTCTTCGTCCCGGTATTCCTGCTCCGGAAGCTTTGAGACCACTGATCTTATATCGACGAGTAGTTCGGAAAGATCTTCTGCGCCTTCCTGTGGCTCACCTGTCTCAAGTTCTCCATCGTAATCTTCGATGTGCAGAAGGCCTATATCATGCAGAGAATCAATGGTTGTCTCTAACTTGGATTTTGGCCCGGTTACTGATATTTTTGTCATCTCTGCAGGTTTTATTTTTACCACCTAGATACTAGAGAAACTTCTCGTTGAACTTCTCGTTCAGGAATTTTTTAGCTTCTGAAATATTTTCTGAAGCGGATTCTCTGATCTCGTCCGCTGTTTTCTCGCCTTCTTCGACGATCTTCTCACTTCTATCCTCCAGTTCGTGCTTGAACTCCTGGAGTTCGCTTTCCTTTCTTTCCTCGGCGTTCTCCTTGGCATCCTCGACGATCTGATTAGCTTCATCTCTCGCTTCTTCGATTGTTTCTTCCTTGTTTTCCTTCGCTTCTTCGATTATTTCGTCAGCATCCGTTTCAGCCTTCTTAACTTCCTGCACTACGTCAGCCAAGTATATTCACCGTAGTTAAACTTCGGACTTGAAAAGTTTATAAAGCAAATCCAGAGGCCTTCTCCCGAATTTCTTTAAAAAAGTTTTTGTTTCCTGTTTTTCCGCGGTTATAAGAAATTTCCAGCCGCGGAAGAATACATGGAGGAAAGAGGCCTGAAAGTCTACGCGCCAGAGGAGGAAGAGCCGGACAAGGACTCGGACGTATTCTTCAATGACAAGATGAGGAACAACCGCGATCTCTCAGAGGTGGCGGCGAAAGTCTTCAGGGAGAAAGCCGGGCTTGAAGAAGAGTTCAGGGTAGCTGATGCTTTAGCGGCTTCAGGAATACGTGGATTCAGGTACGGCGACACAGCAACAGACCTGCATCTCAACGATGTGAACCCGGAGGCAACGGAGGCTATAAGGAAAGGCCTTGAAGAAAACCGGATAGATGCTAAAGTTCACGGAGAAGATGCAAACGTTTTTCTCTCCGAGTACGGTAACTACTTCCATTTCATAGATGTTGATCCTTTTGGATCATTCACAAAATTCCTGGATTCGACCGCCAGAGCAGCGAACCACACCTCCTTTGTAGGCCTGACTGCAACGGATAATGCTGCGCCCGCAGGAAGTTATCCGACCGTCTGCGAGAGACGTTACGGCTCGAAACCGTTGAAGACAGAGTTCATGCATGAGATAGGCCTCCGTATTTACATAAAGGAGGTCTTCAGGAACTTTGCCCGTTTTGACAAGGCCTTTGACCCCAAGATATGTTTCCATGAACGGCATTACAGCCGTGTGATGGGTCGTGTCACGGAGTCGAAGAAGAGGGCTAACAAAGGCCTGGAAAGTATCGGTTTCCTGAGCTACTGCAGTAACTGTCTCTGGAGGAGATTTGAGCGCAGTGATGAATGCCCCGAATGCGGTGAAGAGGTCGAAGTCGCAGGCCCTCTATGGACTGGCAAGTTCGTTGATCAGAGGTTTACCTCGGAGATGCTTGAAGAGATGTCAGAGGACTGGGAGGCCTACGAGCTTCTGGAGCAGCTGGATTCCGAGGCAGAGATCGTAACGCCTTACTACGATATTCATGCACTGGCCTCGAGCATGGGAACATCTTCCCCGAAGCGTGAAAGCTTTTTAGAGGCCTTGAGAGAGAAGGGCTATCCTGTTTCAAGGACTCATTTCTCCCCTACAGGTGTCAGGACTTCGGCACCTATCGAAGATCTCAGGGAGATAATTCGGGAACTCAAGTCATAAGTTTCAAATACGAGCTTCTCAATCTTTCCGTTATGGCAAACGAGGAGTGGGTCAGTCTTCTGGAAGTAATCTACGAAGAATCCGATTTCTGGGAGATGGATCAGGACCAGTTACCTGAGCTCCGTAAGAAAACCTCCTACTCGGAGGAGGAGATAGAAGACCTGCTGGATAACCTCCAGAAACAGGGCCTGATCAAGAGGGAGATGGAGGAGATAATCCTGACCGAAAGAGGGTTCGAATTCATCAGCGAGAAAAAGACCCACGAAGAACAGATGCTAACCCAGCGCCTACTACTTGTCTTCGTAACCGCCCTGGCACTGTCCACACTTGTAGACAGTGTCATCAAGGTAACAAACCAGGGAAACACGGTAATGAATATCGTATACAGCGTCGTATTTGCGATCGTATTCATAGTCCTCGGAATGATCGCCAAACAGAACCTCAGCTGACCAAAACTCAAAGATCGCGGTCCCAGCGCTCAAGGCCTTCATTAAGCATATCTACAGCGACCTCAGGATCTGTTTTAGATTTATCGTGCTTTCTATCCCTGAAACTTTCAAGTAGCTCTCTCGTTGCTTCTTCGACGTTTTCTCCTTTTGTGTAAGAAGGATTATGTTCGTATGAGTCCAGGCCTTCAAGCTTTTCTTCGACAAACTCCGGGTAAACTCCGGTTGTTTCCGGTAAATCTTCCAGCATCCCTACGGTGAACATGCTCCAGAACTGAGCCTGGGCCTCAAGAACATCGTCGTCAGGGATCTCGATGTCGTGTCTCTCAATCAGAGGCCTGAACCTCTGAACCTTTTCTGACTCCACAATCTCGTCCCAGTATTTGTCCGCTACATCCTCTATACTTTCCGCAGCTGCTCCATAATGCAGTTCCTCAGGAGTTTCCTCAAATTCGGAGACATTACCATCCAGAAAATCAATTCTATCAGAAGAGCCCTCACCTCTTCTATACGCTTCCTCCAGGAACTGCTCATGTCCAGAGACAAGGCCCATCATACTCTTGAAGTTGTAGTAATTAAGATGCTGGTCATGCGTTACGCTGTCAACCAGATCAGGGCTGTCAAAAGTTTCACGAGCCGTTGACAAGGCCTTGTTCTCTGCTATATCCGCAAGCTCGTGAATATCTTCATCTGGTT
>JBDGSM010000055.1:0-7099 GCA_042217545.1 Candidatus Nanohalobium sp. | reverse complement strand
TCTCCATCAGCCGCTTACCGTAGCCCTGGTGCTGGGCCTCACCCTCCTCCCCGAAGTCGGTAGCGGAGCCCAGAACTTTCAGCTGGCGGACGAGAAGCGTGTCATCATCGATCTCAGGCCTGTGCGACTCAGGAGGCGTCCTCAGCCTTGTAAAGCCCAGGATTATATCCTTCTCTGTATCCTCAAAGCTCTGGAAATACTCGTGCCCTCCAGAGGCCTCGTAATCACGTTCAACAAGCTCTACCTCGTCAGGAGTCATATCAAACTTTCTCCTGACGTGTCCTACCTCCCTGCACCGGATGCAGCGGCAGCGCTCTCCCTCCTTCTTCATCTCGTTCAACGCCATCTGCCTCATATTCGTCAACTGAGGCCCTGCATCGACCTCAGTAGAAGGAATATCGCGCATCACACGTTTCACGCGGACGTGCGGAGGCATGTGATTCTTCAGAACCTCTTTCAACCTTTCCTTGGCCTCATCATCATGGATTGGCTCGAACTCACCCTCCTCATACCTCCGGTAAAGCTCTGTCCCCTGGATAACCTCACAGGGATAGATCTTCACCTCATCAGGCTGGTAATCCGCATTGGAAAAGGCCTCCTTGAACTTCTCGATATCCTCTTCATAGCCTTCTCCAGGAAGGCCTAACATCAGATGGTAAGCGACCTTGAAACCTGCGTTCTTCAAACGTTTCGTGGCCTCTATGACTGGTTCCATTCCGTGACCTCTGTTCGTTATCTCATGGGTCTCGTCGAAAACTGTCTGCACGCCCATCTCAACTCTCGTACCGCCCATATCAAGTATTCTATCGATATGCTTGGTCTCCGCGATGTCAGGCCTTGTCTCGAATGTTACGCCGACGTTCCTGACTTCCGCGGTCTCGTTCTGGACCTGCGCTTCCTCTAAAGTTTCGGCTTCTTCACCTTCCCCGTATTCGTTGAGGCCGTCGAAAGCTCTTTTCAGGAATTTTTTCTGGTATTCGGGCTCCTGGAACGGAAACGTTCCGCCCATGATGATCAGCTTGGACTTGTTTATGCTGTGGCCGTTTTTCTCGTACTGGCCCAGCCTGTCCTCGACCTGGTCGTATGGATCGTATCCATTCCTGATCGCACGCCTGGTCGCTGGCTCCTTCCCGGTGTAGCTCTGTGGAGCGTTCTCTCCTTTAGGGCAGTAAATGCAGCCTCCGCCACACGGCGCTGGACGGGCCATGATGGCGACGTTTGCTATACCAGAGATTGTACGCATCGGCTTTGTCTTCAGAACTTCCTGCGCTTTTTTCTCGTTTTCTTCAGCAAAATTAAGTATGTCGCTGTTCTTCGGCATACCGGAGAAACCGAGTTCGCTGCACAGCTTTTTCTTCCTCTTCTCAACTCCCTCTTTATCCTGTATATCCCCGTCCTCTATCTCTTCAATTACCTTCCTGGAGAGCTGTTTCAGTTGCGACATACCTTTACTCGGTGATATGAAGAGTTAAAAAGGAAATAGACTCTATCCAACATATGAAACTGAAAATAATAGCAGGCCTACTCATCCTTTTCACGGCTTCAGCAGCGACTTTAAGCCTGGGAGGTATATTCCAGGGCAACTCCGGTAAAGCCGCCCTGATAAAGCTCTCAGGGAGTATAACCCCTGATTCATCGGGTTTCGGCTCTTCCGGGATCACTCCTGCTGAAGTGAGACAGCTAAACCAGAAAGTGAGAAACGGAGACTACGATGCGGTGATCTACGAGATAAACTCTGGCGGGGGTGCTGTCGTTGCTTCTAAAGAGATCAAGCGCTCGATAGAAAGCATGGATATCCCAACAGTCTGCAGATTCCGTGACATATCAGCATCTGGTGCCTATCTCATATCTATGGGCTGCGACAAGATCGTAGCTGATTCAGCCACGATAACAGGCAGCGTAGGTGTTAAATCCTCGTACATGCAGTTCTCAGGGGCTATGGACAAACTAGGTATCCGTTACATCAATATAACCGCAGGAAAGTACAAGGAGATCGGCTCATCGTACAGTAACGCATCCAAGGAAGAGAAGAAAATGCTGAAGGACATGGCACTTAATATACAGGATGAGTTCATAAACACTGTCGACAGGAAGAGGAATCTTACGCCTCAGGAAGTTTCCAAGATCAAAACGGCGAGGATCTTCCTCGGTAAAAGAGCTAAGAAACTAGGCCTTGTTGACAGGCTGGGAGGGCGGGCAACAGCAGTAAATGTTGCGGAAGGCCTTTCAGGAAAAGATCTGAAGCTTGAAGAAGTCCAGACATCCCAGAATTTCAGTCTGCTATCCCTGTTCCTATCGAAGACGGGTATAGGAGGCTTCCTCGAAAGCTTCGGGCTTGACTCTGGTGTAAAAGCTCCTCTAGCTGCCAGGTACTGATGTAAAAACTGCGCTGATAGTTAGTTCTCTCAGAAAGTAAGAAAAATAGATAGAGGAATTATTCCTCGGGTGTTGAACCGGGTCCTGAAGGCCCTTTAGGTTCTTCTGCGTGCTCCCAGAGCATGTTGAACATTGGAGAAAGCATGTTGTCTGCCATGTGATCGCTCTTTGTCCAGAAAGCAGTGTCCTGGGTTGCGTGAACCTGGTCATGAGTCATGGACATGGTAAGTGCTTCATCGTCGATGATGGCGAACCTTCCGTCCGGAGCCTGATCAAGCTCCTCAAGCTTCTTCTCTACGTTGCCCATGTGCCTGATCTCGGCTACGTCGCTCAGTACGTCGAAGGCCTTCTGGTTCTTATCTGTTACCGGTGCCAGAACCTGTATGTTTACACCTTTGTCCTTTGCTTCCTTCAGAAGATCGGCGTGGTTCTCGTAAATATCGTTTAAACCGTCTTCAGAAGTCATGATCTTGATACTTTTCTCGGCGTCCTGGAACATGGTGCCCATATGCTGGTGGATCTGATGGTTGCCCTGCAGAGAACCTGACATTTCTGCTGGGTCCACGAGCTCAACTCCCTGATCATACAGGTTTTCGAGCTCCTCTACGGCTTCGGATTCCTTGAAGTCGTCGAGTTTATCGAGCTTATCCTCAAGCTCTTTCTCGTGTCTCTTCTTGATGTTTTCGATAGCTTGCTCCGGTGGAATACTGACGTACTCCATCGGCTTTGAGGACTTTATTACTACAAAGCCCTTCTCCGCGAGCGACTCCAGAACATCATAAGCACGAGAACGTGGAACATTGGTCATCTCCGAGAGCTCTCCGGCTGTCGAAACTCCTCTTCCGAGGAGTGCGGAGTAAATCTTCCTCTCATACATGTTAAGACCTATATCCTCAAGCTTGTCCAGAGTCTCTTGACTTGCAACCATGTTTTCTAACACCTTCGCCTATTTAAACCGTTACGTAAAGGTAGTTATAAACCTTTTTCCGGGTTTTGAAGTGAACACACTACCCCATTTATCATTCATGAGTAAACAATACTTAGTGAAATTTTATAAAACCTTCCTAAGTCTCCTCTTCACCTTGTCGATAAGGCCTTTACTCTTCTTGCCGTAGACTTCCCTTTCCTCTCTCAGGCCTTTCCACTCCACGCTGTCGAATACGCTTCCTATCTGGTTGTCGTAGCTGTCGTAGAAGCAGATGTCGTTCATACCGAACTTCTGCTCCGGAGAGTTAGGATGGTCCGTGTATGCAAAGCTTACAACTGCAAGAGGTGCTTTCCCTTCAGGTATGTTGAACTGCTCTCCTACAGTGTGCTCGTTGTATCCGCTGATCCAGGCCGAGTGAATCCCGTCCTCCATAGCGACCAGCCTCATGTTCTGTACGGCGCAGGCAATCTCCGAGTTCGCTGCTTCCCTGGCTCCGTTTCCTATCCTGCGTTTCATCCTGTCTATGTCCGAGATCAGTATAACGGTTGTAGGTGCCTCTCTAACCCTGTGATCTCCTGTCGTCTCGGCCAGCATCTCCAGTTTCTCATCCGATTCCACCACTATCATCTCAAGGCTCTGAACGTTTCCCGGCGACGGAGAGTTCCTCGCTGCTTCGAGAATCTTTCCCATGGTCTTCCTTGCAATGGTCTCGTCCTTGGCCTCGCTGAAACTTGCCAGCGCCCTTACATTATCAAAAGTCGACATCTCTTGTCTCCTACACAGTTTTTTGTTTCCGTACAGTTTAAACCTTTTTCAGACTCAACCAAAAACATGGAATTCTCAAAAATCGCAGAGGCCTTCGAGAAGTTAGAAGCAACGCAGAAGACGCTGGAGAAGACAAGCATCCTCGCGGAACTATTCAGGGAACCAGGCGACGAACTGCCTCAGGTAGTCCTACTATGCACCGGAGAACCATTCCCAGAATGGAAGGACCTGGAGATGGGCGTCTCAAGCAAAACACTGGTAAAAATAATCTCAAAGGCCACAGGACGCAGCGAAGACGAAGTAGAGGAAGAATGGAAGGAACAGGGCGACCTAGGCCTCGCAGCAGAAACAATGGTCGAGAAAAAGACACAGCAAAGACTGATGAGCCAGGAAGTAACAGTACAGAAAGCTTTTGACAGGATGCAGAAAGTCGCAGAGATGGAAAGCGAAGGCCTGAACAGTTCCGTAGACCAGGACAAGAAACAGAAAGAACTTGCCGACCTCATCTCCTCCTCAGAACCGAGAGAAGCCAAGTATCTCGCAAGAATAATCATAAACAACCTCCGTCTCGGAATAGGAGAAGGAACAATCAGGGATGCCCTGGCAGAGGCCTTTTTCGACGGAGAACACGTGGAAGACATCCAGACTGCCTACGACTTCTCAAACGACTTCGAAGAAGTAGCGAAAGCATGCAGAGAAGGCCTTGACGCAGTGAAATCGCTGAAACTTGAACTCTACAGGCCTGTGAAATCCATGCTGGCAAAAAATGTAGATACTATAGAGGAAGGCTTCGAGGAGGTGGGTAAACCGGCCGCTATCAATTACAAGTATGATGGGATGCGGGCGCAGATACACGTTAAGGATGGCAAAGTCAAGGTCTTCACCCGTCGCCTGGAAGATGTTACAAAACAGTTCCCCGACGTCGTTGAAGCGGTAGAGAAGAACATCGAGTCCGATAACTGCATACTGGACACCGAAGTCGTCGGCTACGACCCGGAGACAGGAGGAATGATCCCATTCCAGAAACTCTCTAAAAGAATAAAGAGAAAGTACGACATCCAGAAACTGAAACAGGAGATACCTGTCGAGGTAAGGCCTTTCGACCTTATCTACCTCGACGAACCGATCCTCCAGGAACCATACAGCGAACGCTGGAAAAAGCTCAACTCCATAGTAAATAAGGAGGAGAAGGAGTTGCGACTTGTAGACTACAAGGAGACCTCGGACGAGGAGAAGGTAGGCCAGATGCAACAGGCCTCGCTTACAGAAGGTCATGAAGGAATAATGATGAAGAACCTGGAAGCCGAGTACAAACCCGGCAACAGGGTCGGCTACATGGTCAAATTAAAGCCAGTTATGGAGACACTGGACCTCGCGATCGTAGGAGCAAAATGGAGCGAAGGAAGAAGAAGCAACTGGCTCGGACGCCTCTTCCTCGGCTGCTACGACGAAGAAGCAGGAGAATACAGGGAAGTAGGCAAGATGGCCACAGGCCTCACAGATGAACAGTTCGAAGAAATAACGGAGAAACTGAAGCCATTGATCACGAACGAGGAGGGCCGTAAAGTCGATGTAAGGCCTGAAGTAATAGTCGAAGTAGAATACGAGGAGATCCAGAAAAGCCCCACGTACTCATCAGGCTACGCGCTCCGTTTCCCAAGGATGAAACAGTTCCGTGACGACAAGGAGGAAGCAGATTCACTTGAGAAAGTGAAAAACCTCTACGAGAACCAGAACTGAGTTCTTGAAGATTTCTCCACTGAATTAAGATTTCAAGATAAAAGAGAAGAGATAAGAGAAAGATGCAAGCCATTCAACAGAATGGCTCCTCGCGTGCCCGAAGACCTTAGAGGTCTTCTGGATCCAGAAAACCTGAGGTTTTCGGCCGCACTCCGCGGCAGGAGGTGCTAGTCGTGTTTCTGCGCCATGTGGATCTTCATTCCTCTTTCTGTGTCGAATTCCTTTCCACATTCCGGGCATGCATGCTTTTCGCTTTCAGGCTCCTGCTTTTTCTGCTGTGAGGCCTTTTTTCTTTCCTTTACTTCTTCCTGAAGCTGCTGCTGTACGCCCATACTCCTTCCTTCTCCATCCTGGTTTCTTCTCATTTTCCATTCGTCGCTTTCGAGCCAGATGATGAAGGCTCCGACGAGAATGAGTAGCGGTCCGATCGCTCCCTGTACGAGAGTCACGAACGCTGAGAAGAAATCTGGAAGTGTTAGAGTGAATACGCCTAGAACGACCATCAACGCGCCTACAAGTATTTTGATTGCTGGATGCATGGTATCACAACTTGACAATGACAAATAGTTCTTATATGTGTTTTGTTATCACCGGGCTGCATCTCGACAGGGTTTATAATGTTTTTCCGTTATCTAAACTGTACGAGTTGTCCAAATATGAGCTATTACAAGTATGCACGTGAACAGTACGAGCAACCCAAAGAGAACCTAGACGAACTATGGCAGCAGCGACTGGTTGAATGGAGACAGGAAGAGAAGATCAAGACTGTGGACAACCCAACACGTATTCCAAAGGCAAGAACCCAGGGATACAAAGCCAAGAAAGGCTTCAACATGGTAAGAGTACAGGTAGACAAGGGAGGCAGCAAAAGACAGCGCCTCAACGCAGGAAGAAAGCCTAAGAACGCAGGACAGAACAGATACTCAAGCAAAAAGTCCAAGCAGGTAATCGCAGAACAGAGAGCATCCAGGAACTTCGAGAACCTCGAAGTAATGAACAGCTACTGGGTCCTAGAAGACGGAAACCGCAAATGGTTCGAAGTCATCATGGTAGACCCAGAGGAACCGGTCATCCAGCAGGACGAAGACCTGAACTGGATCACAGAGAACAGGAACAGGGCAGAAGAAGGCCTGACACCTGCAGCAAAAAGCTCCAGAGGCCTCGACAACAGAGGCAAAGGAGCAGAAAAGGTAAGGCCTTCACAGGCAGCGAACAACAACCAGGGCAAGTAAAGTCCTCATAGATTCTTTCTACTTTCCTATTAAACTGATTTTCCTTTCCTCTATCTCC
>JBDGSM010000054.1:0-4146 GCA_042217545.1 Candidatus Nanohalobium sp. | reverse complement strand
ACTTGAGGTTCCGAAGCCGCTCGCTCTGTCCTGGCTGAGCTACGGGCCCTCTTCACTTCACGGAAAGCATTTTCGAGATAAACGATTAAATAACCGGTATCCAAGACTGCCGAAGGATTGAATTCTCTCAGATAAACTGTTCTACAGTTTTGAAATGCTTCTTTGGCACTGTTCAAAGCTTTCTCACTCCTGGGTCCGGTGCTCTTTCCACGTGTAGAGCGTCTCGAACCCGTAATTGAACACAAAACCTACACACACGCCTACAACGTTTGCGAGGAGATACCATACGCCGAGAGACACTCCGATCTTCAGCACAGCTGTCGCAATCAGCACTCCTCCGGCCCTAACGGCGTTGGACTTGAGAAAGCGTGTAAGGATGCTACCTGGACTCCCTTTGTAGGTGAAACGATTGTTCAAAATAAACATGAACGCAATAGAAATCTCTGCCCCCACAAGCTTTGCAGTGATCAGCTCTGAACCAGCCAATTCCACGAAGACAACCAGGAAAATGTTCTCCAGGACGAGGCCTGCCACGCTCGCCGCTGAGAACTTGAAACCTTTCCTCAGATCGGTCAGTGGCTGCAAAAAATCAGGAACGTCAGTTTCGTCTATCATCTGAAGGCCTCCAGCTTGTCCTCTATAAACCTATCGTACACATAGCTTTTGAAACTGTAGTTCAATCCTGTCCTCTCATTGAATCCGGAGAGATAAGTGTCGTTAACGGGTATAGGATCCTTGCATCTTGACTTGACACCGTAGACACGGTAGGTTTCCGTATCGATGAGAACTGGAGCCGATATATTACGGAACCCTCTGTTCTTGAACGTCACTGATCTCCAGCCTTCGCTGATCCGCTCAAATGTCTTTCTACGGGACATTGTCGACTTCGTGTGAAGGCCTGCGTAGTTAAGGTAAACCCATTCCCCCGATTCAGCCATGCAGTCCAGACGGTTAGAGACCTCCTGGTAGCTATCCGGATTTGTAAGGCCTCTTCCATGTACGAGGGCAGCTCCTCCAGCAATGTTCAGTAAAAGGAAAACTGTAAGCAGGTGCTGTCTGTTCAACGATCTGTAGGCCTTCTCTGCGTAGAATCCGATCGGCAAGATTAGAGGATAGAGATACCTCAGGGATCTAATCTCCGCGGTCACGTAGGAGATTACAGTCAGCCCTCCGAACAGGAGTACCGCAGCGTTCTCCAGGTCTAGGCCTATCTCCCTCCGTGCGTCCTTCCTGTAAAGCAACAGGAACATCAGTACGGAGGGGATACCGATGAAGAGGAAGTTCTCCCACGCGATCGGAGAACCGGTGTACCTGAGGAATACGTTAAGCATCAGGAAGTTCCCGAAGCTGGTGAGAAAGCTACCGGTCATCACGTAGTTGTAGACCAGCCACGGGACCAGGAGGAGGCCTGCTACCGCTCCTGTCTTAATGTACTTCCTGAAGTCCAGTTGAAGCAAGGTCAACGGTATCAGAAGCCCGTAGTTGTATCTGGTCAGGAAGGCCAGGCCCAGCCAGAGACCGGCTCTCTCAGGCTTTTCCAGGTCTGCGAGGAACATCATCGCGAATGCGAGCGAAAGCATCTCTGTACCCGCCATCGTTGAATAGAATATCGCTACTGGCGTCATCATCAGAATGTAGAAGGCCTCGAATCCAGTTTCGAACTCTCTGGAGAACTGCAGCGAAGAGTAAAAAAGAGATAACGCTGACAGAAGGATAAAAACGTATTCGGCGGCTCTTTGAGACATTATAAATTGCAGGAGGCCCATCAGCGTTGAGGCCACTGGAGGCCTCAGCCATTCCATGTAGAAGCCTCCGTGGAACATGTACTCGCCGATCATGGAGTAGACGGAGAAATCCCATGACCAGCCCATGGAGTGAAGCTGGAACATGAGTAACGTCGAAAACAGAAGCATCGAGAGGGAAAGCCAGCCGACCTCCTCAGGCAGCTTTTCACCTAGCTTCTGCCTGACCTTGAGGTACAGATTTACTCCCTCCATAGTTCGATCCTCAGCTGGAAAGCTCTCCTCATGAAGTACATCGAATCCCTGAACAGGCTGACCTTGGAACCGTCCTTCTCCGTCCATCTGACCGGCAACTGGCGGATACTCAGACCTTCCCTCTGCGCCCGGATCAGCAGCTCTGCATCCCAGAAAAAGTGATTGCTCCTTACCGATTCCAGCAAAGGCCTCACATCCGAGGACAGGAACTTGAAGCCGCACTGATGATCGGATATCTCTGTGCTGAACAGCGTCTTCAGCATGAGATTGAAGGCGTGGCTCGGTAGACCTCTCTTCAGCCTGCGTGTGTTCTCACCCTCCAGATATCTGTTGCCTGTGACGATATCAGCTCCCTCTCTTATCCTATCAACGGCAGCCGGGATCTCACGGGGATCTGTGGAGAGATCAACGTCGCAGTACCCGTACACGTCAGCTTCCAGCTCGAAGAAAGCCTTCTCAAAGGCCTTACCCTTCCCCAGCCTTTCATCGTACGTCAGATGGGTGACTTCCTCGTATTCTTCCTCAAGCCTGTCAGCCTCGTCCTGAGTCCCATCCGTCGAACCATCTGAAACGAAGACTACTCTCATCGAGGCCTCTACATCCTGCTCGAGTGTTCGCTCAACAGCGGTCTCCAGATACTCCCTCTCGTTGAAAACCGGATAGACCACCGCCAGTTCCATGAAAAACCCACTCTACACTAACTGGTTTAAATCCAATCAGTTTCCCGGCAGTATATTTTAATACGAAGGATAGACCAACCGGATAACAGAGATGTCCCGTCAGATATCCTACTTCACGATGGAGATAGGCCTTGAACCCGAGATAAAGACGTACAGTGGAGGCCTGGGTGTTCTGGCTGGAGATACGGTGAAGGCTGCTGCCGATCATGATCTTGATTTCACTGCAGTCACACTTCTCTACAGGGAAGGATACTTCAGACAGGTCATAGAGGATGAGGAACAGCAGGAGAAACCTCAGGAGTGGGATTTCAACGACAGACTGGAGGACACCGGGGAGAAGATCTCTCTGAGGCTGCGTGACAGACACGTCGATGTGAAGATCTGGCGCTACACCGTCGAAGGGGAGGAGGGAGATGCCGAGGTGCTCTTCCTTGATACAGGCCTGGAATCTAACCACGAGGAGGACAGGAAGCTTACCTCAAGACTGTACATGGGGGGCTCGGAGACAAGGCTCTGCCAGGAGGCAGTGCTCGGTATCGGAGGAGTAAAAGCGCTGAGAGAGGTAGACAGGGACCCGGACTACTACCACATGAATGAAGGCCACTCCGCTCTGCTCGTGACAGAGGCCTCAGGGAAGAAAGTCTTCACCACGCACACACCGGTACCCGCAGGTCACGACACCTTTAGCGATGAACTCATCCGGAAGGTTCTCCCGGAGGACAAGTACGCTTCTCTGGACTTCGGAGACGAGCTCAACATGACCGAAGTCGCGCTCGAAAACTCCAGCTACAAAAACGCCGTATCTGACAGGCATAAGCAAGTCACAGAAAACATGTTCCCAGACTACGAAGTGGACGCAGTGACCAACGGGGTACACACAAGAACATGGACCTCAGAACAGTTCAAAAAACTCTACGACGAGAAGATAAACCGCTGGTGCCTGGACCCAGCAAGACTGACCAAAGCCGAAGGCCTGAAAGACAACGAGGTATGGAAAGCCAAGAAAGAAGCCAAAAGAGAACTCAAAGAGTTTATCGAAGACGAAAATGGGGAACAGATAGATCTTGAAACTTTCACGGTCGGATTCGCACGAAGAAGCACCTCCTACAAAAGGCCCACACTCATCTTCCGTGATCTGGACCGTCTGAGGAAGCTGGCGGAGCAGCACGGAGGCCTTCAACTTATCTTCGCAGGAAAGGCTCATCCTGACGACGAGGAAGGTAAGAAACTTGTCTCTGAGATCTTACGGTATTCAGACATACTCGACGAGGTCAAGGTCGTGTTTATCGAAGACTACGGTATGGATGCCGCCAAGAAGATGGCATCCGGAGTCGATCTCTGGCTGAACAACCCGGAGAGAGGACAGGAGGCCTCAGGTACTTCCGGGATGAAGGCAGCTCTGAACGGAACACCTCAGCTCTCTACTCCCGATGGCTGGTGGCTTGAAGGCCATATCGAAGGAGTCACGG
>JBDGSM010000053.1:0-9621 GCA_042217545.1 Candidatus Nanohalobium sp. | reverse complement strand
TGTTGTTTGCGGTCGGGTTGTTCTTCGAAGATTTCTTTGGCTCTGTCGTCGCTGATTCCGAGCATTTCTTTGGCCTTCTGTTTCTGTTCTTCAGCTGCGTCCTTGTTCGGTCCCATGGTGTATCTTTGCCTTTCCTTCTATTTAAACGGTTCTGTCTTCCCGGTTTTTTAGTCCACGAGTTCTACGAAGTTTTCCTTGAATTCGTCGTAGTACTCGAGTTTCATGGAGGCGCCGGCTGCCTTCCTGTGGCCTCCTGCTTCAGCTCCTTCCTCCTTCGCTTCCTGAGGTAAGGCCTCCTGTAGGAGTTTTCCGAGGTCTACGCGGCCTGACTGGCATCTGGCGCTTATATTGATTTTTTCGTCTTTCTGGATGACGAGGTGGATCCAGTCCGGTGTCTTGGTGGACATGTTGGTTGCGATACTGCTTGTTATGTGGAATTCGCTGTCGAGTTCGAAGAAGATAATCCTCTTGTCCCTGTTGATCTCTCTGTCTTCCTCGTAGTCCTCCATCATCTTGTTGAACTCGTCCTGCATCTCGAGGTAGACTTCGTAGACCTTTCTGTAGGCCTCCTGCGCTTCAAGCTCTTTCAGATCCTCTGAGTTCATCAAGGCCTGGTATGCCAGCTTTGCGAAGTGTTTGGAGCCTCTATAGGGCTTTATGTTTAGTACGGACGAATATCTGCCGTATTCACAGTTTTTAGCCAGCTGTTGCTGATTCAGTTCTTTTGGAAGGTATTTCTCGTATTTGTCTTCAAGTTCTTCGAAAAGCTCGGGGCATGAGTCGACTCCGAAGTCCTGTATGACTCCGAGGCCTGCAATCCACCGTAGTTCATCTCTTAGCCCGAATTTTTCCGATATGTCGAGGCATATTTTGCTGCAGGGTACGTAGATGTCCGCGTTCTCCTCTCTTGGGTTGACGAACGGTATTCCTTCGGGCGCTCTTCCGAAGCTGTGGTGGTCGATGACCAGGATCTCCAGGTCGTATTCCTCTTTGAGGCCTTCCAGTTCGTCTGCCTCCAGGTTGAAGTCGAGGACTATCAGGCGGTCCTTGTCCTCCAGTTTCTGTCTGTCGTCTTCTTCCAGGTGGTAGGCTCTTTCCTCGGGTATTGTAACGAGATCTGCTTCTCTTCCTCTTGATTTCTCAAGGATTTTGGAGATGATGGTCGCACTTGACGTGCCGTCCATGTCCCAGTGGTGGATGATTTCGACGTCTTCATTCTCCTCTGTTTCACGGAGGAATTCTACAGCAGGGTCCAAGTTTTCCTTTTCCATATCTTTCACCGTTCAGCGAATGTTTTTAACTGAACGGTCAGGCCTATGCCTTAGGCTCCGAGAACCTGAAAACGGTTTTACGGCCTTTGAACTCGACCTCGTCGGAGTACTCCAGTTCTCCGCCGGAGAAATCAAGACTTTCCAGGTTCACCCTGCTCTCGATACGATCAGAGAAGCTCTCCAGCGCATCTGTATCACCGGAGAAGGAGAGCTCGACCTCGTCCTCGACTTCAAGGCCTGTATCTTTCCTCTTCTGCTGTATAGCGCGGATAACTTCGGCTACAAAGGCCTCGTCCTCTATCTCCTCGGTCATGTTAACGTCAAGGTACAGGTTACCTCTTGAGAAGCCGAGCTGGCTGACTCCTTCCGTTGTCTTCTGCCTTATCTCCACGTCGCTTTCCGTAACGTCGTAACCATCGATCTCGATCTCTCCGACGTTCTGGAGCTGTTCAACCTGTTCTGTATCAAGCTCTTCTATGAGGTCGGCGACTTTCTCCGCGTCACCTCCGAACTTCGGACCGAGCTCAGGATACCTCGGCTCTGCAACCGGTTTCGAGGCGACTTCCCCGTACTCCACGGACTTGACGTTCGCCATATCCTTGATAAGGCCTTTAAACCCCTCAAGCTCGTCTTCAAGGCCTTCAACCGATATGATCAATCTCTGCGCTGGCCAGCGGAGGTTGTACTCTTCTTTGTCCCGTATCTTGTTTGCTTTTTCGACGATCTCCCTGGATATCTCCATCTTCTCTTCAAGGCCTTCGTCTATCCTGTCTTCATCCGGTTCAGGGTAGGGTTCCATGTGTACGGATTCCTGCTCTCCCTGGATCTCGTGGTAGACTTTCTCCGTGATGTAAGGTGTGAAAGGAGCTAGCAGAAGGTTTACACGTTCCAGGACTGATGCGAGCGTCCATTTCGCTGCGCCATCCCCGTTCTTGATCCTTTCCCTGACCTTCTTGACATACCATCTGGAGAGGTCCTCAAGTATGAAGTCCTCTATATCCCTTGTGATCTCGTGGAACATTGCCTCGTCCATCTTCTCAGGTGCTTCAGCGTTCAGTGAGTTCACCCTGGAGAGTATCCATTCGTCTTCGATCTCCAGGTCTTCAGGCCTGTCTACTTCTCCCTCGAGATATGTGTCGAGGAACTCTTTGGTGTTCCAGTAAACTGAGAAGAGGCGGTAGATCTCGTCTTTTATCTGCTGCGGATCATAGTTCTTCTGCTCCCATGGAGGCGCAAGCCTGAGCTGGTAGAACCGTGGTAGATCTGCTCCGAACTCCTCCACCTGTTCAACAGGATCTACAACGTTGCCGATCGATTTGGACATTTTTTCTCCTTCAGCGTCCAGGACGTAGCCCTGGAAAAGGACTTTTTCGTACGGTGCTTCATCGAATCCGAGGATTCCCGTGAACATCAGGGAGTAGAACCATCCTCTGATCTGGTCCGAGGCCTCTGTTATGAAGTCCATCGGCCACATGTTCTCGAAAGGCTGCTCCTCGAAAGGATAATGCAGGGAAGCGAACGGCGCGATTCCAGAGTCGAACCAGACGTCGAATATGTCCGGAATCCTTCTGTAGGTTCCGCCGTTTTCTCCCTCCCACGTGATCTCATCGACCACGTGCTTGTGGGGATCGAAGTTCTCCGGTAGTTCTCCTGCTTTCTCCTCCAGTTCATCGAAGCTTCCGATCACGACGTAGTCCCCGGTTTCGTCATTGACCCAGATCGGTATCGGGATGCCCCAGTAGTTCTGCCTGGTGATACACCAGTCAGGCGATTCCGAGACGAAGTTGTGGAAACGCTTCTGCGCCGACTCTGGAATCCAGTCAACTCCCTCGTTCTCGTCCAGCATCCTCTGCTTGACTTCCTCATTTTCGATGAACCACTGGTCAGCTGCCCTGTAAATCAGCTCTGTCTTACATCTCCAGCAGTGAGGGTACTCGTGAGTAAACTTCTCGCTGTAGTAGAGAAGGCCTTTATCCTCAAGCATCTCCACTATCTCCGGGTCGACCTCGAGGACGTTCCTGCCCTCGAGCTCTCCGGCCTCTTCCGTGTAGTATCCTTCAGCATCCAGCGGCGAAAAGACAGGCAGTCCGAGAGGCCTTGTCTCCTCGTAGTCCTCCGGCCCGTGTCCTGTCGCGGCGTGAACCAGGCCTGTTCCGTCTTCAAGTGTTACAAGCTCCTCCGAGTTGTGGACACGGTGTACGCCGTCCTCTTCATCGAGTTCCTGCTGTCTTGGTATCTCGTCGATGAAAGGCGTCCTGTACTTCAGGCCTTTCAGGTCAGAACCGATGAGAGTTCTCTCGATCTCGTAATCGTCCTCTTCCAGGCCTTTTTTAGCCATTGTTCTTTCGACGAGCTGTTCTGCTATTATGAGTTTTTCTCCCTCGGCTTCTACGATGGCGTAACGGTAGTCTGGGTGCGTGAAGACCGCCATGTTGCTTGGGATCGTCCATGGAGTCGTGGTCCAGATGACCAGCTTCTCTTCCCGGTCTTTGAGCGGGAACTTTGCGTATACTGCGATGTCCTCTATCTCCTGGTACTCGTCCGTTACCTCGTATCCTGAAAGCGAGGTCTGGCATCTTGGACACCAGTGAATCGGCTTTCTTCCCTCGTAAAGTAGATCCTGTTCGTCTGTCTTCTGTAGAAGCCACCAGGCGGTCTCGATATAATCCGGGTCGTAGGTCATGTACGGGTCCTCGAAGTCCTGCCATACGGCTAGGTCTTCCATGACTGTCTGCCAGAGGTCTTTCGCGGAAGTTGCGCGCTCCTTGCATTCTTCGATGAATTTTTTAGCCGAGATCGAGTCTCCGATCTCGTTTTTGTCCTCTATGCCGAGTTCTTCCTCAGTCGCTAGCTCGTTCGGTAGTCCGTGAGTGTCGAATCCTGCCTGGTCCCAGACGTCGTAGCCCTGCATCTGCTTGAAACGCAGCATCACGTCCTTGATGACCTTTCCCTGCATGTGTCCGACGTGCGGGCTTCCGTTCAGGTATGGAGGACCGTCTACAAGAAAGAACGGATCATTTCCCTCCGTTGAATCGCGTACTTTCTGTTTTATGTTTTCCTGTTTCCAGCGCTGTGAAACTTCTTTTTCCAGTTTTTCTGGATCGTACTCGGTCATATGATTGAAGCGGGCTCTGAAAGTTAAAAGAATTTCTTGAACCTGGCGTTGAAAAGTAGGGTGGCGTTCAGTAGTCAAGATCGTTCATGGAAATGCTTCCGTCAAGATATGCTCCTATCGCGGCTGCTGCAAGGCCTTTCCCTGCTGTTCCCAGGTTTGCTCCGTACTCCGGGTTGTCGTTAACCTGCTGTCCTGTGGATTCCAGGAGGGTTGCGGCTGCTTCAAGTCCGTCGCTGTCCTCTTCAAGGCCGTCGAACGCTCCTGATACTGACTGTGAGATGTCGGAGCCGTTCTGGGTGGCTAACTTGTATCCTCCGTAGATTGCGGCTGCTCCTCCTATCCATTTCAGAGGCTTTCCGACCGCGGAGCTGAGGTAGCCCAAGACAGAGACACCTATGTTTACTTATTCGTGACAAAAACACTTAAATGTGTCGGACGTTCCCAGGCCTTCTAATGCTTAAACCCGGTGCTTCGATAGGTAGGAGTTGTGTGAGGCCTTATTTCCATTCGAAGCTTTTGCCTTTGTGTTCGGGTTCTATTTCTTCTTCGTCTTCTTCCGGTTCCGGTGCTTCTTCCTGCTCTTCCTGTGAGCTTTCTTCCTGTTTGAATTTCTGTGAGTCCGGGTGTGGTGTTTTTGGTTCTCCGAAGTTTATTTCGACTGAGGCCATTTCTTCCTGTAGCTCTCTAAGTTTTTCCTGGTCCTGGAGGTCTTCACGGTGCTGGAAGATCGCTCCGGTAGGTGTTTCCGCATTGTCGTCTTCTTCAAATCTCGGGAACACCGAGATATATGCGTGGTCGAGCATCTGGCCTCCTGCGTCTCCTATATTCATAGTGACTGATGTGCCGTCCGCTCCGAGGCCTTTCTTTGCTTTCATGACTACTTCTCTTACCAGGTTCATTGCTTCGCCGTATTCCTCGGGTGAGAAGTCGAGTACACTTTCCTTGTGTTCTTTTGGCACGATCTGTGTGTGGCCTTTCGCTCTTGGCTGTACTTCGAGCCATGCGTAGAAGTTGTCGGTTTCTGCTACGGTCATCAGCTGTTGCGGGTTGCTGATTAGCTGGCAGTAAGGACACTGGTCTCCCTGTGGAGGCATATGAAGTTTTTGAGGCCTGAAGATTTTAAGCGTTTAGACCAGCATGGGCGTGGATTCTCTGTAGGCCTGGTATTTTTCCTCTCCGATGTCTTCGGCGACTTCTTTCTCTTCTTTCCTGCAGAGCCTGGCGTATTCGTATATTACTACTGGCAGCATGAGGCCTGTCAGGAGTGTTGGCCATCCTATGAACCATCCTGCGGCGATGAGGATTATGCCGAGGTACTGCGGGTGTCTCGAGTACCTGTATATTCCGGACGTGACAAGGTCCCTGTCTGTTCTGTATATCGTTACCCATCCGATTGCGACTATCGCCATTCCCAGTGCTGTTATGGCAGCGCCTACCACCATCCAGATGTTCATGGCAAAAGTGTGGCCGACTGCAGAGAAAGTGAGGACTGTGTTCGGTACTGTTGCCGGTGAGACTGCTCCGAAGGCTGCCGATGACATGTAGACTGTCAGAGGTATGCCGTACATCTCGATGAAAAGCGATACTATGAACGCCGAGTATATCCCCATTGATCTCCAGTCCGCTCTCCTCCTGTAGTTCAACGGGATCAGGAATGCGAGGAATCCGACTATGCTGAGTGCCACGATACCCCACTGTCCCCTGAAGATCACGGTACTGATCTGCCCTGAGAGAAAGTAGAGCATGTGGTTCAGGAACGATGGAAAGGTAAGTGCTGCAAGGCCTGTTAGAAGGCCGAACACGAAAGATCTTCTATCAACGGATTTCGGGAACTTCAGGTGTTCCATATAGAACGGTGTCAACACGCAGCATTTTAAAACCTGAAGGCCTTTCCGTGGAAACGCTTTCCTATGGGAGAAAAGGGTCTAGAGAAAGAAAAAATCGGGAAGCAGTATTACGGTTACATCGGGGGCATGTCGTCTTCTGGAGGTGGTGCGCCTGCTCCGCCGCCGAAGTCATCTCCACCTGGTTCGCCCATCATGGGTTCTCCGCCGGAGTTCTCCTTGACTTCTTCCATGAGCTCGCGGATCTCGTCAATAAGCTGGTCCAGTTTCCTCTGGGAATCCGGATCCTGGAGCTGGTTCTCAAGCTCGGTGACCTTTGTCCTGAGATCTCGTGCAGTCTTCCCGGTACTGCCGAATGTTTCAAGCGTCATTTCAGCCGAGTCAAGGACTGCCTCCGCTTCTTCTTTCTTCTCGCTGAGAGACATACAGTACCACAACCACGAGAGTATTTATAAACATTGTGCTTAATCGTGCAGTGACAACTAAACTTCGAAGATGTCTGTAGAGCGCCACGCCTCCTCTGCGAGGCCTTCCTCTTCGATCATCGATACCAGTTCATCCAGTTTCTCGTCTTTAAGCCGCGTGGCCGGTTGTTCGGGTGAGAGGGATCTGCAGGCCGAGTTGATCTTTGCTTCCTCGAACGTGTCGATCTCCCTGGCCTTCTGCGTTATCGAATCCTTGTCCATAGCGATAAGAGGCCTTAAAACAGGAGTATCGATGGATTGGGTTGTCGCCTGGAGGTTTTCCGCGGTCTGGGAGCTTTTCTGTCCAAGCGATTCTCCAGTGATTATGCCGTTCAGACCTTCTTTTTCTGCGATCTTCTCCGCTACGCGGAACATTATTATCCTGTGCATGACCATGCGGCCTCTCTGAACCTCCATCAGGCGTTTATTGACGTCTTCCATGTCTACTCTGTAGGCCTTCCACTTTTTCCCGGGGTGGAAGTTTTTCAGCTTCTCTGCTGCCGCCCTGAAACGCATTAAATGATCTTCTGCAGCTATAGGCCTGTTGTAGAAGTAGACCAGGACTATATCGGCTCCTCGTGTCATCGTTTCGTAGGCGGCGACCGGGGAGTCTATCCCTCCGCTGACAAGTGCTGCGTATTTTCCGTTTGTTCCTGAGGGAAATCCTCCTGGACCTTCAAGCTTTTCTGTGAATACGTAGGCCTCCTGGTTTCTCATATCGACCCTCAGCCAGGTGTCCGGGTTGTCGAGGTCGACTCCTGCTCCTGAAAAGTTTTCTACGTGTTCTCCGATTTCCTCCGCTATTTTCCGGGAGGAAAGCTCTGTGTTGCCGGTGTGAGGATCTACTCCAAAGGTTTCGCCGTATTCAAACTTTTCCGAGGCATCTTTGACCTGTTCAAGGTCTGGCTCTGTCTGGTACGCTGGCGAGCAGGATTTTATACCTGGTAGAAGCTGTACTGCGTTCGCGGCTTCCTTGTTGTCTTCTACCTCCGCTATGATCCTGCTCTCCCTTGTGTAGACTTTTTCAGGTTGCAGTCCTTCGTGTTCCAGCTTGTCATTTACCCTCTGCCTGAGAACGGCTTCCATGTTTTTCTGGACTCTTCCGCTCTTGGTCCCTATTTCCCCGTATCTCGCTACCGTTACAGGCCTCATGTCTTCACACCCTGGTGGTCAGGCTTCTTTTCCTGTAGGCCCTGGGCAGGTCGAGTTTCATGTAGTTTTTTGCTTTCCTGGTAGAGTTCTCTCCCATCACTATTGCGAGATCGTCTCCCTGCTGGATTTCCTTACCTGGCCTGAACTTGTCCCCGTTTAGCATTACGGTCATGTTGCTGCAGAAGGTCTTTTCAGGCATTCTGAGACAGCTCTGGTTTTCCTTTCTCTTGATTGAGATGTTCAAAGTATCGAGGAACTGTCCCCATGTAACTCCTGAGGCGTGTTTGTGTACAATGTTGCTCTTTCCGTTTTCGAGGTGGACCTTGCTGCTCTGGAGCTGGAATCTATCAGCTGTCAGATTCTGCTCCGTTCCGTTCGCATATACGAAGAATAAGGCGTGTTCGTGGACCTGTTCACTGCCTGAGAAGGCCTTATTGAGTGCTCCGGTGTTGAAAGCTGTTCCTGCTGCCAGGCCTGTTATGATTGATGCGGATATGAATATGAGGGCTATGTCTCCTCTGTCCATGTAGTTTTTTGAGAATAGAAAAGATAAAAATCCGGGAGTTTGGCCGGAGGAGTTACTCTACGATCTCTCCGAAGGCAAACTTTCTGCCGACCGATGTTATCTCTACTTCGTAGGACTCGTCGACTTCTCCGCCTGGAACGAATACTACGAACCCTTCGACCCTTGCGATTCCATCGCCTTTGCTTCCAAGGTCCTCGATCTCGAGTTCTACAATGTCTCCCTCGGATACAGGCTTGTCGTAATCCTGGTCGTCTCCGGAATCTTCCTGGGTTTCCTCTTCTGTTGTTTCTTCAGTAGACTCTTCCTCAGCTTCTTCCTCGACTTCCTGAGCTTCCTGGGTCTCTTCCTCTTCTTCGACCTCAGCTTCCTCAGGCTCGGGTTCCTCTACTTCTTCGGTTTCATCTACTTCTTGAACCATATGATCTTCAATATCGTCTGACATGACATGAATCACCTTTTTACAAGTATAACAGAAAAGGAGAGGAGAACTTTAAAAAGAGGTGGGTGGAGGCCTGCAACTGTTTTTCAGGCAGGCGCCTTACCCTGCTCGGAAGCGTTCTTAGGAGGCTGCTTGCCTTTCGAATGATTCCCCTGACTCTGGTTACCTCCTCCCTTCGAACCATTCATGCCCTGTTTGCCGGCGTTCTTAGGCTTTCTCTTGATCTGGACGTCTTTCCCGACTACTCCAGACTGAGAGATCACAGGCCTGAGGATGTATCCTTTGTTTCCTCTCTGAACCACTTTTATGTCGAAGACGAACTCTGTGGTCCTGTTCGGTGCGACTGTGAAACCTTTGGTTAACTGTAGCTTGCCGCTTGGAATTTTTACGTCAACCGAGCTTCCATTGACTGTTGCTTCTATTCCTGAGGCCTCAAGTTCCATCTTGGTGTAGTTTCCTGCATCTATGTCCTCCTTGAGTACTGAGGTAGCGTCTTCTCCCTGCAGCTCTGTTAGGTCAACGGTTTCCGATACGTTGAAGCTCTTGAAACCGGAAGAACTGTTGCTGCTGTTGGAGGCGTTGCCAGCGTTTTGTCCCTGTGAGGCCCTGAAGATCCTGACCTTTGAGACGGTGACGTTAAGATGGTCGAAACTGGATATATCAGCGGGGCTTGTCGCTGACATATAGCTGTAGATGCCCGATACTTGTACCCGGACCTGTTCCCGTGCCTGAGCCGGGATTCTGTGTATCAGGGTTTGTTCCTCCTGTAGCGCAACCTGAAGCAAGTAAAACCGCTAGAAGTACTGCGGC